>NZ_JH636049.1:1448981-1648981 GCF_000258175.1 Saccharomonospora xinjiangensis XJ-54 | reverse complement strand
AGTGGGTGCGAGCATCTTTGTGGTCAAGTTGTGTAGGGCACATGGTGGATGTCTAGGCATCAGGAGCCGATGAAGGACGTGGGAGGCTGCGATAAGCCTCGGGGAGCTGCCAACCGAGCTGTGATCCGAGGGTGTCCGAATGGGGAAACCCGGCACCCGTGATGGGGTGTCACCCGCCGGTGAATCTATAGCCGGTGTGGAGGGAACGCGGGGAAGTGAAACATCTCAGTACCCGCAGGAAGAGAAAACAACCGTGATTCCGTGAGTAGTGGCGAGCGAAAGCGGAAGAGGCTAAACCGTGCGCATGGTGAAACTGTCAGGTGTTGTGTGTGCGGTGTTGTGGGAGCCACTGTCCAGTAGCTGACACTGCTGGGGATGGTGTGTGTGGTTAGTGGAACACGTTGGGATGCGTGACCGGAGTGGGTGAGAGTCCCGTACGCGAAAACCGCATGGCATTGTCTTGGTGGTGTTCCCGAGTAGCAGCGAGCTCGTGGAATTCGCTGTGAATCTGCCGGGACCACCCGGTAAGCCTAAATACTTCCTGGTGACCGATAGCGGACAAGTACCGTGAGGGAAAGATGAAAAGTACCCCGGGAGGGGAGTGAAAGAGTACCTGAAACCGTGTGCCTGCAAGCCGTCAGAGCCCTGTAGGGGTGATGGCGTGCCTTTTGAAGAATGAGCCTGCGAGTTAGTGCTGCGTGGCGAGGTTAACCCGTGTGGGGTAGCCGGAGCGAAAGCGAGTCTGAACAGGGCGTCCGTAGTCGCGTGGTCTAGACCCGAAGCGGAGTGATCTACCCATGGCCAGGGTGAAGCGCCGGTAAGACGGCGTGGAGGCCCGAACCCACCAGGGTTGAAAACCTGGGGGATGAGCTGTGGGTAGGGGTGAAAGGCCAATCAAACTCCGTGATAGCTGGTTCTCCCCGAAATGCATTTAGGTGCAGCGTCGTGTGTTTCACATCTGGGGTAGAGCTACTGGATGGCCTAGGGGGCTTACCGGCTTACCGAAGTCAACCAAACTCCGAATACAGGTGTGTGAGAGCGCGGCAGTGAGACGGCGGGGGATAAGCTTCGTCGTCGAGAGGGAAACAGCCCAGAACACCAGCTAAGGCCCCTAAGTGTGTGCTCAGTGGGAAAGGATGTGGAGTCGCTGAGACAACCAGGAGGTTGGCTTAGAAGCAGCCATCCTTGAAAGAGTGCGTAATAGCTCACTGGTCAAGTGGTTCTGCGCCGACAATGTAGCGGGGCTTAAGCACACCGCCGAAGCTGTGTCATTCACATGTGTGATCCGCCCGCGCCTCTTCGGGGGTGTGGGTGCAGTCGTGTGGATGGGTAGGGGAGCGTCCTGCATCCAGGGAAGCAGCCGGGTGACCGAGTTGTGGAGGGTGTGGGAGTGAGAATGCAGGCATGAGTAGCGAATGCAGAGTGAGAATCTCTGCCGCCGGATGACCAAGGGTTCCTGGGCCAGGTTGTTCCGCCCAGGGTAAGTCGGGACCTAAGGCGAGGCCGACAGGCGTAGTCGATGGACAACGGGTTGATATTCCCGTACCCGCGTGTGTGCGTCCCTGGCGAGGCAGGTGAGACTAACCACCCGCCCTGCACTGGTGTCCCTTCGGGGACGTGGTGTTGGGGTGCGTGGGACCTGAGCTTGTAGTAGCCAAGCGATGGGGTGACGCAGGAAGGTAGCCCCGCCAGTCAGTGGTAATACTGGTGTAAGCGTGTGGCCCGCCCGATAGGCAAATCCGTCGGGCTGTCTTGAATGACGAGGGTGAGGCGTGATGCATAGCCGTTGTGGCGAAGTAGGGTGATCCTCTGCTGCCGAGAAAAGCCTCTAGCGAGTGCGCGCGTGGCCCGTACCCCAAACCGACACAGGTGGTCAGGTAGAGAATACCAAGGCGATCGGGTGAACTGTGGTTAAGGAACTCGGCAAATTGCCCCCGTAACTTCGGGAGAAGGGGGGCCAAAACACCTGAAGCCCCTTCGCGGGCTGGGGTGGGTTGGCCGCAGAGACCAGCGGAAAGCGACTGTTTATTAAAAACACAGGTCCATGCGAAGACGTAAGTCGATGTATATGGACTGACGCCTGCCCGGTGCTGGAACGTTAAGAGGACCGGTTAACCCTCCTTGTGGGGGTGAAGCTGAGAATTTAAGCGCCAGTAAACGGCGGTGGTAACTATAACCATCCTAAGGTAGCGAAATTCCTTGTCGGGTAAGTTCCGACCTGCACGAATGGCGTAACGACTTTCCGGCTGTCTCAACCACAGGCCCGGCGAAATTGCACTACGAGTAAAGATGCTCGTTTCGCGCGGCAGGACGGAAAGACCCCGGGACCTTTACTATAGCTTGGTATTGGTTTTCGGTTCGGCTTGTGTAGGATAGGTGGGAGACTGTGAAACAGCCACGCCAGTGGTTGTGGAGTCAACGTTGAAATACCACTCTGGCCGGATTGGGAATCTAACCTCGGACCGTGAGCCGGTTCAGGGACAGTGCCTGGTGGGTAGTTTAACTGGGGCGGTTGCCTCCCAAAGAGTAACGGAGGCGCCCAAAGGTTCCCTCAGCCTGGTTGGCAATCAGGTGTTGAGTGTAAGTGCACAAGGGAGCTTGACTGTGAGACCGACAGGTCGAGCAGGTGCGAAAGCAGGGACTAGTGATCCGGCACCACCTGGTGGAAGGGGTGTCGCTCAACGGATAAAAGGTACCCCGGGGATAACAGGCTGATCTTGCCCAAGAGTCCATATCGACGGCATGGTTTGGCACCTCGATGTCGGCTCGTCGCATCCTGGGGCCGGAGTAGGTCCCAAGGGTTGGGCTGTTCGCCCATTAAAGCGGCACGCGAGCTGGGTTTAGAACGTCGTGAGACAGTTCGGTCCCTATCCGCCGCGCGCGTTGGAGACTTGAGGAAGGCTGTCCCTAGTACGAGAGGACCGGGACGGACGAACCTCTGGTATGCCAGTTGTCCCACCAGGGGCATGGCTGGTTAGCTACGTTCGGAAAGGATAACCGCTGAAGGCATCTAAGCGGGAAGCCTGTTCCAAGATGAGGTCTCCCACCACCCTCGAGTGGGTAAGGCCCCCTAAAGACGATGGGGTTGATAGGCCAGACATGGACACGCAGCAATGCGC
This sequence comes from Saccharomonospora xinjiangensis XJ-54, assembly GCF_000258175.1. Taxonomy (NCBI): domain Bacteria; kingdom Bacillati; phylum Actinomycetota; class Actinomycetes; order Pseudonocardiales; family Pseudonocardiaceae; genus Saccharomonospora; species Saccharomonospora xinjiangensis. The sequence continues at coordinate 1,645,862 of NZ_JH636049.1, read as the reverse complement.
TTACGAGTGGACTGGTACTAATCGGCCGAGGGCTTGACCACAAACATGCTACGCACCCACTCTGCAACTCTGAAACACCACACACAATGGTTGTTTCACAACGTTACGGCGGCCATAGCGGTAGGGGAAACGCCCGGACCCATCCCGAACCCGGAAGCTAAGCCCACCAGCGCCGATGGTACTGCACCCGAAGGGGTGTGGGAGAGTAGGACACCGCCGAACACAACCACACAAAAGAAAAGGGGCCCCGGAACAACAGCGGAAGGTCGAGACCACATCTCCCACCGCACCCTCCGGGGCCCCTTCTCTCCCCCCTGCTCCATACCACAGGAGCGGCGCCACCCACATCCTTCACCCCCCACTCCAGACGGGGGCGGAAAACCCAAACCACGCCAAGAACCAACCACACGGCCGACGCTGCCCGCTGCTCGCTCAACGGGAGGCGAACAGCTCCCGAACGTGAGGTCTCCAGGTTTCGCAACCCGGTTCTCGCGGAGCTCAGGCCATTAACTGGGCAGCGAGTGTCGCACCCAGATTCCAGCACTCCTCCAGATCGGCCTTGGTTGGTTCGCCGTGAACGACAACGGCTGGAGCGGCCTGCTGCCAACCCAACCCCGTGGTCACGGTGTCGATCGATTTCGTCGCGCCTTCCGTTCCCTGATTACCGTGCACGTAATAGGAGAAGGGGCTTTTCTCTGTCGTGTCCAGGCACGGGTAGTAAATGGTGTCGAAGAAGTGTTTCAGCGCACCCGACATATAGCCCAGATTGGCCGGCGTGCCGAGGAGATAGCCGTCAGCGGCGAGTACGTCCGATGCGGTAGCCGAAAGGGCAGGTTCGCGTACCACCTCGACGCCGGTGATCTCGGGATCGCTGGCCCCGGACACCACGGCGTCGAGCATCGCCGCGAGATGGGGGGACGGCGTGTGATGGACGATCAGCAACCTGGCCACGACATTCGAGCGTGCCCCTCAGCTCCCGCCAGCGCAAGCGAGGTGCTGCGAAGGCCACCGTGCCGGGGCCGTAAGGCGTTGTGAAGACCACAGCTATCTGGTGCCCCGTCCCGTCCCCCCTGATGCGTCAGCCCGCGAACAACGTGCGGGCTCGGACTTTCCGCACCCTCTCGGCGAAGGTCGAAGACCTCTGCTGTGTGGTGCGTGGCCTTCACAGCACTTTCGGTGAACAGGAACTTTGCGGCGGCCTGGTGCGGAGCTTTGGCAGCCCTCGCGGCGCGGTGGAACCCACCGGGGCCGATGTGCGGGCTACAGCACTTTCGGCGTGCCGTGTGGTGCGCGGCTTTCACCCGTCAGCTTGCGAATCTCCACACCGCTCTCAGCGGAGGCTGAGCAGGTCGGTGACGTCGTCACGCAGGAGCGACAGCGTGCGCTGGGCGGCGGCGCGAGCGTGCGCCAGATCACCAGGCGCAGGCGGGGGGCCCGTCACTTCGAGATACGCCTTCACCTTCGGTTCCGTTCCCGACAGTCGCACGATCACCCGGACCTGCTCGCCGCTCATTCGCACAGCGCCGGCATCCGCCAACTCCTCGGTGGCCACAGGCACGCCTGCCAGCGCGACAGGCGGTTGCGCCCGAAGCCGCTCCATGACCGCGGCTCGCTCGGCGAGGTCGGTGAACCGCGGCGCGACCTGACCCGTGACCGAAATGCCGTACGTGAGCGTTACGTCGTCGAGGAGATCGAGCAAGGTGCGCCCCTGGCTCTTCGCCTCCGCCGCGACATCGGCTGCGAACACGGCCGCGGCGATGCCGTCCTTGTCCCTCACGAAGCTCGGATTGACGCAGAGCCCGATGGCTTCCTCGTAGGCGAAGACGAGGTTTTCGCCTGCTCGCATCAGCCACTTGAAGCCCGTCAAGGTGCGCGCGTGCCGAGCGCCTCTCGCGGTAGCCACCTCGGCCAGCAGGGAGGACGACACAAGCGTGGTGGCGACGAGAGGGTCCGCCGCCTCCGTTCGGGCCAGCACCCGGTCGCCGAGGAGGACACCGGTCTCGTCGCCGGTCAGCATCCGCCACGCGCCGTCGGTGCCGCGGGCACCGAGAGCGCAGCGGTCGGCGTCGGGGTCGAGGGCGACGGCGAGGTCGGCATCGATGTCGGACGCGAGGCGCAGCAACAGGTCGGTGGCGCCGGGCTCCTCGGGATTGGGGAACGTCACCGTCGGAAAGTCGGGATCGGGTTCCGCCTGGGCTTCGACGAGATGGACATCGGTGAATCCGGCACGGCGGAAGGCCTCGGCCACGACCGACCCGCCCACACCGTGGAGCGGCGTGACCGCGATGCGCAGGTCACGCGCTTCACCGGTGGCGAGAGCCGCGACGCGGTCGAGATAGCCGTCGAGAACGTCGTCACCGAGGCGCTGCGCCCCGCTTCGGCGCGGCACGGACACCGCTGCGGGTGCTGCGGCGATCTCCGCTTCGATCTCGGCGTCGGCGGGTGGGACGATCTGTATCCCGGTGTGGTCGAACACCTTGTAGCCGTTGTCGGCGGGAGGGTTGTGCGAGGCGGTGATCTGAATGCCCGCACACGCGCCGAGCCGCAGCGTCGCGTAGGCGAGGACGGGCGTCGGTAGCGGTCGGGGCAGGACCCGCACGTCGAAACCGGCGGCGGCGAGCACCTCGGCCGCGGCGTTGGCGAAGCGTTCGGAGCCATGTCGGGCGTCGCGGCCGACGACGATGACCCCACCGGGAAAGCGATTCGCCAGCCACGCCGCGAGACCGGCGGTGGTGCGGACCACCACCGCGGTGTTCATCCCGTTGGGACCCGCTCTCACCGGGCCCCTGAGACCGGCGGTGCCGAAGGTGAGTGTTCCGGTCATGCGGTCGTCGAGTTCGGACAGAGCGTCGGTGTCTCCCGCCATGGCACGAGCGAGCAGGTTCTGCATCTCCGTGCGCGAGTCGCCGTCAACGTCGTCGGCGATCCAGCGGAACGTCGTGTCCCTGAGCTCGGGGGTGAGCCGGGGCGGTCTGTGCTGCATCACGTCATAGTGGCAAGGCGCGGCTCTCGCCCGCTGGGCGCCCCCTTGGCGTGACGGACTCCACAATTCGCGCCAACCCGCAAAATGCAATGTTCATATTGCAGAATTGGCCACTGATCTGCGGTGATGAGCCAATTCCCGTCATAATCCGCGCGAGGTCGCGCAGCGTCAACGAGGACGTGTTTGGGCAGCACACGATCGGGTTATTGTGCCGTGGTCGTTTTTTCGCCAGATTTCTGTCAGCGCTCCCGGATGAGCGCGACCTCTTCACTCCAGGGATAACCGAACAATGTCGCCTGCGCGAAAGGAACACACCATGAAACGAACGACGAGGCTGTCAGGCGTCACCGACGTGCCGATCACGACCGGAGCCACGACCGGGAAGTGAGCGGGCGCTCAAGCGCGGGCGACGAGTTCGCGCAAGAGCGTGCCCATCCGCTCGGCTGACGCCCTCCCCGCCTCCAGAACCTCCTCGTGGTTCAGCGGTTCGCCCGTCATTCCCGCGGCGAGGTTGGTGACGAGGGAGAGGCCGAAGACCTCGACGCCCTCGGCGCGGGCGGCGATGGCTTCGAGCACGGTGGACATGCCCACCAGATCGGCACCGAGTGTGCGAAGCATGCGGATTTCTGCCGGGGTCTCGAAGTGGGGCCCCGGCAGACCCGCGTAGACGCCCTCGGCGAGGGACGGGTCGATCTCCCTGGCGGTGGCGCGCAGGCGAGCGGAGTACAGATCGACGAGATCGACGAAGTTCGCGCCCGTGATGGGCGAGGTGGCCGTCATGTTCAGGTGGTCCGAGATGATCACCGGCTGACCGACCCTGAATCCCTCCCGCAGGCCTCCCGCGGCATTGGTGAGCAAGACGGTGCGGACCCCGGCAGCGGCGGCCGTCCGCACACCGTGCACGACCCTGGCCACACCCCTGCCCTCGTAGAGGTGGGTGCGGCCGAGGAGCACCAGCACACGCGTGTCCCCGACCTTCATCACTCGCGCGGTGCTGCCGTGGCCGACCGCGCTCGGCGTCTCGAACCCGGGCAACTCGCCGAGTGGGATCTCGGCCTGCGGCTCGCCGATCACGTCGGCGGCGGGCCGCCAGCCGGACCCGAGAACGACGGCGACGTCGAAGGCTTCGACGCCTGCGCGGTCGGTCAGAACGGATGCCGCCGCTGCGGCAAGATCACGGGGCTGCGTGTCGCTGCTGGAGTTCACGATCGTGCAGCCTAGGACCTGATGGCGCGGGCTTGAACACCCGGACCAGCAGGTAGCTCAGCAGGCCGAGTGGTGACAGCAGGATCGTGAGTACCAGGAGCGGTGCCACGACGAGATGAGGCCCCCCACGCTCGCGTGCATCGCGATGAATCCATTTCCCGATGAACAGGTCGAACGCGATGAGGTGCGCCCAGATCACGGCCGCACCCGTTGGCGTGCCCAGAAACGCCCGCAGCGTGTCGAGATTGGGACGGCTCACCACCGTCCACAGCGTGCCGAACTCGGAGGCGGCGAGGACGACGTAGACGGCGAGTGGCGCGGTGGCAGACCACGGTGAAGCCATGATGCGCCGGGTCAGTGTCCAACCGGGGGCGAAGATCATCAGTGCCCAGAACGGCACGGCGAGCAGGAAGGTGAGATCGAAGAGCCGGTAGGTCATCGTGGTCACCGCCCCGCGCCATCGAGGACGGGCAAGCGCGCGGCATCACGGTGGTCGTCGGGTGCCGCGACTGGCACGGAGGGGCTGCGCAGCGCCCAGCCTGTGCCCAGAGCCGTCGCGAAGACCAGAACGGCTGATGCGATCAGTGTGGCGGAGTCCGGCGCGAGCAGTGGTTGCCCCCGTAGTGCCTGCCAGGTGACCAGCGCGAGCACACCGCCATAGGAGAGTCCGGCCACGATCAGCAGCCGCCCTCGCACGGTGTCCTGGCGCAGCAGGGGCCACCGCCGCGCGAGCAGGGTGAGCGCCATGACGATCAGGGGCAGCAGTTGAAGCGCGTGCATGCCGACGAAGTGGGGGATGCGCAGGTCTCCGCCGGTGGTGCTCCACCCGGTGATGGGCATGCTGGGACCTCCGTCGGGGACACCGACGCTGTGTGCGCCGACGATGCCATCGAAGGCGGAGGTGCTCATGGACTCGCGTTGGGCAGCCGTGGGCAGCAACATGAGCGCGCCGAGGCTCAGGCCGGCCAGCGAGAGCACCGACCCGAGCCGCACGGCCCAGCGGCTCGCCGCATCGGTGATCGGAGTGCGCAGCAGGAACAGGGTCAGCGCCAGTGTGCCCGTCCACATCACCGCGATCGAGATACCCATGATCCTGTACAGGGTGTTGTCCAGCGGCGTCGAGACGTTGAAGTGGCTCCTCGTCCCACGGACAACCTGGAGCGTGATGATCGCGTACTCGACGAGGATGACGGTGACCACGATGGTTGAGAGTGCATTGGCCAGGCGCTTGCGGGTGCGCAGCAGGGAGACCAGCCACGCCCAGCTCAGCGCGTAGACGCCGAAGGAGAAGGCGAATTTGAACGGCTTGTGCCACGCCGGTGCGCCCGCGATGAGCCGGTCGTCCACCGCGAGGCCGACGGCGGACACGGCGGTCATCACCGCCATCACGGCGGCACACAGGAGCATCGGCCGATGCCAGGAACCGTACTCGTCGAGTTTCATGAATCCACCCAGTTTCGGATAGTAGATAGCGTCACTCGCCATAGTGGAAAGCTAGACTATCCATCCTGAGAACGTTCACAGGAAGGGCGGCACCACATGCGGATGGCCGAGCTCAGCAGAGAGTCGGGCGTTCCGGTCGCGACCGTGAAGTACTACCTGCGCGAGGGGCTGCTGCACCCGGGAGAGCGCACGAGCCCCAACCAGGCGCGATACGACGAGGGCCACGTCCGCCGTCTGCGGCTCGTTCGTGCACTGCTCGATGTCGGCGGGCTGTCGGTGTCGGCAGTCAAGGACGTCGTTGCGGCCATCGACTCGCCCGATACGCCGATGCACACGGTGCTCGGCGTGACGCAGCACGGGCTGCCGTCAGCCAGGACTGCCATGGCAGACGAGCAGGCACAAGCGTGGGCGAGGGCCCGGGTTGACGCACTACTGAAGGAACGCGCGTGGCCGTGTACCGACGGCTCCCCGCTGACAGAGTCGTTGGTCGGCCTGCTGGCGACTTTGCGGGCATTGGGGCACACCGAGTTCGCCTCAGTGCTGGACCACTACGCCGACGCGGCGCAGCAAATCGCCGAGACCGACGTCCGCCACGTCGCCGCGCTGCCGGACCCGGAGGCGACCGTGGAGACGGCGGTGATCGGCACCGTCATCGGTGACGCCTTGCTGGCCACCCTGCGCAGGATGGCCCACGCCGACGTCTCCGCGAGGTTGTTCGGGGGAGGCAAGGAGATCAACCGGCCAGAATCCGGGTGAGCGCGAAGCCGAGACCGGCGGCGAGCAGGAACACCACCGTGGCCACAGCGCGCAAGACACCTCTGCGTTCGGACATTGTGGACACGAAACCGGCGATCAGCTGTGGAGCGAACCTCATGCCGGACCCCGCCTTCGCGGGGGCAGCGCCTGCGGGTTCCCGCGCCGCCAAAGAGCTGACGTGTCCGCCTGGCGACCTGGCAGGGGGCCGGTCGGCGGCGAACGGCAACGGACCTGGGTCAGCGGCCAGCGCGCCGCCTGCCCCCACGGACACCTCGTCGTCCTCGCCGCCGCGTCCACCCGCCGGTGCGGGAAGGCGCGGGATCACCCTGGTGACACTGGCCTCCTGCCTTGCGCGGCCGGTCTCGCTCTCGGTGAACAACTCGGCCGGAAACAGCGTGTGCCGTGGCTGTGCCAGCAACGGGTAGAGCCTGCGCCGTACCTCCGGCAGCGACATGCGCTCCGACGGCTTCTTCACCATCAGTCCACGGATCACCGGAGCCAGCGGGCCGGGCGATGGGCGTGGCACGTCACCCTGCACGACGCTGACGACGGTCTCCAGCGGGTCGCCGTCCGCGTCGTACGGCGGGTGGCCCTCCGTGGCGGCGAACAGGGTCGTGCCCAGTCCCCACAGGTCCGCGGTGTAGGTGACGGGGCCGCCGGTGGCGACCTCGGGCGCGATGAACGCGGGGGAACCCAGCATCATCCCCGTGTGCGTCATCGTGGCCTCGGAGACGTTGCGCGCGATGCCGAAGTCGGTGAGCTTCACACGCCCGTCGTCGGAGACAAGCACGTTGCCCGGCTTGACGTCGCGGTGGGTGATGCCCGCGGCGTGAGCCGCCTCCAGCGCGGCGGCCACGGATTCCCCGACCGCCGCGGCCTGGGCGACCGTGAGCCTCCTGACCTGGCGGAGCAGCTCGGCGACGCTTTTCGACAGCAGCAACTCCATGACGACGTAGGGGTCGTCGTTCTCCAGCACGACGTCGTGAAGGATCACCACGTTGGGATGGGAGAGCACGGCGATCGCTCTCGCCTCGCGCAGGGTGCGTTCCCTGAGTTCGGTGACCCTGGCAGGCGGAACCCCGTGTGGCATGCGGACCTCCTTCACCGCGACGGAGCGGTGAAGGAATTCGTCGTAGGCCGACCACACGGTGCCCATGGACCCTGAGCCGAGCACGGATCGCAGCCGGTAGCGGCCTGCCACGAGTCGTCGGTCGTCAGTCGGAGCGGACACGCGCTCCATTGTCGTTCCATGGCCGACGACCGGCGCGGTGCGGCCTGCTCCGCGCGAGATCCAGGGCGGGATGGGGCCGAGATCAGCCTCACACCCTGGGTCGAAAGCCCAGCTCCTAGGATGGTTCGCTATGAGCAAGGGGGCTGAGTTCGCGGGTGAACTGGCGCTGGCGGCCGAGTTCGCGGCACCGACGAGGCAGGAGTGGGAACGCCTGGTCGGGAAGGTACTCGAACGCGCAGGGTCCAGCCCTGAACGGCTGGTGACCACCACCGACGACGGCATCCCGATCCTGCCTCTCTACACGGCTGACGAACCGGCTCCGCCCGCCGGATTCCCCGGCTCGCCCCCGTTCGTCCGGGGCTCCCGTCCTGACGGCCACGTGCTCGCGGGGTGGGACGTACGTGCCCACCACGACGGCGCGGACCCCGCCGCCACCAATGAGGACGTGCTCACGGACCTCGAAGGCGGTGTGACCTCCCTCTGGCTGCGGGTGGGCGAGGGCGGTGTTCCGGTCTCGGCGCTGCCCGACGCGTTGCGGGATGTGCGGCTCGATCTCGCGCCGGTCGTCCTCGACGCGGGTGAGGAGTACGAGCGGGCGGCGGACGCCCTGCTCGCGCTGCACGCGGAGCGGGGAGTGCCGGACACGGAGGTGTCGGGCAACCTCGGTGCCGACCCGATCGGAGTGCGGGCCCGCACCGGCACCGAACCCGACGTCGCCGCTGCCGCGGCCATGGCGGCCCGGCTCGCTGGCCGCTACCCGAAGCTGTCAGCGTTCGTGGCAGACGGCCTGCCCTACCACGAGGCCGGCGCGTCGGACGCGCAGGAGCTCGGCGCGGTGGCCGCCACGGTCGTGGCCTACCTTCGCGCGCTGACCGAGGCGGGGCTCGACGTGGCCGGGGCCGCAGCGCGGATCGAATGCAGGCTGGCGGCCACCACCGACCAGTTCGGCACCATCGCCAAATTCCGGGCCGCGCGCAGGGTGCTGGCGCGGATCGCGGAGGTGTGTGGAGCGCGGTCGGCCGCCGTGCGCCAGCACGCGGTCACCTCCCCCGCCATGCTGACGCGCCGCGACCCCGCCGTGAACCTGCTGCGCACCACCGTCGCCTGCTTCGCGGCAGGCATCGGAGGAGCGGATGCGGTGACCGTGCTGCCGTTCGACCACGCCATCGGACGTCCCGATCGGTTCTCGCGGCGTCTCGCCCGCAACACGCAGGCGATCCTGCTCGAGGAAAGCAAACTCGCCGCAGTGATCGATCCGGCGGGCGGATCGTGGTACGTCGAGAACCACACCGACGCCCTCGCCCGCGCGGCGTGGGACGCGTTCACCACGATCGAGAAGGCGGGTGGCATCGAGGCAGACCTCGCCTCGGGCGCGCTCGCCGACCGCATCGCGTCAACGTGGCAGGCGCGGTCGAGGCGCATCGCCACCCGCCGCGACCCGATCACCGGAGTCAGCGAGTTCCCACTGCTCGAGGAGAAGAAGTTCGACCGCGAGCCCCGGCCGTCGGCGCCGCGGGGTGGCCTGCCGAAGGTGCGTTACGCGCAGGAGTACGAGCGGTTGCGCGACCGCTCCGATGCGCATCTCGCCCGGCACGGCAGCAGGCCGAAGGTCTTCCTCGCCACGCTCGGCCCGCTGGCGGAACACACCGCGAGGGCCACGTTCGCGGCCAACCTGTTCCTCGCGGGCGGTATCGAACCGGTGAACCCCGGGCTCGGAGACCCTGCCACGGCCGACCTCGTGGCGGCGTTCTCCGGCAGTGACACGCCGGTGGCCTGCGTGTGCGGCACCGACGCCGCCTACGCGGAGCGTGCCGCCGAGGTCGCGGACGCGCTGAGAAAGGCAGGAGCCGCCACCGTGCTGCTCGCGGGCAAACCCTCCGGCAGCACCGGTATCGACGGCTACATCCACCGGGGCTGCGATGCGCTCGCCGTCCTCACCGGCACCCTCGACACACTGGGAGTCGCGCCATGACCATCCCCGACTTCAGCGGCATCGAACTCGGGCCGGGCCCCGAGGCAGGCGCGGACAGGCAGGCGTGGACCGAGGCCGTCGCCGCGTCCACCGGTAAGGATCTCGACGCGCTCACCTGGGAGACCCCCGAGGGCATCGGCGTCAAGCCGCTCTACACCGCCGAGGACCTCACCGGCGTTGACTTCCTTCGCACCTATCCGGGGATCGCGCCGTTCCTGCGGGGTCCGTACCCGACGATGTACACGACGCAGCCGTGGACGATCCGCCAGTACGCGGGCTTCTCCACGGCCGAGGAGTCCAACGCCTTCTACCGGCGCAATCTCGCCGCGGGGCAGAAGGGCCTCTCGGTGGCGTTCGACCTCGCCACCCACCGCGGCTACGACTCCGATCACCCGAGGGTGTCCGGCGATGTGGGGATGGCCGGGGTGGCTATCGACTCGATCTACGACATGCGGCAGTTGTTCGACGGCATCCCGCTCGACCGCATGAGCGTGTCGATGACGATGAACGGCGCCGTGCTGCCCGTCCTCGCGCTGTACGTGGTGGCGGCGGAGGAGCAGGGTGTGCGGCCCGAGCAGCTCGCGGGGACCATCCAGAACGACATCCTCAAGGAGTTCATGGTCCGCAACACCTACATCTACCCTCCGCAGCCTTCGATGCGGATCATCTCCGACATCTTCGCGTTCACCTCGCGGAACATGCCGAAGTTCAACTCCATCTCGATCTCCGGTTACCACATGCAGGAGGCCGGGGCCACGGCCGACCTCGAACTCGCGTACACGCTGGCCGACGGGGTGGAGTACATCAGGGCGGGCCTCGACGCGGGGCTCGACATCGACGCGTTCGCGCCCCGGCTGTCGTTTTTCTGGGCGATCGGCATGAACTTCTTCATGGAGGTCGCGAAGCTGCGCGCCGCGCGCCTGCTGTGGGCGAAGCTCGTGAAGCGGTTCGAACCCGCCAACAGCAAATCGCTGAGCCTGCGCACGCACTGCCAGACCTCGGGGTGGTCGCTGACGGCGCAGGACGTCTACAACAACGTGGTCCGCACCTGTGTCGAGGCGATGGCGGCAACGCAGGGACACACGCAGTCGCTGCACACCAACGCACTCGACGAGGCGCTGGCGCTGCCCACCGACACCAGCGCCAGGATCGCGCGCAACACGCAGCTGCTGTTGCAGCAGGAGTCGGGAACAACGAGGGTCATCGACCCATGGGGCGGCAGCGCGTACGTCGAGCGGCTGACCTACGAGCTGGCCCGCAGAGCCTGGGCACACATCGAGGAGGTCGAGGCCGCGGGAGGTATGGCGAGGGCCATCGACGCGGGAATCCCCAAGCTCCGCATCGAGGAAGCCGCCGCACGGACTCAGGCCCGGATCGATTCGGGGCGGCAACCGGTCATCGGTGTCAACAAGTACCGCGTCGGCGCGGAGGACGACACCGAACTCGACGTCCTCAAGATCGACAACGCGGGGGTGCGGGCGCAGCAACTCGACAAGCTGCGCAGGCTCCGCGCCGAGCGCGACGAGGCCGCGACCCAGGACGCACTGCGCAGGCTCACCTCGGGCGCCGAGGGTGACGGCAACCTGCTCGAACTCGCCATCGACGCCGCGAGGGCCAAGGCCACGGTCGGCGAGATCTCCGAGGCGCTGGAGAAGATCTGGGGCAGGCACTCGGGCCAGATCCGTACCATCTCCGGGGTGTACCGGGAGGAAGCGGGCAGGTCGGCCGGTGTCGAGGCGGCGCGGCAGCGGGTCGAGGCGTTCGCCGAGACCGAGGGACGAAGGCCGCGCATCCTCGTGGCCAAGATGGGACAGGACGGGCACGACAGAGGCCAGAAAGTGATCGCGTCGGCGTTCGCCGACCTCGGCTTCGACGTCGATGTCGGGCCCCTGTTCTCCACACCCGCCGAGGTCGCACGGCAGGCCGTCGAGGCCGACGTGCACATCGTCGGTGTCTCGTCGCTGGCGGCAGGGCACCTCTCGCTCGTTCCCGCTCTCCGCGAGGAACTGGAGGAACTCGGCCGCGACGACATCATGATCGTATGCGGTGGTGTCATCCCGCCACAGGACTACGACGAGCTCAGGGCCGCGGGCGCCGCCGCGATCTTCGGCCCTGGCACGGTGATCGCCGATTCCGCGATCACCCTGCTCGACGAGCTCGAGGCGCGGCAGACGTAGGCATGGCACGCATCCTCGACGTCTCCGCGTACGCCAAGGGCGTCCTCGACGGCGATCGCGGCATTCTGGCCAGGGCGATCACCCTGGTCGAGTCGCAGCGCGCCGACCACCGCGAACGCGCGCAACAGCTTCTGGTCGAGTTGCTTCCGCACGCGGGCGGTGCGGTGAGGGTCGGCATCACGGGCGTGCCCGGTGTCGGCAAATCGACGTTCATCGACCAGCTCGGCACCCAGCTCACCTCGGCGGGCCACCGGGTCGCCGTGCTGGCCGTCGATCCCTCCTCCACTCGCACCGGCGGCAGCATTCTCGGCGACAAGACACGCATGGCCCGGCTGGCCGTTGACCCGGCGGCGTTCATCAGACCGTCGCCGACCTCCGGCACGCTCGGCGGTGTCGCGAGAGCCACGCGCGAGACCATCGTGCTCATGGAGGCCGCGGGCTACGACGTCGTGCTGGTCGAGACCGTGGGTGTCGGGCAGTCGGAGGTCACCGTCGCGGGCATGGTCGATTCCTTCCTTTTCCTCACGCTGGCTCGCACGGGCGACCAGTTGCAGGGCATCAAGAAGGGCGTCCTCGAACTCGCCGACGTCATCGCTGTCAACAAGGCCGACGGCGACCACGAGAGGGAGGCGCGGCGCGCGGCACGCGAACTCTCCGGCGCGTTGCGCATGATCTACGGGCCCGACGCGGCGTGGACGCCGCCCGTGCTCACGTGCAGCGGTCTCACGGGGAAGGGACTCGACACCGTCTGGCAGCAGCTCGAACGGCACAGGGCACACCTGACCGAGTCCGGTGAGCTGACGGCGAGGCGTCAGCGCCAGCAGGTGGACTGGACCTGGGCGATGGTGCGCGACCAGCTGCTGGATCGCCTCGTGCGGCACCCCGCCGTGAGAGCGATCGTCGATGACGTCGAGCGGGACGTCCGCGAGGGCCGCAGCACAGCGACCCTCGCCGCCGAACGCATCCTCAGCGCGTTCGGTGCCGACTCACCGCGTGGGGGCTGACGCGGCGCGTCCGGACACGGCAGACTGTGAGCGTGCGTGTTCTCACGGTTGTGCTGAGTGTGCTCGCCGTCGTCCTCGTGACGTCCGCCACCGGCCTGGTGCCCGAGGCTCGGGCAACCCTCGACATCCCGGCGCCCGCTCACGCGCTGGCTCAGGACTCCGATTCGCGTCAGGACCCGGAGGAATCCCGCGGCACGTCAGGGTCGTCGGAGTCGTCCGAATCGCCGGAGTCGTCCGGGGAGGGGCCCGCTCTCGATCCGCAGACGGAGGCCGAGGCGGAGAAGAACCGGAGCAAGATCGTGGTCGGTGTGATCGCCGCGGTGTTGCTCGGCATCGTCGTCTGGGGCCGGTACCTCCGCAGCAAGAAAGCGAAGGGCGGCTGACCTCCCGGCTACAGCGGCACCGAACTGTCCGTCACCGTTTAGCGCAAACGGGCTACCTTCTGTCTCCTCATTAGGACATCCGGGTTACGCATCCTCTGGTTGGTGTCAAACTGAGAGCAAATGCGTACGGCTATGAACTACCAGCGGACGACAGAGGTATGTGACTGCTGTCACTTCGCCGCGCTGGTTGGGTGCGGAGGTGCGGCGTGACCGTTCTCGACTCGCGACCCGAACTGCCGGGCGAATCCGACCCCGCGTCGGTGGAAGCCCTGCTTGCCGCCTCGGGTGCGGCCACCATCGGGGATGTGGGACAGGGACGTGGCCCCGGCTGGCTCGATGCGTGGCTGGCCGATCGCGCGACGGACGTGGTGTCGTGGCGCAGGCACATCCATGCCCATCCCGAACTCGCCCGCCGCGAGTACGGAACCACGGAGTTGGTCACCCGGCTGCTCACCTCGGCGGGACTGCGGCCCACGGTGCTCCCCGGCGGCACGGGCGTCGTGTGCGACGTCGGGACAGGGCCACGGTGTGTGGCACTGCGCGCCGACCTGGACGCCCTGCCGCTGACCGAGGCGACCGGGCTGCCCTTCGCCTCGACGGTGGACGGCGTGGCGCACGCCTGCGGTCACGACGTGCACACCACGGTGTTGCTCGGCGCAGGGCTCGCGCTCGCGACCGCCGCGGAACTTCCCGGCAGGGTTCGGCTGATCTTCCAGCCTGCCGAGGAGGTGATGCCGGGTGGTGCGCTCGACGCGATCGAGGCGGGTGCGCTCGACGGCGTGGAACGGATCTTCGGCCTCCACTGCGACCCCCGGCTTCCCGTCGGCAAGATCGGCACGAGGGTCGGGCCGCTGACGTCCGCGGCCGACCTGGTCGAACTCAGGCTCACGTCGCCGGGTGGTCACACCTCCCGTCCGCACCTCACTGCCGATCTCGTGCACGGGCTCGGCACCGTCATCACGGCGCTGCCCGCCGTGTTGTCTCGCAGGGTGGACCCCAGGTCGGGCACCGTGCTGGTGTGGGGCGCCGTGCATGCGGGCGAGGCTGCCAACGCCGTGCCGCAGGAGGGGACGCTGCGAGGCACGCTCCGCACCGCGGACCACGAGACGTGGACGATGCTGGAGCCGCTCGTCGAGTCGTCGGTGAGGGCGCTTCTCGCGCCGACCGGGGTGGGCTACGAGCTGAACTACCGGCGTGGCGTGCCACCGGTGGTGAACGAGGAGGAGAGCACGACGCTGCTGCGGGCGGGTGTCGAGGCGGCGCTCGGCGCCGACGCGCTGGCGAACACGGAGCAGTCGTCGGGAGGCGAGGACTTCGGCTGGTACCTGGAGCACGTGCCCGGTGCGTTCGCGCGGCTCGGCGTCTGGTCGGGTGAGGGCCAGATGCGCGACCTGCACCAGCCGACGTTCGAGGCCGACGAACGCGCCCTGCTCACGGGCATCCGCGTGCTGGTCCACACGGCTCTGGCGGCGCTGGCGTCCTGACCCGGGCGTGTCCGCACTTCTTGTACGGGTGTTGGCACCTTGTGCACTTGTGTCCGCACTTCTTGTCCGAGTGTTGGCAGCGTGCGGTGCCAACACTCGTACGTAGGCTGCGGACACGAGTTGTCCACAGGTTCGCGAGTTGTCCACAGGCTGTGGACAGGGAGTGGCGTGGTGCTCCGCGGACGGTCAGCCTGGAGGAATGTCGCAGAACTGGGGAGTTCGAGGGGCCGTCTCGCGGCGGGAAGCTGCCGCCGTCATGGGTGAGCGGGCTCTGCGGACGGCCCTCGACGCCGGGACGTTGACCCAACCATGGCGAGGGGTCGTGGTGCGGACGGCCGACCTCGGTGACGTCCGCACCCGTGCCGAGGCGGCCGTGTTGTTCGTCGGTCACCCCGTGGTGATCTCGGGGCCTACGGCGCTGGCCCTGCACGGATGTGCCGCCGTGAGTGACACCGGTCCTGTCCATGTCACGGTGCCATACTCGCGGTCGGCGCGATCGCGGCGGGGGCTGGTGAGACACCAGAACCGATACGAAGCGGGCGACGTCGTCGAAATCGGAGGACTTCCCGTGTTCGCGCTGGACCTCGCCGTGTCGGAGCAGTTGTGCGACGGCGACAAGCGCGTGGCGTTCGGGTGCCTCGACGAGGTGTTGCGGCGCCACGACGACCCGGAAACGTTCCGGTCGGCCGTGAGGGAGCGCCTCGCCGCGCGTGACGACCGGCGTCACGTCGCGAGAGCTCTTGCGCTCACCGAACTCGCCACGGGACGCGCGGATTCACCACCGGAGAGTTCGTTGTTGATGATCGTGGTGGAGGCCGGGTTTCCCGTTCCGGAGGCCCAATTTCCCGTGCAGACGGTGGATGGGCGGTTGCTCTACGTACTCGACCTGGCTTGGGAGTCATGGCGGATCGCCTTGGAGTACGACGGCTACGACGCTCACGAAGGCCGGGCCGCCTACGACGCCGAGCGCGATCGGAGGCTTTCGGGCCGAGGTTGGCAGGTGATCCGGGCGAGGGCGCAGGACCTTCGTGATCCGTCGCGGGTCCTGGGTGAGCTGGAGCGGGCCTTCAACGACCGTTCCCGCTGAGCCGTGTCCGCAGGCTATGTACGGGTGTTTGTAGCCTGTGCGCTCGTGTCCGCAGGCTATGTGCGGGTGTTGGCAGTTTCGGTACGTGGGGTTGGCGTGTCCGCGCCGTAGGCTGCGGACACGCGTGCATGAAGTGCGGACACGCGTGCATGAAGTGCGGACACGCGTGCATGAAGTGCGGACACGCGTGCATGAAGTGCGGTTATGGGCCTATGCGTTTGCAGGGGCGGGTGCGTAGGTCATCGACGTAGTCGGCGGGGGCACCCGCCGCTTCGGCCGCATCGGCCAGCACCCCGAGATAGCGCGCCGAGGGCAACCCGCCCTCGTAGGCGTCGAGGACGTACAGCCAGGCCAGGGCCGATCCGTCCATGGTCTGCACCCGGAGCCTGATCTTGTTGTGCAACCCGAGTTCGCCGCCCTCCCACTGGTCGAGCCTCGACTCGTCGAGCGGTGTGACGTCGTAGAGCACGACGAAGACCCGCGATCCGGGGTCCTCGACGATGGTGGCGAGCGCGCCTTCCCAGTTCAGGTCCTCACCGCCGAAGGTGAGCCGCCAGCCTTCCAGCCAGCCGGTGCCCGCCATCGGCGAGTGCGGGGCTCGCTCCGTCATCTGGGTGGGATCCATGTTGGACCCGTACGCGGCATAGAGGGGCACGCTCCCAGGGTAGCGACCGGTGCGTCACCCGAGCGGATGCACTCCGCGTGTCCCCACATAGAGTTGGGGTGCAGTGCGGGTGTCGAGGAGGGAACGAAGTTGACCAAGATCGTGATCATGGGGGGCGGTCCGGCCGGTTACGAGGCGGCGCTGGTCGCGGCGCAACACGACGCCGATGTCACCGTGGTCGAGCGCGACGGTCTTGGCGGCGCGTGTGTGCTGTACGACTGCGTTCCCTCGAAGACGTTCATCGCCTCGTCCGGCGCGAGGGCGAGCCTGAAGGGCTTCTCCGAGCTGGGTATCAAGGCCGATCCGGCAGGCATAGACCTGCCGACCGTGCACGGCAGGGTGCGTGGGCTGGCGCTCGCGCAGTCGGCCGACATCAGGGCGCGCGTGCAGCGGGAAGGCGTGCGCGTGATCAACGGCACAGCCCGGTTCCGGGACACCGAGCCCGGGCTCGCGACCCACAAGGTCGGGGTGACCCGCCAGGACGGCGAGGAGGAGGAGGTCTTCGAAGCCGACGTGGTGCTCGTGGCCACGGGTGCGACGCCAAGGGTGCTGCCCGGCGCCGTGCCGGACGGTGAGCGGATCCTGGACTGGCGGCAGCTCTACAGCCTGCCCACGCTGCCGGAGCACCTCGCCGTCGTCGGATCGGGCGTGACGGGCGCGGAGTTCGCCTCCGCCTACACCGAGATGGGCGTCAAGGTCACGGTGGTGTCGAGCCGTGATCGGGTGCTGCCACACGAGGACGCCGACGCGGCGGCGGTGCTGGAGGAGGTGTTCTCCAGGCGGGGCACCACGGTGGTGAAGCACGCGAGGGCCGATCGCGTCGAGCGCACGGCCGACGGTGTGATCGTCCACCTCACCGACGGCAGGCAGATCGAGGCCAGCCACGCGCTCATGACCGTGGGTTCCGTGCCCAACACCTCCGACATCGGCCTCGAACGGGTCGGTATCGAGCCCGGCCCCGGCGGCTTCATCACCGTGGACCGCGTGTCGCGCACGAGCGCTCCCGGCGTGTACGCGGCCGGTGACTGCACGGGCGTGCTCATGCTGGCCTCGGTGGCGAGCATGCAGGGACGTATCGCGATGTGGCACGCCCTCGGCGAAGGCGTGGCGCCGATCCGGCTCCGCACGGTGGCCGCCAACGTGTTCACCCACCCCGAGATCGCCACGGTGGGGGTGAGCCAGCAGGCCATCGACGCGGGCGAGGTACCCGCCCGGACGATCATGTTGCCGCTGTCCACGAACGCCCGCGCCAAGATGGAGGGTGTCCGCCACGGTTTCGTGAAGCTGTTCTGCCGTCCCGCGACCGGTGTCGTCGTCGGCGGTGTCGTCGTGGGGCCGAGCGCGAGCGAGCTGATCCTGCCCATCGCGCTGGCCGTGCAGAACCAGCTCACGGTGGACAACCTGGCGCTGACCTTCTCGGTCTACCCCTCGCTGTCCGGGTCGATCACCGAGGCGGGCCGCCAGTTGATGCGTCACGACGACCTCGACTGACGGCCTCGACCGGCGGCCTCGACCGGCGACCAGGACCGACGGCCGAGGGGCCGCCACCCGTCGTGGCCGTTTTGCGACCTTCGGGGTGGCCTCCCATGCTGGAAGGCACGGTGACGGCGTCACGCTGTCGCCGGACAGCCGCCAGCTCAGTGAGGAGCAAAAGCGATGGTCGTCCGCGACACGCCGTACCCCGAGGGAACCCCGTGCTGGGTTGATCTCATGGTGCCCGACCCCCGCATGGCCATGGATTTCTACGGTGCTCTGTTCGGCTGGGACTTCGCCGACCAGGGGGACGAGGCAGGCAACTATCTGATGTGCTCGGTGGACGGGCGCGTGGTGGCCGGGATCGGAGGGACCGCGCCCGGCTCACCGGCACCGCCGGTCTGGACCACCTATCTCGCCACCGCCGATGTGGACGCCACGGCCTCACGCGTCGTCGAGGCGGGCGGACGGCTGATGGCCGAACCCATGGACGTGATGACCGAGGGCCGGATGGCCATCGCAGCCGACCCGGCAGGCGCGGTGTTCGGCTTGTGGCAGGCAGGAAACACCATCGGAGCGCAGCTCACCGGCGCGCCATCGGCGCTGATCTGGAACGAGTGCATGACGCGCGACTTCGAGCAGGCCAAGGAGTTCTACCGGCGCGTGTTCGGCTACACCGTGCAGGACCTCGATGAAGAGGACTTCACCTACGCCACGTTGGTGGTCGGCGACCGCATCGTCGGCGGAGTGGGCCTTCTTCCCGAAGGCACACCGGAGGACGTGCCACCGCATTGGATGTCGTACTTCGGTGTGTCCGACCCGGACGCGACGGTGAACAGGGTCGCCGAGCTCGGCGGCACGGTGACCTCGCCGCCCACCGACAGCCCGTACGGGCGGATGGCCGCCGTCGCCGACAACCAAGGCGTGGCCTTCTCGGTGATCACGGTGGTCGCCGAGCCGGACAGCGAACAGTGAGAAGCAGCGAACAGTGAGAAGCAGCGAACAGTGAGAAGCCGGGCAGGGAGTGTCCCCGCCCGGCTTCCCAGCTGACTGGCAGCCGATTGTCAGCCGCCGTCCTCGACCCAGTCGAAGGTCCTGGTGACAGCCTTCTTCCAGTTGCGGTACTCCCGTTCGCGCCGGGCCTCGTCCATGCTCGGTTCCCAGCGCTTGTCCTCGGCCCAGTTGGTGCGGATGTCGTCCTCGCTCTCCCAGAACCCGACGGCGAGCCCGGCGGCGTAGGCGGCTCCGAGCGCGGTGGTCTCGTTGACCTTCGGCCGGATCACCGAGACGCCGAGGATGTCGGCCTGGAATTGCATGAGCAGGTCGTTGACGACCATGCCGCCGTCCACCTTGAGGCTCTTCAGCGGAACGCCCGAGTCGGCGTTCATCGCGTCGATCACCTCGCGGCTCTGGAACGCCGTCGCTTCGAGCACGGCACGGGCGAGGTGTCCCTTGTTGACATACCGGGTGAGGCCGACGATCGCGCCCCGTGCGTCGGAACGCCAGTACGGCGCGAACAGGCCGGAGAACGCGGGCACGAAGTACGCTCCGCCGTTGTCCTCCACGGTGCGGGCGTGTTCCTCGATCTCGGCGGCCGAACCGATCATCTTGAGGTTGTCGCGCAACCACTGCACCAGTGATCCGGTGACGGCGATGGAGCCTTCCAGCGCGTACACGGTGTCGTTCGAGCCGATCTTGTAGCAGACGGTGGTGAGCAGACCGTTCTGCGACATGACCTTGTCGGTGCCCGTGTTGAGCAGCACGAAGTTGCCGGTGCCGTAGGTGTTCTTGGCCTCGCCGACGGCAAGACATGCCTGCCCGAACGTGGCCGCCTGCTGGTCGCCGAGGATGCCCGCGATCGGCACGCCGCCGAGCGCGCCCCGCTCGCGGGTGGTGCCGTACGTCTCGGACGACGACCGGATCTCGGGCAGCATGGACATCGGAATGCCCATGTCGGCGGCGATGCTCTCGTCCCAGGCGAGCGTGTCGAGATCCATCAGCAGCGTGCGCGACGCGTTGGTGGGATCGGTGACGTGGATGCCGCCGTTCACGCCGCCGGTCATGTTCCACAACACCCAGGTGTCCATGTTGCCGAACAGCAGATCGCCGTTCTCCGCGCGCTCGCGCGCACCCTCCACGTTGTCCAGAATCCACTTGATCTTCGGGCCGGAGAAGTACGTGGCCAGCGGCAACCCGGTGCGGTCGCGGTAGCGTTCCTGCCCGCCGCCGAGCGCGCCGAGTTCGCCGATGATGCGGTCGGTTCGGGTGTCCTGCCAGACGATGGCGTTGTAGACGGGTTTACCGGTCTTACGGTCCCACACCAGCGTGGTCTCGCGCTGGTTGGTGATGCCGACGGCGGTGATGTCGGCCGCGGTGAGATCCGCGTTGGCGAGCGCGCCAGCCGCGGTGGCCCTGGTGTTGGCCCAGATCTCCTCCGCGTCGTGCTCGACCCAGCCTGCCTTGGGAAAGATCTGCTTGTGTTCCCGCTGGTCCGATGCCACGACCTGTCCTGAGTGGTCGAAAATCATCGTGCGCGTGGACGTGGTGCCCTGGTCGATCGCGGCGACGTACGAAGCCATCAGTGTCCTTTCCTCGGGGTTCCCGCCGGTCACTCGGTGGACTTGCGGGTTTCGGTCTCGTCGGTGGGCTCGGGAACCCGGCCGGGCGGGGGCGCCTCGACCACACCGGGGAGCATCTCCCTCGCCTTGAGGACCTGGCCGATGAACAGGTCGTAGACGAGGATGCCGACGACACCGCCGATGAGCGGGCCCGCGATCGGAATCCACCAGTAGTTGCTGAACCACTCCCCGTTGCCCGGCAGCGCGGCCTCGCCCCATCCCGCGAAGTAGGCCAGCAGGCGGGGACCGAAGTCACGAGCCGGGTTGATGGCGTAACCGGCGTTGGTGCCGAAACTCAACCCGATGGCGGTGACGACGAATCCGATGACCCACGGTGCGAAGTTGCTTTGTGGCGCCTGGTTACGGCTGTCGATGAGGGACGCGATGGCCAGAACCAGGATGGCCGTACCGACGATCTGGTCGAACAACGGACCCCAGACCCCACCTCCGAAGTACTCGGCGGGGAAGGTCGCGAAGATGGAGAAACTCGGTACCGACTCGGCTCTGTCCGCGAAGCCCTCCGCCGCGTTGAACGCGTTGATCGCATCCGCGTACACCCAGTACACGACGGCCGCACCCGCGAAGGCGCCGACGACCTGTGCGATCCAGTACGGCACCACTTTCACCCAGGGGAACTGCCGCCGCACCGCGAACGCCAGCGTCACCGCGGGGTTGATGTGGGCACCACTGACCCCGCCCGCCACGTACACGGCGAACGTGACGGCGAGCCCCCATCCGAATGCGATGATCAACCAGTTTCCCGGACCGAAGGCGTCCATCTGCCGTCCTGATCCGGGTAGACCGGCGAGCGCCACGGCGACCGAACCTGTGCCGAGCAGAATCAGCACCGCCGTGCCGAGGAACTCGGCCAGCAACTCCCCGCCGGTACTCGATCGGAGTCTGGCCAAGCTGCTGGTCTGGTGACGGGTGTCCTTCACACTCATGCCACACACCTCCGCCTTCAGCCGGGACGTCGTTATCCCTGCCCTCATCGTGCTCCGCCGACACCGACCAAACAACATCTGAACGGCGCAGCCTTCCCGAAGCTGATTGCCCCTGATTGCCCACAGCGGAACGTGGGAAGCTCAATAAAGGGCCGTAGGGTGCCAGGAATCCGACGGTGAGGCCATGACGAGGAGGCGAGTGTGACTGTGTCGTTGGGACCGGCTGACCGCGAGGAGTCATGGCAGCGACTGGGCAGCGAGAGTTTCGACCTCGTCGTCGTGGGTGGAGGTGTCGTCGGTGTCGGCACCGCCCTCGACGCGGCCACACGGGGTCTGCGGGTCGCGCTCGTGGAGGCGCGGGATCTGGCTTCGGGGACGTCGAGCCGGTCGAGCAAGCTGTTCCACGGTGGACTCCGCTACCTCGAACAACTCGAGTTCGGACTGGTGCGGGAAGCGCTCCGGGAGCGGGAGCTGATGCTCACGACGATCGCGCCGCACCTGGTGAAGCCGGTCAGTTTCCTCTACCCGCTGACGCATCGGGTGTGGGAGCGCCCGTACACGGCGGCCGGTCTGCTGCTCTACGACACGATGGGCGGCGCCCGTTCCGTTCCGGGGCAGAAGCACCTGACGAGGGCGGGGGCGTTGCGGATGGTGCCCGCGTTGAAACGTGGCGCTCTCATCGGCGGCATCCGGTACTACGACGCGTCCGCCGACGACGCGCGGCACACGATGATGGTGGCGCGCACCGCCGCGCACTACGGGGCAGTGGTCCGGACCTCTACCCAGGTCGTGGAGTTCCTCCGCGAGGCCGACCGCGTTTCCGGGGTCAGGGTGCGTGACGTAGAGGACGGCAGGGAGACCGACGTGCGGGCGTCGGTTGTGGTCAACTGCACGGGAGTGTGGACGGACGAACTCCAGCACCTCGCGGGGAGCAGGGGGCGGTTCCGGGTCAGGGCAAGCAAGGGTGTGCACATCGTGGTGCCGAGGGATCGGATCGTGTCGGAGACCGGTCTGATCCTGCGGACGGAGAAGTCGGTGCTGTTCGTCATCCCGTGGCGCAGCAACCACTGGATCGTGGGCACCACCGACACCGACTGGAACCTCGACCTCGCGCACCCCGCCGCGACGAAGAGCGACATCGACTACATCCTGTCCCATGTGAACGAGGTGCTCGCGACCCCGCTGACGCACGACGACATCGAAGGGGTCTACGCGGGACTGCGGCCGCTGCTGGCCGGGGAGAGCGAGGAGACGTCCAAACTGTCGCGGGAGCACGCCGTGGCGAGGGTCGCTCCTGGGCTGGTCGCCATCGCGGGCGGCAAGTACACCACCTACCGCGTCATGGCCGCCGACGCGGTGGACATGGCGTCGGCCGACCTGCCGGGTCGCGCCAGGTCGTCCATCACGGACAAGGTGCCGCTGCTGGGCGCTGACGGCTACCACGCGCTGGTGAACCAGGCCGACCAGCTCGCGGCCCGGCACGGTCTGCACCCCTACCGCATCCGGCATCTGCTCGACCGCTACGGGTCACTGGTCGGTGAGGTGCTCGCCGAGGCCGACGGCAAACCGGAGCTGCTGAAGCCGATCGACGCGGCGCCCGACTACCTGCGGGTGGAGGCCGTGTACGCGGCGAGTCACGAGGGGGCACTACACCTGGAGGACGTGCTCGCCAGGCGCACCCGCATCTCGATCGAGTACCCGCACCGGGGCGTGGACTGCGCGGAGCAGGTGGCCGACCTCGTGGGTGACGTGCTCGGCTGGTCCGCCGAGACCAAGGCGAGGGAGGTCGAGGTGTACCGCGCGCGGGTCACCGCGGAACGCGAGTCGCAGACGGAGGACAACGACGAGGGCGCCGACGCGCGAAGGCTGGCCGCACCCGAGGCCAGGGCCGGGCTGGCCGACCTCGCGGCGAGCTGAGCCGGAGCCTTCTCAGCCGGTGAGCCGAGCGAGGTCGCAGGCGAGGAGGCATGATCCAACGCGAAGTCACCTCGTCCACCGAACGCGCGGATGAGAAGGCACGACCTGGCCGGGGCGAGTTGAGGGCTTCACGCGGCGGTGTGAGGCCCTCATTCACGATCTAGGTGGCTCTCACGGCGTGCCCGCGCGGCGGTGCCAGCGCAGGTCGCGGCCCTGCTTTCCCGCCCTCGTGAAACCGCAGCGCTGCGCCACCGCGCGGGAGGCGTCGTTGTCCGGATCGTGGTTGTAGCCGATCTCCCGCAACCCCAGCGCGCCGAAACCGAACCGCACGACCGTGTCCACGGCGGTCGTCGCGATGCCTCTCCCCCGAGCTGAAGGGGCGATCCACACGGCTATCTCCGCGTTGCCGCCGCCGTGATCGAGGTTTTTGAGTCCCACTTCGCCGAGCAGGTCGCCCGTGGTGGGCTCGGCGATGGCCCACGAGTAGCGCCGGTCACAGTGCCACTCCTCGGCGCGGCGCCGCACGTAGTCGCCTGCGGCGTCGAGGGTGTCGATGGTGTAGTCCGGCACGAACCGTCGCATGAGCGGGTCGGCGAACGCCGCCACGAGCGCGGGCCGATCGTCCATGAGCCGATCCGCCCTGAACTGGCGCAGGTAGTACCCGCCCGCGTTGATCTCGACCGGCTCCATGCCCGGGAGTGTAGGCCCGTCACCGCCCGGAGTGTCCGGTGTCCCTGAGGTGAGGTGCTCTGATGATGCCCCGCTCCGTGGCCACGGCCACCGCGGCGGTACGGGAGCCGACGCCGAGTTTGCCGTAGATGTGGGCGAGGTGGGATTTGACGGTCGCCTCGGTGAGGAACAGCTTGCGGCTGATGAGCTGGTTGGACAGGCCGAGTGCGACGAGGCTCAGCACCTCGGTCTCGCGTGGCGAGAGCCTGGTCGGTGTGCGCATGCGGTCGAGCAGCCGTCCCGCGACGGCGGGGGACAGGGGTGCTCTGCCGACGGCCGCCGAGCGCACGGCCGAGGCCAGTTCGTCGGGCGGGGTGTCCTTGAGCAGGTATCCGGCCGCGCCCGCGTCGAGGGCGGCGAGGATGTCGGCGTCGGTGTCGTAGGTGGTGAGCACCACGACGTGTGGCGGGTCGGGGCGGCTCCGGATGGCCGACGTCGCGTCGATGCCGCTGGTGCCTGCCCCGAACCGCAGATCCATCAGCACGACATCGACATCGATCTCCGCGCAGCGCTGGACGGCCTCCTCGGCGGTGGCGGCCTCGTCCACGATCACGAAACCGGGTTCCGTCTCCAGCACGGCCCGCAGCCCGGCCCTGACCACGGGGTGGTCGTCGGCGAGAAGTATCCGGATCATCCCGCCACCGCCTCGACGCCGTCCGCGTTGCCCCGGCACGGCAGTGTCACGGCCACAGCGGTGCCCCGGCCGGGAGCCGACTCGACAACGAGGTCACCGCCTGCGGCGCGGGCTCGCGCGCGCATGGCCGCGAGCCCGTAGCCCGCGCCGTCCTGCCGGACGCCGGGCGCGGGCTGCGCGCCGGGATCGAAGCCGACACCGTCGTCAACCACGTCGAGCGCCACCTCCGTGTCCATGTAGCTCAGGGTTACCTCCGCCGTTCCCGCCTCGGCGTGCCGCACGACGTTGGCGAGCGCGGACTGTGCCACCCGCCACAGGGTCGTCTCGGCCGTCGTGGGCAGGGGAAACGGTGTGCCGCTGACGTGCAGGTTCACGAGAAGACCGCTTTCGTCGGCCGTGGTGGCGCACAGCGTGTCCAGCGCGTCGGGGAGGCTTCGCCCTTCGAGGATCGGCGGGCTCCAGTCGCGCACGAACCGGCGGGCCTCCGCGAGGTTGTCCGCCGCGGCCTGCCTCGCGCGTTCGATGTGCCCCGCCGCGCCCGGCGCCCCGGTCGCGAGCGACCGCTGGGCCGCTCGCAGCAGGAGCTGGATGCTCGAAAGGCCCTGGGCCACGGTGTCGTGGATCTCCCTCGCGAGCCGTTCCCGCTCGGCGAGCACTCCCGCGCTGCGTTCGGCCGCCGCGAGTTCGGCTCGCGTGGCGGTCAGCTCGTCGAGCAGGCGCCGTCGCCGTTCGCTCTCGCGGTGCAACGCCTGGTAGCCCAGCACCCCGATGACCGACACCGTGGCGCCGAGCAAAGGCCCGAGGATCATCCCCGAGGTCAGCGCGTGCTGGTGCCAGCCGAAGCCGCCGATCGCCAGCGCCGTGGTGAGCGCGACAGTCGCCACGCCCCAGTGAGCAGGCAGCAGGGAGAGCTGGAGCACGAAGAGGGGAAACGCCACCCAGATGGCGTCCGGGGTGAGGATCAGCAGGGCGAGCCACACGACGCCGAGCGCGGCGAGCCACGTCACGGCGCCCCGCCGCGACGTCACATCCAGCGGCCGGAGTCCGGCCGCCGCGTACACGGCGGCGAAGACCGCGCACACCGCGACGACGGCAGCACCGTTGACTCCTGTGGTCACGGCCCGCACGCAGGCCAGCACGAGAAGCACGGCCACGAGCGAGTGCAGGAAGCCGCGCACCACGGTCAGTGAGGAGAAATCGGAGAGAGGTCGCACCGCGTTCCAGCCTATGCGCGCGTCGAGGGGACCGGCATCGTCGGAAAGGTGGAGGTGGATCTCCGTCCTGATGCCGATGCCGGGGCACGCGGGCGCGGGAAGGCTGGACAGCGGCGGAGCACCGGCGCGGGTTCGGTGCCGCCTGAGAAGGAGGACCTCTCGTGTTCGTCGCGTGGCGCGATCTCCGGTTCGCCCGTGGGCGGTTCGCGCTCGTCGGCACCGTGCTCGTGTTGATCACTGTGCTGGTCGGCCTGCTGTCCGGGTTGACGGCCGGTCTCGGAAAGGAGAACACCTCCGCCATCACGGGGCTGCCCGCCGACCACCTCGCCTTCGCGGCCCCGCTGCCCGGCGAGGACGTGTCGTTCACCGACTCCCGGCTCGAACAGGACGTGTGGCGGCAGTGGGAGGAGCGGCCCGGGGTCGTGGCAGCCGAACCGGTGTCGATCGGTATGGCCAGGGCCACGTCGTCGCGGGCCGTGAGTGTGGCCGTGTTCGGCGTCGAGCCCGGCTCAGGGGTGGCGAGTGCCGTCGGAGGAGTGGAGCCGGGCAGCGTGGTGCTGTCGGAGAGCGCCGCCGAGGAACTGGGCGCTGCCAAGGGAACCACGGTGACACTGGCCGACCGGGAGCTGACCGTCCGCGCCATCACCGGTGACGCCTCGTACAGCCACACCCCCGTGGTGTGGACGGTGCTGGACGGCGACGCCGCGACGGTCGTGGCACTGACCACCGAGGACGGCGCCGATCTGGCAGGAGGTGACCGTGCGCTCGGCACGACCACGCTGCCGAGGGACGAAGCCGTGTCGGCCATCGCGTCGTACCAGGCCGAGAACGGCTCGTTGCAGGTGATGCGCGGCTTCCTGTTCGGGATCTCCGCACTCGTCGTCGGCGCGTTCTTCACCGTGTGGACGATGCAGCGCCGCAGCGATGTGGCGGTGTTGAAGGCTCTCGGCGCGTCGAACGGCTACCTGCTGAGGGACGCGCTGGGGCAGGCGCTCGTGGTGCTCGTGGCCGGCACGGCCGTCGGCACGGCCATCACGGTGCTCCTGGGCGCTGCCCTGGCGGACACCGTGCCGTTCGTGCTCGA
The DNA here is from genome assembly GCF_000258175.1 of Saccharomonospora xinjiangensis XJ-54. Lineage (NCBI taxonomy): Bacteria > Bacillati > Actinomycetota > Actinomycetes > Pseudonocardiales > Pseudonocardiaceae > Saccharomonospora > Saccharomonospora xinjiangensis. Next base: position 1,618,859 of record NZ_JH636049.1, on the reverse strand, counting down.
TCCCGTCACCGTCGGCGTTCCTTCGTTGATCATGATCGGGCTCGGGCTCGTCGGTGCGGCGCTGTCGTTGCGCCACGTCACGTCCGTTGACCCGCTGACCGCCCTTGGAGGGGCACGATGAGCTTGACCTTGACCGGGGTGACCCTCACCTACCCCGACGGCGAATCCAGGGTGACCGCGCTGGACGACGTGTCGCTGAGCGTGGAGCCGGGCACGGTGACCGCCGTGGTGGGCCCTTCCGGCTCCGGCAAGTCGAGTCTGCTCGCCGTCGCCGCGACGCTCGTGCGTCCCGATCGGGGACAGGTGGTGGTCGGCGGCGTCGATACGGGTGGCCTTCGCGAATCCGAGCGGGCCCGGCTGCGTCGCCGCCATGTGGGTGTGGTGTTCCAGCAGTCCCACCTGCTGCCGTCGTTGACGGTGGCCGAGCAGCTCCGGGTGATGGCGCACCTCGACGGGCGCCCGCGTCGCGTCGCGCGGGAACGGGCCGACGAGCTGATCGAGTCCGTCGGGCTCTCCGCACTCGCCGGGCGAAGGCCGCACCAGCTCTCCGGAGGGCAGCGGCAGCGGGTCAACATCGCCAGGGCACTGGTCAACGAGCCCTCGGTGGTGCTCGCCGACGAGCCGACGAGCGCACTCGACCGGCACGGAGGCGAGGCCATCGTCGATCTGCTCGTGAACCTGACCCGCGATCGGGGCACGGCCACGCTCGTCGTCACGCACGACCACCGGCACCTCGATCGCGTCGATGCCGTGGTGGAGGTGGTGGACGGCAGGTTGTCCGCCCACCAGCACAGTCGTGCCGGGGTGCTCGGCGTTCAGTGACGCTGGCGGGCGAGCGAACCCGCCAGCAGCGCCACCACGATCGGCAGCACGAACACGAAGATCCCGAACCGGCCCAGCGTGAAGAACAGCACGACCGCCAGCACCGTCGCGGCGGGAACCGCCACAGCGGCGAGGCGGCGACCCAGTGACGGCACGGGAACGGCCGCGGGAACCCGCTCCACGGTGCCTGCGGGGCCGAGCACCTCGGGACGGGGGTCGGGAAGGTCGGCGAAGACGGCCGCGAGATCACCCCGCGTCTTGGCCGAGGTGACCGAGGCGGAGCGCTCGTCGTACTCGGGGAGGTCGAGCCGACCCGTGCGGACGTGCTCGGCGAGCGCGTCGAGGGCTTGGGTCCTCTCGGCGTCGCTGAGGCGGAAGTTCGGTCGGTCAACGGCCACGCCACGATGGTAGGTCGGCGAGTCACCCCACCACCACGAACCGCGCGTGGCGTGATCGTTACGTCACAGAGGTCAGTCCTTCAGTTCGAACAGGACCGAGCCCTGCCCGACCGACTCGCCGACCTCGACGGCGAGCCCGGACACGGTGCCCGACTTGTGTGCCGTGACCGGGTTCTCCATCTTCATGGCCTCCAGCACGACCACGAGTTCCCCGGCCTCGACCTGCTGGCCTTCCGTGACGGCGACCTTGACGATGGTGCCCTGCATCGGGGCTGTGACCGCGTCACCGCTGGCGACGGCCTTGGTTCCGCCGCCTCGCTTGCGGGGTTTGGCCTTCGCCGACCCCGAGGGGTTGCCGCCGCCGAGCGTGAGATCACCGGGCAGCGACACCTCCAGCCGCTTCCCGCCGACCTCCACGACGACGTTGCGGCGGGGCGCTGTGTTGTCGCCGTTGTCGCCGGTGTCGGAGCCCTCGCCCTCGGGGGCCGTGAACGGCTCGATGGTGTTGTCGAACTCGGTCTCGATCCAGCGCGTGTGCACGGAGAACCCGTTCTCGTCGCCGACGAAAGCCGGGTCACGCACCACCGCGCGGTGGAACGGCAGCACGGTGGCCATTCCCTCGACGACCATCTCGCCGAGCGCCCGTCGCGCGCGCTCGACCGCCTGCTTTCTGTCCGCTCCCGTGACGATCACCTTGGCGAGCATCGAGTCGAACTGACCGCCGATGACACTGCCCGTCTCGACACCCGAATCGACGCGCACGCCGGGGCCCTCGGGGAACACCAGCCTGGTCACGGTGCCCGGAGCCGGCAGGAAGTTGCGGCCAGCGTCCTCACCGTTGATGCGGAACTCGATGGAGTGCCCTCGCGGCGCGGGGTCCTCCGGGAACGGCAGCGTGCCGCCCTCGGCGATGCGGAACTGCTCGCGCACCAGGTCGATGCCGGTGGTCTCCTCCGAAACGGGGTGCTCCACCTGGAGACGGGTGTTGACCTCGAGGAACGAGATCGTGCCGTCGGCACCGACGAGGTACTCGACGGTGCCCGCACCGGAGTAGCCCGCCTCGCGGCAGATGGCCTTGGCCGAGGAGTGGATGATCTCGCGCTGCTCCTCGGTGAGGAACGGCGCTGGGGCTTCCTCGACGAGTTTCTGGTGACGGCGTTGCAGCGAGCAGTCGCGGGTGCCGACCACGACGACGTTGCCGTGCTTGTCGGCCAGCACCTGCGCCTCGACGTGCCTTGGGCGGTCGAGGTAGCGCTCGACGAAGCACTCGCCGCGCCCGAACGCGGCGACGGCCTCGCGCGTCGCCGACTCGAACAGCTCGGGGATCTCCTCCTTGCTGCGGGCGACCTTCAGGCCCCTTCCGCCGCCGCCGAACGCGGCCTTGATCGCCACAGGCAGCCCGTGCTCCTCGGCGAACGCGACGATCTCGTTGGCGCCGGAGACGGGTTCCTTCGTGCCGGGAACGAGTGGCGCGCCCGCGCGCAACGCGATGTGCCGTGCGGTGACCTTGTCACCGAGATCGCGGATGGCCGAAGGGTCGGGCCCGATCCAGATCAGGCCCGCGTCGATCACAGCCTGTGCGAAGTCGGCGTTCTCGGAGAGGAAGCCGTAGCCGGGGTGCACGGAATCGGCGCCCGAACGCTTGGCGACGGCGAGCAGCTTGTCGATCACGAGGTACGTCTCGGCCGCGGTGGTTCCGTTGAGCGCGAACGCCTCGTCGGCCATGCGTACGTGCGGTGCGTCCCGGTCGGGATCGGCGTAGACGGCGACGCTGGCCAGCCCCGCGTCCCGCGCCGCCCTGATCACCCGCACCGCGATCTCCCCGCGATTGGCGATGAGCACTTTCCGCACGGTGGCTGGTTCCGGCACGCTTACCTCCTCGTTAGCTGCTCACGCGAGAGTCTACGGACGCCGCCCGTCTCACGAGACGAGAGAAGGGTCACCCCGCGTGAGGGGTGCGTCGCCGTTCCCGCTGGTGGGCGCGTCGAGGTTCGGACAAGCCGGATCGGCCGTTCATTACCCTCGTCGCGAATCGTCGGGAGGTGATCGGTCGTGACGACGGGTGCGGTGCCGCCCCCGCGTGTGCTGGTCACCGTGGCCGTGGCACTGGCCGCCGCGCTCGGCGCGCAGGTGGCCGCCGCGTTGTGGGGTTCGACAGCGCCCGATCCCGTTCCGGTCCAGCCGGTCCGCTCCGCCGACGACGTGGGGTGCGGTGCGGAGCCGTGCAGGGTGCTCGTGTCCACCGTGGTGAACGGGATGCCGGTGGAACTCCTCGCCGACAGGGATGGCGACAACGGGCGGCTGCGGGCAGGGCCGCCTTCGGGCGGGAGCGCCACCGTGACGGAGCTGAGCGCCCGCGGGGTGCGCCTGCACCACAACTCGTTGCGCTGCTCCCAGAGCGCCGCACCCGTGTGCCTCGTGCGCGGTTCGCTCGACGGCGGTGTGGTGGGGGAGGTGCACGCCTGGCGCGGCGACGCCTGGCACGCCGTCGGCGGAGCCCTGTTCGCCGACGCGGTGGTGCTCGACGACGTGGTGCTCGACGACGTGGTGGATGGCAGCGGTGCTGACGGTGCTGACGGTGCTGATCACGACCTGCGGGCCGCCGACGTGCCCGAGGTCGTTCTGGTGCACCAGGCGTGCGCCGATCCCGTGGGGCGCTCCGTGAACGCAGGCTGCTCCGACCCCGGAGTGGTGGCCGAGGTGGTGCGGCTTGGCGGCGAGCGGGTCGGCTGCACCCGGGTCGAGTCCTCGCCGGACGATCTGCGTGGCTGGCCCGAGGTGGACGTCAGAGACACCGACCTGACCGAGTGTCCCGGCGTGCTGCCCCCACGGTGACATTCGCCGGGGCCGCCGGGGTCACGACGTGGCGCGATCGCCCCACAGCGAGACGACACCGACGCCGACCTCGGCGAGCAACCGGCGGGTGAGCGGGAGGCTGATGCCGACGACGCTGGACGGATCACCGTCCACGCCCTCGACGAACCAGCCGCCCAGCCCGTCGAGCGTGAACGCCCCCGCCACGGCGAGCGGTTCGCCTGTGGCGAGGTAGGCGTCGAGTTCCTCGCCGCTCGGCGTGGAGAACCGCACGGTGGTGACGCGGGTTCCCTCCGCGCGGGCCACCACGGCGCCGTCGCGGAGCCGGACGACGGCGTGCCCGGTGAGCAGCTCCCCCTCGCCGCCTGCCATGTCCTTCCAGCGCGTGCGGGCGACCTCGGCCGTTCCGGGCTTGCCGACGACCTGCCCTGCGATGGACAGCATGGAGTCGCAACCCACCACGATGATGTCGGCGATGTCGTCGATGTCGGCGATGTCGTCGGCGCCGGTGCGGGTGTCGGTGTTGTCCGTGTTGTCCGGGATGTTCGTGGTGTTCGTGGTGTTCGTGGCTGCGGCTGCGAACCGGGAGGCGACCTCGTCGGCCTTGGCCCTGGCGAGGGTGGTCACGAGTTCGGTGGGGGTGGGGTCGGTCAGTGTCGCGACGAGCGCGTCCTCATCGACACCGGAGACCACGACATCGGGTTCGACCCCCGCCGCGCGGAGCACGGCGAGCCGGGCAGGGGACGCGGAAGCCAGCACCAAACGCACCCCGCAAGGTTAGGCCGTGCTTCCCGTCTCCCGCGTACCGGCTCGCACGGAAAAGACCTGCCGGACGCGCAAGACCGCCTGCCGGGTTCGTCCGCGCGAGACGTGGCTCCAGCGATCCGGCGATCCGGCCTGCGACACGGCGGAAGCGGATTCCCGGCGAGGCCGCGCGGGCCGGACGCTCAGACCGGGTAGGCCGACGACCGCCATCCCACGGGCCCCGGCCTCGCAGGCAGCCGCAACCGCGACGCGGGATCGGCCCAGCGCGAGGGCGTCCTTTCCGGCTCGGGAGTGGCGGAGGCCGCCGAGGCGAGTGCCGCGACGACGGCGGTGAGCGCGGCCAGCTCCGCGTCGTCGGGGGAGCCCTTCACGACGCGCAGCAGCGGACTCGCGGCGTCCTCGGTCGGCTGGGTCGCCTCGGTAGCCTCGGTAGCCATCGCGCACCTCTCGGTGGTCACAGGGGGGTCACAAAGGGGGTCACAAGGGAAACGTCACAGCGGGATGTTGCCGTGCTTCTTGGGCGGCAGCGTCTCGCGCTTGTCGCGCAGCATCCGCAGCGCCCTCGCGACGTGGCCCCGCGTATGGGACGGCGGGATGACGCTGTCCACGTACCCGCGCTCGGCGGCGACGTACGGGTTGCACAGCGTGTCCTCGTACTCCTGGATCAGCCGTTGCCGCAGCGCCTCGACGTCCTCACCCGCTTCGGCCGCCTCCGCGAGCCGCTTGCGGTGCACGATGTTGGCCGCGCCCTGCGCGCCCATCACCGCGATCTGCGCCGTCGGCCACGCGATGTTGACGTCCGCGCCGAGGTGCTTGGAACCCATCACGTCGTACGCGCCGCCGTAGGCCTTGCGCGTGATCACGGTGACCAGTGGAACGGTGGCCTCGGCGTAGGCGAAGATCAGCTTCGCACCCCTGCGGATGATGCCGTTCCATTCCTGGTCCGTCCCGGGCAGGAAGCCAGGCACGTCCACGAACGTCAGCACCGGGATGTTGAAGGCGTCGCAGGTGCGCACGAACCGCGCGGCCTTCTCCGACGCGTCGATGTCGAGGCAGCCGGCGAACTGGGTCGGCTGGTTGGCCACCACCCCGACGCTGCGCCCTTCGACCCTGCCGAAACCGACGATCACATTGGGCGCGAACAGCTCGTGGACCTCGCAGAACTCGCCGTCGTCAACGACACGGGAGATGACCTCGTGCATGTCGTACGGCTGGTTGGCGGAGTCGGGGATCAGCGTGTCGAGTTCGCGATCGGAGTCGGTGACGCCGTCGGCGATCGAACCCTCGCCGGACTCGGGCGCGTCGAAGACCGGCGGCTCCGAGAGGTTGTTGGACGGCAGGAACGACAGCAGCTCCTTGACGTAGGAGACGGCGTCGTCCTCGTCCGTGGCGAGATAGTGGGCGTTGCCCGACTTGGTGTTGTGGGTCCGGCCGCCGCCGAGGTCCTCCAGCGTCACCTCCTCGCCCGTCACCGTCCTGATGACGTCGGGGCCGGTGATGAACATCTGCGACGTCTTGTCCACCATCACCACGAAGTCGGTGAGCGCGGGCGAGTACACGTGGCCGCCCGCGTTGGCTCCCATGATCAGTGAGATCTGCGGGATGACCCCGGACGCGTGCGTGTTGCGGCGGAAGATCTCGGCGTAGAGGCCGAGCGAGACCACGCCCTCCTGGATGCGCGCGCCGCCGCCCTCGTTGATACCGATGATCGGCCGTCCCGTCTTCATGGCGAGATCCATGACCTTGACGATCTTCTCGCCGTAGACCTCGCCGAGCGAGCCGCCGAACACGGTCACGTCCTGGCTGAACACGCAGACACCGCGGCCGTCGATGGTGCCGTACCCGGTGACGACGCCGTCGCCGTAAGGGCGGTTGCGGTCCTGCCCGAAGTTGGTGGAGCGGTGCCGGGCGAGCGCGTCGAGTTCCACGAACGAGCCCGGGTCGAGCAGCAGGTCGATGCGCTCGCGGGCGGTTTTCTTGCCTTTGGCGTGCTGACGTTCGACGGCCCGCGCCGAGCCCGCGTGGACGGCCTCCGAGTCGCGGCGGTACAGGTCGGCGAGCTTGCCCGCCGTGGTGTGGATGTCCGGCTCGTCTGCCGGTGGCGTCCCGAGTGGCTCCGTCGCGCTGCTCATGCTGCGGAGCTTAATCAGCGATAGGGCACGGAAGCGTGCCGCGTTGGGAATCTCACCGGGCGTGCCATCGCCGGGTCGGGCTCCTGTCTAGGGTGGAGGGTGTGACAGCGTCGCGACACCTCGACGTGAGCAGGCTGCGCTCACAGTTGCTCGCACCGGTCGGCCCCTACGCCGCGATCGACGTCGTCGAGAGGACCGGATCGACGAACGCCGATCTGCGGGCGGCGGTGGCCGAGGGCGCTCCCGACCGAACCGTGCTAATCGCCGAGGAGCAGACGGCCGGAGCAGGCCGCAGGGGGCGGGGCTGGGTGTCGCCTTCCGGCAAGGGCGTGTACCTGAGCGTGTTGCTGCGACCCGCCGAGGTGCCCATGGCCGCTCTGGGTTCACTCGCGGCCGTCGCGGGGCTCGCGCTGACCGACGTCACGGACGCTCTCGGCGTTGACGCGGTGCTCAAGTGGCCCAACGACGTCCTCGCCGGCCCGGAGCGCGCCAAGTGCGCCGGGGTGCTCGCCGAGGCCGTGTCCTCCGACGAACAGGCCGTGGTGCTGGGAATCGGGGTGAACGTGCTGCCGCTGCGGGACAGCCGCACGGGGCAGACCGTGCGGCCGGGGCCCGGCGGGTTGCCTGCCACCTCGCTCGCCGAGCAGCGGGCCCGCACCACCGACCGCACCGACGTGGCCGCCTTGCTGCTGGCCGCGCTGCACGAGCGGGAGTTGCCGTGGCGGCAGGCGCGCGGTGACCTCGCGGCCGCCGGTCTGCTCGACGAGTACCGCGAGCGCTGCGCCACTCTCGGGCAGCGGATCCGGCTCGAAGTGGCCGGTGCGCAGTCGCGGCTCGGCACGGCCGTTGACGTCGATCCGGCGGGTGCGCTCGTGGTCGATGAGGAGGGCAAGGGGCGGCGCACGGTGTTCGCCGCCGATGTGATCCACCTGAGGTCGCTTCCGGGCTAGCCCCCGTGCGACACGGCCACGTGGGCCTCGCCGTGGACGGGCGTGGAATGCCGTCGTACGCGGTACGGTGAGGCCTGCGGCCAAGCACAAATGGTGGGGGTGTCCGAGGTGGCCTATCCCGACAGTCTGCTCAGCGAGGGCGAGCACGTCGTGGCGCACAAGCATCCACATTTCAAGATGCTCGTCTTCCCCGTGTTCGTGCTGCTGGTGACCGTGGTGGCGGGGGTCTGGCTCGCCATGAAGGCCGGTGAACTGGAACCGCCGTGGGACATGGTCGCTACCATCGTCGTCGCCTCGGTCGGTGGCATCCTCGTGATCTGGCTGGTGCTCACCCCGTTCGTCCGGTGGCGAACCACCCATTTCGTCGTCACCACGGACAGGGTCATCGTGCGGGAAGGCGTGATCAGGCGCACCGGCATCGACATCCCGATGCAGCGCATCCATAGCGTGCGGTTCGAGCACGGACTCGTTGACCGCATCTTCGGTTGCGGCACGCTGATCATCGAGTCGGCGTCGGACGAGCCGCTGACCTTCGACGACATCCCCCAGGTCGAGCGCATGCACACCTACATCTACCGTCAGGTCAACGACAACCCCTACGACGATCATCAACCGCGTGACGAGCACGACGATGCTGGTCACGAACCCGGACGGCAGGAGCGTTATGGGCGTGCGTGAACTCGGCCTTCCCGAACGACTCGGCACCGACGGTTCGTTGCCGTCGCGCGTGACGATCTGGGAGGTCGGCCCCCGCGACGGACTTCAGAATGAGGCGAACGTCGTGCCCGTCGAGGTGAAGCTGGAATTCCTCGACCGGCTCGCGCTCGCGGGGCTCACCACGCTGGAGGCCACGAGTTTCGTGCACCCGAAGTGGGTGCCACAGCTCGCCGACGCCGAGGAGTTGCTGTCCCGGCTCTCGCCGCGCGACGGCGTTCGCTACCCGGTGCTCGTGCCCAACGCGCGCGGGTTGAGCCGCGCGCTCGCGGCGGGGGTGAGCCACATCGCCGTGTTCGCCAGCGCCACGGAGACCTTCGCCCAGCGCAACCTGAACTCCGGCCTCGACGCCCAGTTCGCCATGTTCGAGCCGGTGATCGGCCAGGCGCGAGAGGCGGGCCTCGACGTCAGGGGTTACGTGTCGATGTGTTTCGGCGACCCGTGGGAGGGCGCCGTGCCTGCCGAACAGGTGCTGGCCGTGGGCAAGCGCCTGCTCGACGCGGGGTGCTCGCAGCTGTCGCTCGGCGACACCATCGGCGTCGCCACGGCCGCGAGCGTCGAGCACGTGATCGACACCTTCACGGCCGCAGGGGTCGCGGTCGGCGACCTCGCCGTGCATTTCCACGACACCTACGGGCAGGCGCTCGCCAACACCCTCGCCGCGCTGCGGAAGGGCGTGACCACGGTGGATTCCTCCGCCGGTGGCCTCGGCGGCTGCCCCTACGCGGAGTCGGCCACCGGCAACCTCGCCACCGAGGACCTCGTGTGGCTGCTCGACGGGCTCGGCATCGAGCATGGTGTCGATCTCGACGCGCTCGTCGAGACCAGCGTGTGGATGTCGAAGCAACTGGGCAGGCCGAGCCCGTCGAGGGTCGTGCGGGCCCTCGCGGGATAGGGCGTGACCCGGTCGTCAAGCCGTCCACGACGGATGCCGATGGGGTACGGGAACCGATCGGGCGGACCACGCGTCCAAGACGGGGCCACTGTCGTCATCAAGAGCCGTCATCAGTGACCCTTCGACGTCGGGGGAGAGGCCGTGACCGAGCACCGGGCGCAGGTGGAGGAGTTGCTCGCCGACTACCGCCGCAGCAGGGACCAGCTCGCCGACGTGCACAGGCGCCTCGCCCGCGTCAGCGCGTCGGCGCAGAGCGCGGACGGGCTGGTGACGGCCACGGTCGGTGCGCGCGGCGAACTGACCGACCTGGTGATCGACGCCGAGGCGTACACGCGGTACCGGCCTTCGGAGCTGGCCGCGCATATCGTGCGCGCGGCCAGGGAGGCGGGTGCTGAGGCGTTCTGCGGCGCGGAGGAGATCATGGCTCCCGCGCTCGGAAGGGTGGCCGAGCCGGGATCGGTGCTGTCGGGCACAGCCGACCTGACCGAGGACGAACTCGCGGTCCAGCCGCTCGACGACTCCGACGACACGTTCGAGGATCAGAACTGGCTCGACGACAGCGAATGGTCCAAGGCCCGATGAGCGCGCCGGGCGGGTTCGAGGTCGATCCCAGCAGGCTGAGAGCGGGTGCTGGCGAACTGGCGGCGCTGGCGGAGCGGGCGCGTGCCGTCGCGAGCGAACTCGCCGAGGCGCTTCAGGCCGTGCCCCGGCCGTGGGGCGGTGATGCCGTGGGGGAGAGTTTCGCGGCCACGCACGTCGAGGCGGCCGATCACGCGCTGCGGCAGGTGAACGGCGTGGCAGGGGCGTTCGAGGAGTTCGGCACCGCGCTGGCCGAGGCGGCGACGGCGTACCTCACCGCCGACGCCGACGCCGCGAACGCGGTCAACGCCACCGACGAGCCGGATCGCGCGGGGTAGGTGCCTGCCATGGGTGTGGAACTGCCTGCCGAACTCGCCGGGATCGCGGACGCGACCGGGGTGAGCTGGCCCGAAGCCGACGAGGACGCGTTGCGCGAGCAGGCGGAGGCGTGGCGGAAAGCGGCACGAGAGCTGACCTCGCTCGCCGGTGAGGCGGACACGTGTGCGGAGAGGGCCCTCGCGGCGATGTCCGGCCCCGCTGCCGAGACCGCGAGGCAGCGGTGGGCCACCCTCGCGGACCCCGACTCGGGGTCGCTCGCGGAGGCCGCTCGGAACGCCACGCTGGCCGCCGACCGGCTCGACAACGCGGCCGAGCAGGTGGGCAGGGCGAAGGTGGAGATCGTGCGGAGACTCGTGGACGCGGCGACGACAAGGAACGCCGCGCTCGTGGCCGCCGACGCAGGACATCCTTCGGCACTGCTCGCGGTGGACACGGTGCTGCGCGGCGCGGCGGGTGATCTCGGGATGGTGACCAGGGACCTCGTCGAGGCGGTGTCGTCTTCGGCCGCTCCGGTGGAGGGCGTCACGCGTCACGCCGAGCAGGCCGGGCAGCCTGGAGGTGTTGCCGGTGCCGTGGCCGGAGCGGTGGGTGACGCAGCAGGTGCCGCCGGGGCTGTGCGGGAGATGACCGGCGCGGGGCAGGGGGAGGACGCCGGTCTCGCCGGGGCTGTGCGGGAGATGACCGGCGCGGGTCCGGTGAAGGACGGCGGTCTCGCCGGGGTTCCGGCCGAGCCCGGTTTCACCGAGCAGGCGGAGGACACCGGCCTCGCCGGGCTTCCGGAGTCGATCATCGCCGAGCGGCTCGACCCGGCCGACGAGCCACTGCTTCCGGATTCGGGCGAGGAAACGCACGGCGGCATCCCGCCGCTCGACGACGACGCCGCCGAGGACACCGGCCCGATCGCGATCGCGCAGTTGCCCACACCACCGAGCGGGCAGTTCGTGCCCGGCATCGGTGCCGATGCCCCAACCCCGCCCAGCGGTACAGTCCTGCGTCCGCCCGATGCGGGCGGCCAGCCTCCCTTCGCGGGTCCACAGGCTGGACACGTGGGGCAGGTCGGGCACACGCACTTGTCCGGCCTCGCGCCGTCGGCCCTGCCGAGCGCCGTCCCGCCTCCTGCCGCCTACCAGCATCCTCCTGTGGCCCCCACCGTGGTCCCCAACATGCCGCAGTACGGGGCGCCGCCGCAGTGGGGCGGCTACGGGGCGCAGGTCCAGCCTCCGATGTACGCGCCGGGCGGGCAGCAAGCGCAGTTCGGTGCGGTGCCGCAGGGCGTCCCGCCCCAGGCTCCGGGGGCGCAGGCTCCGCCGCAGGGCAGGGCGGTCCAGTGGAACGCACCGAATCCCGCCGCGCCGCACGGGCAACAGGGCCCAGCGCCTCAAGCCCCGGCAGCGCAGCATCCCCAGCCGGTGCAGCAGCCGCCGGGACAACCGCAGCCCCGACAACCGCAGCCCGGACAGCAGTCTCCGCACCAGCAGGCTCCGGCTCCACCGCCTGCCCCGCCGCGTCCCCAGCCGCCCGCGCCGCATCCGGGTGCCTCGGCCGTCGCGGTGGGTGCGCCCCGGCAGGAACGGGAGAGCGTCGTCGCTCTCTTCGTGGTCCACATGTTTCCCATCGGGCACCTGCCGGTCGCCTCCGACACCCCGGCGAGGCAGTTGCCCGCGCCCGAGGAGGAGGCGGACTTCGGCGTCGCACGATTCCCTCCTCACGATCACCCGGATTCTGGCCTGCTCGACGTCGAGCCCGCACTGTCCGCTCTGCGTGGTGGCGGCAGGCGTCCCGCGCCCCCACCGGCCGAGGTGCTGCCCGGTGTGCCCGCCGAGGTGATCGAGGGGCATGATCCGCTCGGGGAGGTTTCCGAACTGGAGTGGGATCGTCGTTACCTCGTGCGCGACGGCGAGCGGCCCGAGTTCGCGTGGCCGCCGCCCGAGCGGTTTCCCGAGGGCTGTCACGAACCGGGCGAGCCGGTGCTGCTGGAGGAGGGAGAGGTGCTGGACCGGTTCGGTTCGGCACACGGCCGCGTGTTCGCCGCCGACGGCACACGATTCGCGCAGCGTTCGTTGCCGCCGTGGCATCTCGGCAGCGGATACCGCCGGTACCGGGTGGTCAGGCAGGTGCCCGCGTGGAAAGCGGTGTCGGCGCCGTGGTTCGGTCAACCCGGTGGCGGTGTGCGCTACCGGACGGTGTATTCGGCGGCCGAGCTTGTGGTGCTCGGCCATCTGGCGGACATCACGTTCGAGGAGAGGGCATGAACTTCGAGTCGATCAAGCGTTGGCTGGACGCCGTCGGCGTGCCGGGCGAAGTCGTCTCGATCGGCAGTGAGACCGACAACGCGTGGTGCCTGCTCCGCACCGAGGAGGAAGGACTCGACGGCGAGGTCGCCTGGGAGGTTTTCTGGCGGGAGCAGGGCAACCGCTACGACTGGGCCCGGTTCTCCAACGAGCAGGTCGCGTGCCACTACCTGTTCGGAAGGCTCGCGTGGGCGCAGGTGGCACGGGGAGCGGTCGGCGTGCTGCCGTGAGCGTGTGCCGCGCGCTCGCGATGCGGGACCGTCAGCCCCGTCAGCCCTCGCCTCCTCCGCTCGCCACGATCTCCAGCGCACGGTCGTGCAGCAGGCCGTTGGTGGAGAGTGCCGAGCCGCCGTCGATGCCGCCACGTCCCGCGAGGTCGCTGAACCGGCCACCGGCCTCGGTGACGAGCACGCGCAACGGCGCCACGTCCCACGGGTTCACGATGGGTTCGGCGGCGATGTCGAGCGCGCCCTCGGCCACGAGGCAGTGCTGCCAGAAGTCGCCGAACGCGCGGCTTTCCCAGCAGGCGTCCACGAGCCGCAGGTAGGCATCGCGGGAGTGGTGTTCGACCCAGGAGCCGAGGTCGGTGGTGGAGACCGTCGCGTCGTCCAGCGCCGCGACCTTCGACACGGAGATCCGGTGCTCGCCTGCCGAGTCCCGCAGCCACGCGCCCTCACCGGACGCCGCCCACCAGCGCCTGCCGAGCAGCGGCGCGCTCACCACGCCCACGACGGGAACACCGTCCTCGACGAGCGCGATCAGCGTGGCCCACACCGGCACGCCACGCAGGAAGTTCTTGGTGCCGTCGATGGGATCGATCACCCACACCCGGCCGGGCGCGGTCGCCGAACCGCCGCGTTCCTCACCGGCGACGGCGTCGCCGGGGCGTTCGAGGGCGAGCAGGTCGCGTACCGCGTCCTCGACGGCCGTATCGGCGTCCGTCACGGGCGTGCGGTCGGGCTTTCGATCCACCCCGAGATCGAGTGCGCGGAAGCGCGCCGTGGTGATCGCGTCGGCCGCGTCCGCGAGCCGCTTGGCCAAGACCAGGTCAACGGAGTATCCCAACACGGTCACGATGGTTTCATGCCGGTGAGCCGTAAGGTTGGCAAGGTGAGCGTGGTCCTACTTGCCGAAGACGATCCGGCGATCGCCGAACCGCTGTCGCGCGCCCTGCGCAGGGAGGGGTACGAGGTCACGGTGGTGGCCGACGGGCCATCGACGTTGGACGCCACGGCACGGGACCGGGTTGACCTGCTCGTCCTCGATCTCGGGCTGCCCGGCATGGACGGTCTCGAGGTGTGCAGGCGGCTGCGCGCCACCGATCAGGGGCTTCCGGTGCTCATGCTCACGGCGAGAACCGACGAGGTGGACTTCGTCGTCGGGCTCGACGCCGGGGCCGACGACTACGTGGCCAAGCCGTTCCGGCTGGCCGAACTGCTGGCCCGCATCCGCGCGCTACTGCGCCGCAGGGCGCCCGAGGTTCTCGAATCGGGCGGCGTGCGGATGGACGTCGGCGCGAGGGTCGTCACCGTGGAGGGCAGGGAGATCGCGCTCGCCAACAAGGAATTCGAGCTGCTGAGGGTGCTGCTCACCAGGGCGGGCCAGGTCGTCAGCAGGGAAGAGATCCTCTCCGAGGTGTGGAACGACCTCTCGCCGGAGACGTCGAGGACGTCGAAGACGCTGGACATGCACATGTCGTGGTTGCGGCGCAAGCTCGCCAGGGCCGCGAACGGGACGGCCCGCAGACCCGGTGAGGAACACATCGCCACCGTGCGCGGCGTCGGGTTCCGGTTCAACACCGACTAGAAGGCCGGCCGTGCGTCGTCGCATCCTGCTCGCGATCCTGCTCGCCGTCGCTGTGACGGGTGTCGCCCTGGGCATTCCGCTCGGCGTCACGGGCTGGCTCCTCGTGGACAACCTCACCAGGGAAGATCTGGCGTCGAGCGCGCAGCGCATCGCCGCGATCCTCGACGACCAGCTCGCGGACGGCCGCCCGCTCGACCTCAGTCACGTGCGGGTTGCGGTGCCGAAGAACGGCAACCTCACCGTGGTCCGCCCTGACACGCCAACTCTGAGGTACGGGAGGGCGCTGGGGCAGGACGTCGTCGTGGAGACCGTGCCCATCGCGCAGAACGGCACGGTGCGGCTGGCGATCCCCGCCCAGCCGATGCGCACACAGCAAACGCAGGTCGCGGCAGCGGTGCTGCTGCTGGTGGTGCTCTCGGTGGGCACGGGAACCGTGGTGGCCACAGTGACGGCACGGCGGCTGGCACGGCCGCTGCGCCACGTGGCGGATCGCGCGGTGCGGCTGGGCGCGGGCGATTTCCGCCCCGACTCGCGCCGCTACGACGTCGCCGAACTGGACGCGGTGGCAGACGCACTCGATGCGTCGGCCACCGCGCTGGCGCAGTTGGTGCAGCGGGAGCGGCAACTCGTCGGTGACGTGTCCCATCAGCTGCGCAGCCGCCTGACCGCGTTGCAGCTGAGGCTGGAGGCGCTCACCACCCATCCCGACGAGGAGGTCGCCGATTCGGCGCGAACCGCGCAGGAGCAGGCCGATCGGCTGGCCGCCGTGCTCGACGAGCTGCTGGCCGCGGCCCGAGCCGCGAGCGAGGTGAGGGTCGAGCCCGTTGACCTTTCCGTGCTGCTCGGCGAGGTGGCCGACGAGTGGCGGCCCGTGTTCAAACGGCACAACCGTTCCCTGCGGCTGCGGGTGGGTGAGGGGTTGAGGGCGCGAGCGACGCCGGGACGGTTGAGGGAGGTCCTCGGCGTGCTGCTCGACAACTCCGCCAAGCACGGTGCTGGCACGGTCACGGTGACGGCGCGCAGGGGCGAGAACGAGAACACCGTGGTGGTGCAGGTCGCCGACACGGGAACGGGCATTCCGGACGATCTCGCGTCGCATGTGTTCGAGCGGGGTTTCTCCGGCAGCGGCTCGACGGGGGTGGGACTCGCGCTGGCGCGGGCACTCGCCGAGGCCGACGGCGGAAGGCTGGAGCTCTCGGCGAAACGGCCTGCCACGTTCAGTCTCTTCCTGCGGGTGCCGAGGCCCAGTGATGTGGTCGGCGTGAGCTGGCCCGCCGAGCGGGTGCCGAGGTAGCGGGTACGGCGGGGAAGATCTTGGGCGCGCTGCCTGCGGACTCGGTTCGAGGAACTGAGAAGGGGGAAAAATGACCCTGAACATGCGTCAGGCCAGGGTCCGGGTCTACCCCCGGCAGCACCTGACCTGGCGACTCGCCCGCCACCCACGGTGACGGACTGATGTGTTCGACCACGCAGCACTGTGCGGGTGTGTCGGCTGTGGGCGTGTGGGCGCCCGCCTTGCTTCAGCGGTGCGCGCCCGAGGCCGCGGCGTCGTCGGTGGGGGCATCGCGCCGTGTGCGGCCGAGTTCGTCGGGGAAGACCCACCTCCGGAAACCCCAGAACCGGAACGCCATCGCCAGGAGCATGCCGATGATCGATCCACTGGCGAAGTCGGCGGCCTCCTGGACGAACCGGGAGACGTGCGGGACCTCCAGGTCGAACACGTAGCGTGACATGAGCAGCGGGATCAGATTGATGACGACCGCGACACCGCTGACCAGGAAGAACAGCGCCGCTTCGTGAGCGCGTTCCCTGCCTCCCCTCGTGCGGAAGGACCACTCGCGGTTCAACACGTACGACACGATGGTGGCGATGATGATCGCGATGGCCTTCGCCGTCGTGGGTTTCGATGTCAGGATCGTCAGTTTCAGCAGGTACCAGATGGCGTTGTCCACGACGAACGTCGTGCCGCCCACCAGCGCGAACTTCAGCAGCTCCCGGTGCTTCACCAGGATCGCGCGCAGGGGCGCGGGAAGGCGGGCGAGAACAGATCCGACGACGGCCACGTCGCGCAGTCTACGCAGAGGGACGTGGGTGAACCGGGAACCCGGCGCGCCGCCGGAGCCGTCCGGAGCGTCGATGCTGCTGCCGCAGGAGTGTTCCGAGCAGTGACGGAGCGTCATCATCCTCGGCGACCTCTTCCGAGGGCGCCTGCGGAAACACCGGGAACGACGAGGACACGGGCGCCTGCGGAAGCGCTGTCGAGGCAGCCGCCGGCCCCGCCGGGTCGGGGCCGGCAGGAGTTGTGGAGGGGGCCGTCCCGGACGGACTCGACGAGGATGGCCGCGACGAGTCGCCGGGTTCGGATGCTCCGGGTTCGGGCTCATCGAGGCGCAGGAGGGACATGAGCTCGACGACCTCCGACGTCGTGTCCTCACCGACGGATGCGGTGACCGTCACGATGTCGGCGTCGTGACCCGGCGGGACGAACACCTCAAGGTGAGTGCTCTGCCCAGGGTCGAGCGGGGCAGGGGAGACGCAGTGCAGCGGCTCGGCCTCGCATTCCAGGTCCTCGGCGTACAGCACGAGACCGGGTACGTCGAGGGACACCGAGACTGAGGCGATGGCGGGACGCGCTCCCTCGTTGCGGACCTCGATGTGCAGCTGCCTTCCCGTCACGCCGACGTCGAGCCGCGCGACGTCCTGCCGGACGGCGATCGGGACGGTGAAGCGCACCGGGTCGCCGCCCGCCACCGTCACCCGCCCCTCCGCGGCACCGGATTCCGCCTCGGGGGCGGCGGTCACGCGGAAGCGCACCACTTCCCGCTCGCGAGGTTCCAGCCCGCCGGGAACCTCGCACACGACGGTTCCCCGGCCTGGAGGACAGGACACAGCAGGTGGCGTGCCTGGCTCGTGTCCCGGAGCCGTGGATTCGGTCCGACCGCCGTCGGTTCGCGGCTCGGGTGTGGTGTCGTTTTCGGAGGTGATGCCGGTTCCGAGCCCGTCATCCTCCTCTTCAGGCGGGGTGCCGTCTCCGGGGTCGGCGCCTTCCCCGGGCTGCTGCGCGACGGTGGTGACGCCGTCGGGAAGGGTCAGGGCCACAGCGGTGCCTGCGGCCGTGGCCTCACCGTCGTTGTGCAGTGCCACGTCGAGATTTCTGGCCTCACCTCCCGCGTCCAGCCTGATGCCGTCGCCGGGAACGGACGCCGAAACCTTCGGTCTCGGCGCAGGGTCCGGTGGTGGGACCTCGTTGCCGGTGTCCCCTCCGGGATCGGTGCCAGGCGAGGGAAGCGGTTCCTCAGGCTGGGCGGCGGGTGGAGCGGGCTCGACCGGTGTGGCGGGGTCTGCGGGAGGAAACGGCGGTGGAGGCAGCGCCGGTGGAGGCGACACCGGCCGCGTTTCCGGCGACTGCGGGAGGGGTGGCCGGAGCTGCCGGTAGGAATCCGGCCTCAGCTCCGGGGCAGGCAGCGGGGGAAGTGACGGGTGTGACGGCGGTCCCACGGGCGTCGGGGACGGCGTCGCGGGTGCCGACACCGGCGGAGGCGCGGGCCGCTCACTCTCCTGCGGCCGGTGGGCGACGGGCGCGGTGCCCACACCGCCTGCCCCGAGCGCGACGGCCACGGCGGTGGCGAGCGCGACACCTGACACCGCGACGCCGAGGAACTGGCGGGGGCCGGGCTCACCGGATTTCGTTGCCGCGTGGACAGCAGTGATCGCCGATGACGCCGCTCCGCTGTCCGTGAGGTAGTCGAGGGTGGCGCTGCCCAGCACGAGGAAGGCCACCACCCCGCGCAGCGAGGCGTTGACATCGGCGAGTTCGTCGGCGAGTGCCCTGCACCGCGCACAGTGATCGAGGTGCTGCTCGACCTGCGCGCGCTCCCGCAAGGACAGCCCGTCCCTCGTTCCCGCGCCGAGCTTGGTCGCCGTCGCCCTGCACCGCGGCGACGACGTCTCCGCGAGATGCGCCTGGAGGTACTCCTGCCGCAGGCTCGCGCGGGCGCGGTAGGCCAGCGCAGGCACCGCGCCCGGCGAGATGCCGAGCAGCGGCGCGACCTCCGAGGCGGGCTGCTGCTCGATCACCGTGTGCCACAGCACGGTCTGCCAGCGTCCGGGAAGCCGGTGGAACGCGCGAGCCACCAGGCTGCGTTCGAAGTGTTCGAGTTCTCCGGCCGACGGATCGGAGGAGACCGCTCGGGTTCCTGCCACAGCCCCCATGGCCGTGACTCCGGCCTGGCGCACCCGGCCGGAGGCCCTGGCCCTGCTGTGGGCGGTGCGGCGAACGGTGGTCAGCAGGTAGGCGCGGAAGGCGTGGTCCGGGCCTTCGCCGTCCCGCAGCGCGTCGAGCACCGTCGCGAACGACTCAGCCACGACGGCGTCGGCGTCGGCGGTGGCGGGGCACAGGTGCCGCGCGAGGCGGGTGGCCGCTGTGGCGTGCCGGTCGTAGAGCGTGCCGTACTCCTCGATCCGGCCCGCACGGACCGACGCGATGAGGTCGGCGTCGCTGCGGCCGTTCGGACTCGGGGAGTCGGTGGTCACGGCTGTCCTTCCTCGCTGCGCGGAGAACATCGAGCGGTGCGGCAAGTGTGCCGACTCGCCACAGGGCAGCATGCCTCGGGTGCGGTCGCGCCGGAACCACGACACCCGCTGTCACTCCATCGGAGGACATCGGTGGGCGGGGGCCGGTTCGGGGCTGACGGCCCTGTTTACGCCGGATCGTGATTACCTTGTTTCCGTGAGGCAGTCGATGTGTGGCGAGTGGTGAAGCGTCCGATGTCCACCACCACCGGTTCCGAGGTTCGCCCCGGCGATGAGCCGTTCCTGTCACTGAGGGCGTCCCTTGGCAGGCTGTCGGGAAGGCCGCGCTCGATCGCCCTGCTGGCGGTGTTGCCCGCGCTGGCCGTCGTCGCGGGTGTGCTGGGCTGGTTGTTCGACTGGCGGCTCGGGGTGGACAGCGCCGTGTACCGGGCGGGTGCGCTGACGCTGTTGCAGTCAGACCCGCTGTACGCGGGCAATACGCTCGGCTCGGAGCCGTGGTGGGCGTTGCTGCCGTTCACCTACCCGCCTGCCGCCGCGCTGCTGTTCGCCCCGCTGGCGTTCTTCCCCGTCCAGATCGCCTGGGGCGTGGTCGCTGCCGTCTCGTTCCTGGCGCTCGCGCTGGTCGTCCGCGTGACGATCGCCTCGCTTCCCCGGCAGGAGGGCGGTCTCGCGCTCCTGGCCTCACCCGCGAGGATCACGCTGGTCTTCACCATCGTGTTCTTCGGTCTCGAACCGGTGTGGCGCACGATCTTCCTCGGGCAAATCAACATCATCCTGATGGCGCTGGTCGTGCTCGACGTCCTCGTGCTGTGCAGGCGGGACAGCCGCTGGGGCGGTGTGCTCGTCGGCATCGCAGCCGCCGTCAAACTCACACCGCTGATCTTCATCCCGCACCTGCTGTTCACCGGCCGGAAATGGGACGCCGCCAGGGCCCTCGGCACGTTCGCCTGCTTGCAGGCGCTCATGTTCGTGATCGCGCCGTCCGACGCGGTGCGGTTCTGGACCCACACCGTGTTCAACCAGGGGCGCATCGGGCCGATGCACTGGGCGGGCAACCAGTCGCTCAACGGCCTGCTGAACCGCGTGACCGACCTCGCGCCGTGGTCCTCGGTGGCCGCGCTCGGTGTCGGTGCGCTGCTGGCGCCGTTCGCGATCTGGGTGATGGTGCGGTTCCACCGCCGTGGTCAGCACCTCTACGCCCTGCTCGTGACGGCGTTCTACGCGCTGCTCGTCTCGCCCGTCTCCTGGTCGCATCACTGGGTGTGGGCGGTGCCGCTGATCGTCGTGCTGGTCGTGCGCCTGCCGGAGACGAGCCCCGTCACGGCCTGGCGCCGCTGGGCGCTCGCGGGCTTCGTGATCGTCGTGTTCGTCAGCTGTGTGCTGCTGGTGCTGCCCAACGGCCGCAACCTCGAACTGCATTGGGAGTTCTGGCAGTTCGTGCTCGGCAGCGCGTATCTCCTTGTGCCGGTCGCTCTCGCCGCGACGCTGGGTGTTCGCTGGCTGGCGCGGCGCGAGCGTGCCGTGGAGCGGGCCGGTGCACCTGGCGGGTCGTCCCGGGCTGAGGAGAGGGGCCAGGACGGCTCCCCTTAACCTGGACGCACCATGGACACCCGAACAGGACTGCCCGTCGTGGGCATGGTCGGCGGCGGTCAGCTCGCCAGGATGACCCATCAGGCCGCGATCTCCCTCGGCCTGTCGTTGCGTGTGCTCGCGGCAGGCGAGAACGAGTCCGCCGGGCTCGTGGCGAGCGATGTCGTGCGGGGACACCACACCGATCTGGCCGCACTGCGTGCGTTCGCGGGCACCGTGGACGTGGTGACGTTCGACCACGAGCACGTTCCCGGCCAGCACCTGCGGGCGCTTGAGGCCGAGGGTGTCGTGCTCAGGCCGGGGCCGTCGGCTCTGGCGTTCGCGCAGAACAAGCTCCTGATGCGCGAGCGTCTCGCGGCGCAGGGGATTCCCGGTCCCGCGTTCGTCGAGGTCACCGCGCCCGACGACGTGACCGCGTTCGCCGAGAAGCACGCGTGGCCCGTGGTGCTCAAGGCCGCCAGCGGCGGCTACGACGGCAAGGGCGTGTGGCTGGTCGGGTCGCAGGACGAGGCCACGTCGCTGGTGCGGGAGCTGCTCGACGCGGGCACCCCGCTGCTCGTGGAGGAGAGGGTGGAGATGCGGCGCGAGCTGTCCGCTCTGGTCGCCCGATCCCCGTTCGGGCAGGGTTCGGCGTGGCCTGTGGTGGAGACCGTGCAGAAGGACGGCATCAACACCGAGGTGCTCGCTCCCGCTCCCGGACTGACCGCCGCGAAGACCGCGCTGGCGCAGGAACTGGCTCTGCGCGTCGCCGACGAGCTCGGCGTGGTCGGCGTGCTGGCGGTGGAGCTGTTCGAGACCGAGACCGGCCTGCTGGTCAACGAGCTCGCCATGCGCCCGCACAACTCGGGGCACTGGACCATGGACGGCTCCCGAACCTCGCAGTTCGAGCAGCACCTGCGCGCGGTGCTGGACTATCCGCTCGGCGTCACCGAACCGCTCTCGCCCACGGTGATGGCCAACATCCTCGGCGCGCCGGAGACACCGGCGACGAGCCCCGACGAGCGGTTGCACCACCTCTTCGCCCGCTTCCCCGACGTGCGCGTCCACCTCTACGGCAAGTCAGAGCGGCCCGGACGCAAACTGGGCCACGTCAACGTGCTCGGGCCGATCACCGACGACACCAGGAAGCGGGCGAGGCTGGCCGCGCACTGGCTGTCGCACGCCGAATGGCTCGACGGCTACCGGGCCCACTGACCGGCCGCCCCGGCACACATCGATGTCCGTGTCCCCGCAGCAGAAGGAGCGCACCGTGACCACCCCCGACGTCGGCCTGATCATGGGCAGCGACTCCGACTGGCCGGTGCTGGAGGCCGCCGCGACGGCGCTGGAGGAGTTCGCCGTGCCCTACGAGGTCGGCGTCTACTCCGCCCACCGCACGCCACAGCGGATGCTGGACTACGCGAGTTCCGCGGCGGAGCGCGGCCTGCGGGTGATCATCGCGGGTGCCGGTGGGGCGGCCCACCTTCCGGGGATGGTGGCCTCGGCCACCCCGCTTCCCGTGATCGGCGTTCCCGTGCCGCTGAAGTATCTCGACGGACTGGACTCGCTGCTGTCGATCGTGCAGATGCCGGCGGGTGTTCCCGTCGCCACCGTGTCGGTGGGTGGTGCGCGCAACGCGGGTCTGCTGGCGGTGCGGATGCTCGCCGCCTCCGACACCGCGTTGCGCGCACGGATGGAACGGTTCCAGGCCGACCTCGAAGCACTCGTCCTGGACAAGGACGCCGCGCTGAGGCAGCGGGCCGCCGAGCGTTCGTGACCGGTCAGGCGTTGGTGCCCGCATCGACGACCAGCGTCGTGCCGGTGACGTTGCGCCCGCCGTCACCGGCGAGATAGGACACAGCGGCGGCGATGTCATCGACGTGGTTGTAGCGGCCGAGTGCCGTGGCGGCGCGCTGGGCGTCGGACATCGGCCCGTCGGCGGGGTTCATGTCGGTGTCGGTGCAGCCGGGCGCCACGATGTTGGCGGTGATGCCACGGGGCCCGAGGTCTCGGGCGAGGCCCTTGATCATGCCGATGAGGGCCGACTTGCTCGCCGAGTACAGCGTCATGCCCGGCCACGGGACATGCGTGGCGAGGTTGCTGCCGATCGAGATGATGCGCCCTCCCGACGGCAGGTGCGCGGCCGCGGCCTGTGAGGCGAGCAGGGCCGCCCTGACGTTGACCGACAGGGTGCGATCGATGTCGTCGAGGGTCAGCTCGGGCAGCGGCCCTGACACGATGATCCCGGCGTTGTTGACGAGCACGTCGAGCCCGCCCAGTTCGGCGGCGGTGCGATCGACGGCGCCGACCACGGCGTCCGCGTCGGCGGCGTCCGCTTCGATCGCGAGGCCCCTGCGTCCCCGCTCCTCGATCCCGGCGACGACCTCCTTGGCGCGGTCGGGTGAGCTGGCGTAGGTGATGGCCACGTCCATGCCGTCGTCGGCGAGGCGCAGGGCCGTCGCGGCGCCGATACCCCTGCTACCGCCGGTGACGAGGGCGATCCGGTTGCTGCTCATGAGGTCCTTTGCGGTCGAAGTTTTGAACTGATCAGTACAGTATCGGAGTGTCCGGTACCGGAAAACCCTGGGGTCGCCTTGATCAGCCCAGCCGCTCGCGGAGCTGCCGCTTCAGCACCTTGCCCGCCCCCGACACGGGGATCGCATCGACGAAGTGGATCTCCCGCAGCCGCTTGTACGGGGGGACCTGCTCGTTCACGGCGGCGAGGACGGCCTCCGCGGTGACGCCCCCGGAACTGTCGCCGGAGCCGTCACCGGAACGCGGTGCTCGCACCACGAAGGCGACGGGCAACTCGCCCACGTCGGGCGCAGGACGGCCCACCACAGCCGCCGAGGCGACCCCCGGAACCGCGAGCAGCAGCTCCTCAAGCTCGCGCGGGTACACGTTGTAGCCCTTGTAGAGCAGCAGATCCTTCTTACGATCCACTATGGACAGATAGCCTTCGTCGTCGAACACGCCGATGTCGCCGGTTCGCAGCCAGCCCCGGTCGAGCACGGCCGCGGTCTCGTCGTCGCGACCGTGGTAGCCGCCCATCACCTGCGGACCGCGCGCGCACACCTCGCCGGGCGTGCCGGGCGGCAGTGCGTCCCACTCGGGGTCGCCACCGGACGGCACGATGCGGACCTCGGTGTCGAAGATGGGAACCCCGACCGTGCCGGCCTTCCGGGTGCCGGAACGCCAGGTCGGCCCCGTCGTGATTCCCATGGTGGCCTCGGTGAGGCCGTATCCCTCGGTGATCACCACGCCGGGGAAGCGGGCGCGCAGGGCGTCGGCCACCACCCTCGGCATGGGCGCCGCACCCGACGAGAGGCTCCGCACCGACGAGAGGTCGGCCGTGTGGAAGTCCTCGCACCTCAGTAGCGCCGCGAACAACGCGGGTGCGCCGCTCAGCGACGTGACCCGCAGTCGCTCAGCGTCGGTGACGTAGGCGCGCGGGTCGAGTCGTTCGTGGATGGTGACGCTCGTGCCGCTGAGCACACCCATGTTCAGCCCGCCGAGGCCCATCGCGTGGAACCACGGCGTGAGGGTCAGGGTGGCCCCGGTGCCCAGTCGCACCGGCCACTCGTGTTCGTCACCGATCTGATCCACCGTGACGTCGCCCGTCCCGTCCAGCGCGGGCACGCTGCCGGAACTCCAGCACGTGTACTGGAGCGCGTTGACGACGACGTTCCGGTGCGTCAGCCGCACGCCCTTCGACCGGCCTGTCGTGCCACCCGTGTAACCGAGGTGCGCGAGGTCGGTACCGGGTGTGAGATCCACGGCGGGTCGCGTGGCCGGTGCCTCCGCGACGAAGCGGTCGAAGTCGAGAGCCCCAGGGGCCCCGGAGCGCACGGTGATCAGCAGTTCGATGTCGCTGTGGCGCAGCGCCTCGGCCACGCTGCCGTGCGTCACCACCACCGAGGCGCCGGAGTCGGTGAGCTGGCCGGCGAGAGGTCGCGGAGGCAGCAGTGGGTTGACCGGGCTGAAGGTAGCCCCCGACAGCAGGGTTCCGTAGTAGGCCACCGGGAAAGCCAGGCAGTTCGGCAGGTGCAGCGCGACGGTGTCGCCCCGCCCGACGCCGTGTTGCCGCAGCGCGTTCGCGAACCGGCACGCCAACTCCCACAGGCCTCGGAAGGTGATTTCCTCGTCGGCATGCCGGAAGGCGACCCGCTCGCCGTAGCGCCGCGCGGCACCCGCGAGCAGGGAGCCGACGGGCACGTCCGGGTAGCGCAGGGAGGTCGGAAGCCCTGGTGGGCGCGGCGGCGAGGTCGGCATTGCTCGACGGTACGAAGTCGCGGCCCTCGGCGACAAGGTGGCCGGGCAGCGCGGACGTCACAGTGTGGGCAGCGTGATGCCTGATGTGGAGGGCGTGCGCGCGAGCCGTCACCGTGCGCCGACCGGCCGACCCCCACGTCGCCGTCCGGTAACCGTGCGCGGCGGAGGACCCGGCGTAAACCGGTTGCGAGCGGCTTTAGGGTCGAGCACTGTGACCATCGACGACATGGCCCGGGACACGGTGGAGATCCGCGAGACCGCTGTGGATTCCCCCGAGGCCGCGGCGCTGCTGCGCACCTATTTCGACGACGTCGCGAGCCGCTACTACGGCCGCCCCGCCACCGAGTCCGAATTGGACACGGCGATGGCGGAGGACCCCAGCGACGCCCTCAATCCGCCGCACGGCGCATTTCTCATGGCGTGGCTCGACGGCGAACCCGTCGGCTGTGCGGGCTTGGCGCCGCTCTCCGACGGGGTTCTGCAACTGGGCCGGATGTTCGTGCTGCCCTCGGCGCGCGGTCACGGGCTCGGCGCGCGGCTGCTCGCCGCAGCGGAACAGGCCGCGCTGGTGCGAGGGGCGACGGCCATCCGGTTGAACACCCGCCACGACCTCGTCGAGGCGCAGGCGCTGTACCGCGCGCACGGCTACCAGGAGATTCCCGCCTACACCGACGAGCCCTACGCCGAGGTGTTCTTCGAGAAGCGCCTGCGCTGAGGACCGATCAGGGAAGGTCCACCGTGGTGCGTTCGGCGTCACGGTGGGCTTTCCGGCGTGCGGGGTCGGCGTTCGTCACCTGCACGACGTGGGCGCCCGCGGCGAGTGGCGCGAGAAGCGCGTCCACGACGCCGTCCGGCAGCGTCCACGCACGGGTTGACAGCACGCGGTCGCCGTCGCCGATCCCCAATTCGGTGGCGCGTTCACGGGCGCGCGACAGCAGGTCGTCCACGCTCGTCCCGAGCAGCGCGGGGGTGTCGCCGTCCACGGGGAACAGGGGGGAGAACTCGTCACCGCACGTGCGCGCCTCCGACAGGTAGTCGAACGCGCCGCCGGGCGGCGGTGTGGCGAGGCCCCTGCCGAGCGGGTCGAGTGCGACCACCGCCGTCGCGCCTGCCGTGCCGTTGGCGCTGGAACGCTGGGCGATCTCGGCGTGCTCGGGGCCGAGGAACGTGACCGCGATGTCGGTGGCGGCTTCGGACGAGACGGCGGAGGAGGCTTCGTCGGATGAAGCAGCGCCGGTGTGGGTGGCGGCGCCGGTGTGGGTGGCAGGGCCGGCGTGGGGAGCGGTCACGACGTGTGCGCCGCACCACCACGCGCCGAGCAGCACACCGGCGGTCTGCCAGTGCGCGGGAAGGTTCACGGCGACCTTGTCACCGGGCTCGACGTCGAATTCCTCCACGAGCCAGTTGGCGGTCTTGGCGGCCCAGTTGGCCAGCGTGGCGACCGAAAGCTCGATCCGGCTGCCTGCGGCGTCGTCGTAGTGTGTGATGGCGGGCTTGCCCGCCGACGCCGACAACATGGGCCGCAGAAGGTGCTCGGTAAGGCTCATGAGCCCAACCTAACCCCGGCGCCCACCCCATCCCACGGGCGTGTCCGCACTTCCTGCACCCGTGTCCGCACTTCCCGTACGCGTGTCCGCACTTCCCGTACGCGTGTCCGCACTTGTCGTACGCGTGCCCGCACTCGGAGCTCGCAGGACGACTCGCGGGTGTGTCCGCAGTCCGTGCCCACATGCCGACGTCGAACGATGCGGACTCCGGCCGGACTCTCGTGCGGGGACCGCAGGCTCGTGTGCGCGGGCTAGTTCACACACGGCACGTCGTCGGCTGTGATCTCCTCGGCTCCGGTCTGGGGGCCTCGCGCTGCAGGTGGGGCCGAACCGCCGCCGGATGGCTGTTCCTCCTGCGGTTCGTCACGGGGGACGGCGTCCGCCACGAATTTCCGGACCTTGTCAAGATCGACGGCCACGATGCTCTGCTTCCCGTCAGGGCTCCATGCCGCGATGTCCACGACCGGGATGGTGACGAACGAGAACTCGCCCGAGGCGATACCGCTGGTCTGCTGCGCGAAGTCCAGCAGGTCCAGTTCGGAGTCGAGCACCAGGGACTTGCGCAGGGTGTCGGAGAGCTTCTCCATCCGCTCCGTGTCGGTGAGCGTGCCAGCCGAGAGCACCTTGTTCAGCGCCGAGGCGAGAAACGCCTGCTGCCGCTGGATGCGGTCGAGGTCGCCCCTCGGCAGGTTCTTGCGCTGCCGCACGAACGACAGCGCTTCGCCACCGGAGACGGTCTGCACCCCAGCCGCGAAGTTCGCTCCGGAGTCTGGGTCGGACGTGGCGTTGTTCAGACACACCTTCACGCCGCCGAGCGCCTCGGTGAGCAGGTAGAAACCCAGCAGGTTCACTTCCGCGTAGTGGTCGATCCTGACCTGGGTGAACCTCTGGACCGTGCGGACCAGCGCGCTGCGCCCCGCCTGGTCCGACTCGCGTGCCAGCTTCGACCGTTCCGTCACACCGTCGGCCCGCAGTGCGCGCTCGGCCTCGTACTTCGCCGAGCCGTACACCGAGTTGATCTTCGCGTGGTCGCCGCCGGAAACCGAGACCCAGGTGTCGCGGGGAATGGAGATACCCGTCGGGGACGACCCGTCGTGCGGGATGCGCAGCACGATCAGGGTGTCGGTGCTGATGCCGGGATTGCTCTCGGTGCGCAACTGCCTCAGCACGTCGGCGGGAAGCGGGTTTCCCTCCATGTCGGTGCGGGAGTCGGTGCCGACGAGGAGGATGTCGGTGGCGCCGTCGTCCTCGGGCGGAGGTGGTTCCTCGTCGGAGGCGTCGATGACGTCGTTCAGGCGCAGGGCGTCGGTTGTGGTGACGTTGTCCTGGAGCGCGTCGAGCGCCGAGTAGGCGTAGCCGGTGATGCCGAGCGAAGCCACCGACAGCAGCGCGATCGCCGACCTCATGACAGCCCTGGCCGTCCTTCGCGCACGCCCTGACGATGCCGTCTGCAGAGCCGTCTGCCGAGCTGGCTGCCGGACCGTCTTCCGAGCCGCCGACGCTGCCGCCTCGGCCTCTGGCCCGGCGCCGTTCTCGCCGCTCTCCTGTTCGTTCTCCTGGCACGTGCGCGTTCCGGTGGATTCGTCCGTGCCGTCTTCGACGTCGTCGCCCGGTCTCGGCCCGGCGGATTCGTCCGTGCCACGCTCCGCGTCGTCGTCCGCTTCGCGTTCCGTGTTCTCCGTGCCGCGCTCCGCGTCGTCGTCCCGCTGCCGGTCCCGGCACTCGGAGTCCCCCTCGGCGGCGTCCGCCTCGTCGGCGGGACGCGCTTCACCCTCGTTCACGGTGGCTCCCCTCCACCCGCCTGCTGCTTGCCAGCGGATCAGCTTAGTTCACGCAGGGCACTCCACCTGCCGTGATCGGCTCGTCCTCGGACGACTCCGTCTCGGTGTTCTCGCCACCGTCCTGCCGCACCGCCGCATGGCCAGTGCCGATCAGGCGTTCCACCTGGCCCGGATCGGCCATGACCTGGCTCTTGGCCGGCATGGTGAAGTCGGAGCCGAGGTGGACGGCGAGCGTTCCCGGGGGCAACTCCGGGTCAACCTCCACAGGGAAGTCGCCGCCGAGCGCCGTGCGCAGCAGTTCGCCTCCCGCCTGCTCGCCCAGGGCGTGATAGACGACGGTGGAGCTGATGGGGTCCATCGGCGCGTGGCTGTCGCCGCCGAAGCCTTTGCCTGTCAGCAGAGATCGGGCGGCATCGCCCACAGCGGCGTCGCCGGTTCCGTTGTAGATGTCAACGGCGTAGGTCTCGGCGCCGTCCACCTTGCCCGCAGGCGGGTCCATCCGGGGATCGCCCTCGGTCTCCTCGGGTATGAGCTCATCGATGAATGCCTGGATCTCGACCGGATCGACCTGGAGGACGGCGGCGCCGTTGATCCTGGCGTCACCGACGACGGGAATGGTGTGGAACTCGATGTTCCCGCCGGAGAGCCCGCGCATCTGGTTGGCGAACTCCAGCAGGTCCCAGCCCTCGGAGAGCACGACCGACTTCTGCACGGCCTCGATGACGTCGGCGAGCCGAGCCGGGTTCAGCAGGATGTCGCCGGACAGCATCTTGCGGGCGAGGCCCGACATGAACGCCTGTTGCCGCTGGATGCGATCGAAGTCACCGCCGGGCAGACCGTGCCGCTGACGCACGAACGCGAGCGCCTGCACACCTTCGACGGTCTGCACCCCCGCGGGAAGGTCGATGCCGGACTTCTCCTCCTTGGCAGGCTCCTTCAGGCACACCTCGATGCCGCCGACGGCCTTGGTGATCTCGTAGAAGCTCGCCAGGTTCACCTCGGCGTACCTGTCGATCATGCCCGGCCTTCCGAGCAGGTTCTCGATGGTGGCGATGAGATTCTTGCGGCCCGCGACCTTGGCCTGCTCCTGTACGGCGGTCTCGTCCGTCTCGCCCTGTGCGGTCAGCGAGTTCATGGTCTCGTTGTAGGCGAAGGCGAACGCGCTGTTGATCCGGTTGCTGCCGTAGCCGCCCGCGATCTCGACCCACGAGTCGCGCGGGAACGAGATGGCTGTCGCGCTCGTGCCGTCCTGCGGGATGTGGACGAGGATCATCGTGTCGGTCTGCCGGTCACCCTTCTCGACACCCGCGTGCAGCTTGGCGAGCACCTCGTCGGGAAGCGGGTTGCCCTTCGCGTCGGTGCGGCTGTCGATGCCGACGAGAAGGATGTCGATGGCGCCGTCGAGGGGTTCGATGTCGTCGCCCTTGTCACCGAAGAGGTCGGTGGTGGTCAGATCGTTTTGAGCCGACGTCAGGGTCTGCCACCCGTAGAAGGTGAGTACGAGCACCGCCACGGAGAGCAGCGACACGAACACCCTGCCGCCCGCGAGGCCAAAGGTGCCGAGCCGGGACCTGCGTGCCACCGGTGCTTCCACCCGCTCCCGCGCACCGTCGGTCACGTGCTGCTCCTCCCAGTGATGTCGTCCGGCGCACAGAGTACTGGCGCCTCGCACACCAAGACGCCGCCGAGATCGAAAACGTTGCCTCGACGTTGTGTTCGGCCGCGCTCTCCGCGCGTGGCAGACTGCGAGGCGGAGCACGTCGCGGGAGGACACGATGCGAGTACTGGTCACAGGTGGTGCGGGTTTCATCGGGTCGCACTACGTGAGGCAGGCCATCTCCGGCGAGTACGCCTCAGTGCGCGACGCCGAGATCGTCGTCCTCGACAAGCTGACGTACGCGGGTAACCGGGCCAATCTCGATCCCGTCGCCGACAGTCCGCGGCTGCGGTTCGTCAGGGGTGACATCTGTGATCCAGCCGTGGTGGGCGAGGTCATGGCCGGTGTTGACCTCGTGGTGCACTTCGCCGCTGAGTCGCATGTGGACCGATCGATTCTCGGGGCGTCGGACTTCGTGCTCACCAACGTCCTCGGCACCCAGAATCTGTTGCAGGCGGCGCTGGACGCGGGCGTCGGCAGGTTCGTGCACGTCTCGACCGACGAGGTGTATGGGTCGATCGAGCAGGGTTCGTGGGCCGAGGATCACGTGCTGGAGCCCAATTCGCCGTATTCGGCTTCCAAGGCGTCGTCGGATCTCGTCGCGCGTTCGTTCCACCGCACATACGGCCTGCCGGTGTGTATCACCCGGTGCTCGAACAACTACGGTCCGTACCAGTTTCCCGAGAAGGTCATCCCGCTGTTCGTCACCAACTTGCTCGACGGCAAGCCGGTTCCGCTGTACGGCGACGGGCTCAACGTCCGTGACTGGCTGCATGTGGACGATCACTGCCGGGGTATCCAGCTCGTGGCCGACGGCGGGCGTCCTGGGGAGATCTACAACATCGGCGGCGGCACGGAGCTGACCAACAGGGAGCTCACGGAGCGGCTGCTCGCCGCCGTCGGTGTCGGCTGGGAGATGGTGGAGCGGGTCGAGGACCGGTTAGGGCACGACCGCCGCTACTCGGTGGACATCACGAAGATCAGCCGCGAACTCGGATACCGCCCGGAGGTGGACTTCAAGGCGGGTCTCGCCGACACTGTGCGCTGGTACGCGGAGAACCGGCAGTGGTGGGAGCCGCTCAAGGAACGCGCCGCACTGGCCGCGCGGTGAGCCGGACTCGCCGGTGGCCGCGAGACGAAGGTGAGTCGGCGAAGGGGGAGCGGCCGACCGAGAGAAGGCGGAGGGTGGCGATGAGCCGATCGGACGGAGCCGGTCTTGCGGTGCTGGTGCCGGGAGGCGGCGGACAGCTCGGCCGTGACCTGGTGGCGGCAGCCGACGCACTCGGCGAGCGTGTCGAGGTGATCGCGCCGGGTTCGGCCGACCTCGACGTCACCGAGCCCGGTGCCGTGGTGGAGGCGGTCGCCGACCTCGCCACCGGCGCGGCGCAGGCAGGCAGGCGTGCCGTGGTGATCAACGCCGCCGCCTATACCGCCGTGGACGACGCGGAGGGCAACGAGGAGGCGGCGTTCGCGGTGAACGCGGACGGGCCGAGGATGCTCGCCGCCGTGTGTTCGTCGCGTGGCGTGCCCCTGGTGCACGTGTCAACGGACTACGTGTTCTCCGGTGAGGCCGACCGGCCGTACGAGCCCGGTGACGCGCTGGGGCCGCGCAGCGCCTACGGCCGGACGAAGGCGGCAGGCGAGGACGCCGTCCTGGGGTCCGGTGCGTACGCGTGGGTGGTGCGTACGTCGTGGCTGTACGGCACGTCGGGCCGCAACTTCGTGAAGACGATGATCAATCTGGAGGCTCAGCGCGACAATTTGTCCGTTGTGGACGATCAAGTCGGCAGCCCGACGTACACGGCCGATCTCGCGGCCGGCCTGCTGGAGCTCGCGGGACGGATCGCCGAGGGACGGGGGCCTGAGGCCACGGTGCTGCACTGCACCAACGCGGGGCAGACCACATGGTGTGGCCTCGCGCGCGCGGTGTTCGCCGAACTCGGCGCCGACCCGGAGCGGGTGCGGCCGTGCACGACCGAGGAGTTCCCCCGGCCCGCCCCTCGCCCCGCGTACTCGGTGCTGTCCAACGACGCGTGGATCGGGGCTGGGCTGACTCCACTGCGGCCGTGGCGCGAGGCGCTCACGGCGTTCTTCGCCGACGTGCGTGCTCAGGACTCCACGGCCCTGCGGTAGGCCGCCAATGTCGTTTCCGCGCACCGGCGCCAGGTGAATGCCGCCGCGTGTGCTCTGCGGATCGCCGAAGCCGAGGCGACGTGGGGCTCCGCGACGGCCTTCCGCAGGGCTTCGGTAAGCGCGTCCACCTCGCCGTAGGGCACGAGGTTGGCGAGTCCGCCCGATACCTCGCGCAAGGTCGGGACGTCGGTGCACACGACGGGCACGTCGCACGCCATCGCTTCGAGGACGGGAAGCCCGAAACCCTCGTCCCGTGAAGGCAGCACGAGCGCCGACGCGCCCGCGACGACGCGCTGCAAGTCCACATCGGACAGGTATCCGATGTGTGTCGTGCGCGAGGTGTGTGGGAAGCGGCCGGGGCCCGCGAACACGAGCGGTGGGAGGTCGGGGGCCGCCTCGTGGGCTCGAAGGAGCCAGTCGAGTCCCTTGCGCGGTCCCGCGGCTCCCGCGAAGAGGAGGTATTCGCCGTCGAGCCCGAGCTGCCTGCGTTTCTGCGGGGTGGGTGGCCTTCCGGTGAACCAGCCCGCGTCCACCCCGAGCGGGGTGACCTCGATCTTTTCCCGGTCGATGCCGAGGCGTTCGGCGACCGAGTCCGCGACAGCGGCAGTCGGCGTGCAGATGACGTCGGCGGCCACGGCACCCCGGCGTACCAGGATGGGAAGCTGCCGGTCGCTCGGCGCGAGTTCCTCAGGGGCGTCGAGGAAGGCCAAGTCGTGGATGGTGAGCACGCGGGCCGCGCGCAGCGTGGCCGGCAGCACGAAGTTGGTGCCGTGCACCACGTCGGCCAGTCCGGCGAACATCTCGACGGGAGGGAAGTTCGAGGTGAGCCAGCTCGCTCGCAGCAGCCGCGCCGCGACGGGCAGGCCCCTCGCCTTGACGCCGTGCGGCAGTACCGAACGAAGCCCGCGCCAGCCCCGCAGAGTGAAGGCGACGGCGCGGGTGTCCACATCGGACGTGGAGGCGAGCGCCTCGGACAGCGAGGCCGTGTAGCGCCCGATTCCGGTGCGGTGGCCGAGCAGCGGGGTGCCGTCGAGCAGCACCCGAAGCCGCTGCCTAGCCACGGCGTGCTCCCCGCAGAGCCAGCTTCCTCACCCGGCCCGCGACACGGCGGGCGAGTTCCGCAGGCCCGCCGTCGGCGAGGTAGGTCCTGATGAGGTCGAGGTCGCGGCGCACCGATTCGATTCTCCCCAGCGGCGGTGCGGGTGCGAGGTGACCGGCGCCGGGAAGGCGGTCCGCGGCGGGGTGGGGGTCGCGGCAGAACTCCACGAGCGGGCGAAGCACGTTGGGCCACGTGAACCGTTCCGCCACGGCCACCATGCGGTCGCGACAGGCGGCGGCGAACTCGGTGTCGTAGAGGCAACGCTCCAGCGCCTCGGCCAGTGCCTTGTGGTCCTGCGCGGGCACGACCACGCCGAGTCGTTCCTCGCGCACGAGGTCGGCGAGCGCGTCGCCGTCGGTGGTGACGATGGGAAGGCCCGTCCACAGGTAGTCGAGCACCCTGGTGCGGAACGCGAACATCGTCTCGACGTGCTCGTAGTGGGTTGTGACCCCGCAGTCGGCGTCGAGCAGCCAGTTCTGCCGCTCGTCGTAGGGAACCCACTGCTCGTTGAAGAACACGTGCTTGCCGGTGAGCCCGAGTTCCTCGGACAGCCTCCGCGTGCGCTCGGCGATGTCCATCTCGCCGACCTCGGGGTTCGGGTGTTTCATGCCGAGGAAGACCAGCCGCGCGTCGGGGTGCTCCTCGCGGAGTGTTCCGAAGGCACGCACGAGGGTCAGCGGGTCGAACCAGCTGTAGACGCCGCCTGCCCACAGCACCACCCTGTCGTCGTCGGCGAGACCGAGGGTGGAGCGCAGTCCGGGGCCCGTGCGGCGGGGCGGCTCGGGCGGAAGGCCGAACGGCACCACGGCGAGCAGCGACCGGGTCGTGGGGTCGGCGTCGTAGAGCTGGGGAGACAGCCTGCCGAGCGCGGTGAGATGCCCCAGCCACAGATGCCGCTGCCGCTCGGAGGCACACAGGAAGAAGTCGCCGCGTTCCAGTTGGGCGTCGAGGACTCGGGTGACCCCGGCGAGGTCGGCCTCACGGCGGTCGTCCGGAGCGTCCTTGCCCTGTTCGAGGAGTTCGAGGTGCATGGGGTCGTAGACGTCGCAGACGACGATCTTGTGCGCGTACTCCTGCTTGAGCGACGGTGCCAGTTCGAGGACGTGGCCTTGCAGGATCACGATGTCCGCCCACCCGACGTGGCCTGCGAGGTCGCGCCGTGTCGATCCGGTGACGGCGAAGGGTGCCTTCGGCGGATCGACGACCGGGTTCACGCTCACGAGGCGGACGTCGTGCTCGGCCGACAGCACGGAGGCGATGTTCCACGCGCGGATGGCGGGGCCCGCCATCCGGCTGGTGAGCGTGTCGCCAGTGATGACGCAGACCTTGCGCCGCGCGCCGAACGCCCGCTCGATGCCGAAGACCTCGGTGAGGATGTCGTGCGCGGCGAGGTACCGCGGCAGCGGGTAGGCGGGTTCGAGTGCCTTGCGCAGCAGCGGCAGCAGGTCGGCGTCGGTGCGCACGCGCTTGGCCTGCTCCTCTGCCCTCGCGCGCTGGAGAGCGGGAAGGCGCTCGACGAATGCATCGATGGCCAGCACACCGGCCAGCGAGCTTCGCGACACCGGAACGGGAGTCGTCTCGGGAGGGCCCGCGTGGCAGGCGAGATCGAACGCCTGCGGGTCGAGGTCGCCCCGCGCGGTGGCCCGCCGCACGGCCAGTGCCAGCGCGGCAGGCAGCACCGTCGCCAGCGTCTCGTCGGAGAGGTTCTTGTAGAGGGCGCAGAGCGCGTTGCGTTCCAGCAGGAACGTCTCCCGGCCGCTGTCCGGACTGTCCACTGCGGACATCGTGCCGTGGTGGCGGTGGTAGGCGATGGAGCCGGGCACGTAGCGCACCCGCCAGCCACGCAGGTTGAGCCGCCAGCCGAGATCGACGTCCTCGTAGAACATGAAGAAGTCGTCGTCGAACCCGCCCAGCTCCGCGAACACGTTCGCGCGCACGAACATGGCCGAACCGGTGGCGAACAGCACGTCCTTGGCGGTGTCGTGCTCGGAGTCAGGGAGATCGGCGATCGGGGTGTCGGTATGCCGCTTGTAGCCCATGCCGAACCACGTCAGGCCGCCGTCCACGAAGTCGGCGCGCTCGCCGTCGAGGTCGAGCACCTTGCTCGCCACGGCGCCGACGGCCGGGTCGGCGCGCAGGACCTCCACGGCGGCGTCGATCCAGCGCGGGTGCGGCCTCGCGTCGTTGTTGAGGAAGGCCAGCACCGTGCCCTCGGCGTGGCTCGCGCCGAGGTTGCAGCCTCCCGCGAAGCCGAGATTGCGGTCGGAGGCGATCACCCGCGCGGCGGGCACGGCGGCCCTGATGCGGTCGGCGTCGTCGCCCGGCGAGGCGTTATCGACGCAGATGATCTCCAGCCTCTGCCGGTCGAGTGCGGCCAGCGCGCGCAGGCACGCGATCGTGTCGTCCGCGCCCCGGTAGTTCACCACCACGACCGAGACGAGTGGCTGTGCCGTCCATTCGGCCGTCCGCGCGTGCGGCGCCGTATCCCCCTGGGCCAACACGAAAGCTCCTTCCCGCCCGCGCAAAGACTACTGCCCTGCCCACCGTCGCCAGACGTCCCCTCGGCCCGCCACGCTCCGTCGCCGCACCTCCGCGCGTTGCCGCAGCGCCGAGGGCAGCCGCAGGGCGACCTCGGCCAGCACCCGGCAGCGCGACGAGACGCGGAAGTTCGCGGCTCTGGGCACCGCCGTGCCGCCGTCGCGCCAGGCGAGGACACGGCGCAGCGGCAGCACGGCGGTGAGCGCCGCGAACCGGGCCAGTTGCTCCGCCGCCACCCTTGCCGGTGCGCACCGCAGCAGCATCAGCAGGCGGTTGCGTTCGTTCCAGCGGTGGAACGCGGGGGAGCCGGGGCGCGAGCTGGCACCCTGGCGGTGGACGACGACGGCGTCGTGGGCGACGGCGATGTCATACCCGGCGAGCCGGAGCCGCCATGCCGTGTCGGTGTCTTCGTAGTAGCAGAAGAACCCGGACGGCACGCCGCCGATCGAGCGCAGCACGCCGGTGCGAAGCAGGACCGCGCCACCGCAGAAGCCGAAGGCGCGGCCGGGTGCGGTGAGGTCGGCGCCGTGCCCGTCGGGGGTGAGGCGGACGCCCGCGGAGGCGACCCTGCCGCCGGTGTGCCGCAGCAGCGAGCCGACGGCGGCGAGCCGTGGGTCGGCGAGCAGCGTGTCCTCCAGCGTCCCCAGCCAGCCCGGGGCCGGGACGGCGTCGTCGTTGAGCCATGCCATCAGCGGCGTGGTCACGTGGGGCAGGGCCGCCGCGATACCGCCCGCGTAGCCCGTGTTGCGGGGCAGGCGCAGCACGTGCGGCTTGCTGGGGTGCCGCGCCAGCAGGGCCGCCGTGCCGTCGTCGGACGCGTTGTCCACCACCAGAGTCCGATGTGGACGTTCCTGTGCGGCGAGGCCGTCGAGGCAGCCGGTGATGTGGTCGGCCCCGCGCCAGGTGACCACGACGACGGTGGTGGTGGCGGCGGGGCCCCTCGACGCGGTGTCGGCGGCGCTGGTGGGCACCGGCGCAGGATAGCCCGCGTGACGGCGGCAGAATGACCGCGTGCCGGAACTGGTCGTCGTCGCCGAGCAACTGCTCGCTCCCGTACCCGGCGGCACCGGCCGCTACACCGCGCAACTGCTGCGCGCGCTGGCGGCCACAGCGCCGCGGGGCTGGAGGGTGTCGAGCGTCGTGGCCCGGCACGCCGACGTGGAGGCGGCGCGCGTCGAAGGCGTCGCCGGGCCACGGGTGCTGCCCTTACCTCCGAGGGCGCTGACGGCGGTGTGGGAGGCCGGGATACCGGGGATTCCCCCGCTCGCACTGTGGCCGGGTGGCGACGCCGTCCACGCGCCGACGCCGCTGGCCCCGCCGAGGGCACCTCGTGGGCGCACGCTGTCGGTGACCGTGCATGACACCGTCGCCTTCTCCCACCCGGAAACCCTCACGCCGAGGGGGGCGAGCTGGCACCGGCGCATGATCGCCAGGGCCGCCCGGCGCGCGCACACCCTCGTGGTGCCCACCGAGGCGGTCGCGCGTGACCTGGCGCGCAGGGTTCCCGTACTCGCGCCCACCCGCGTCGCCGGTCACGGTGTCACCGACCTCGGCCAGCCCGTGCCCGTCGCGGGCCTGCCCGCCCGCTACGTGCTCGCCGTGGGCACGGTGGAACCGCGCAAGGGAATCGGCGTGCTCGTCGAGGCCGTCGCCGCGCTCGCGCGGTCGGGCGAGCCCTCCGCCGACGTGCCGCTGGTGCTCGCGGGCCAGCCGGGCTGGGGCGGTCTCGACCCGGTGCGCATCGCCGAAGCGCACGGGCTCACCGGCGAGGAGGTCCGCGTGCTCGGGCGGATCTCCGACGCTGAACTCGCGACCGTGTTGCGCGGCGCGAGCGTCGTGGCCGTGCCGAGCCTCGCCGAGGGCTTCGGGCTGCCCGTGCTGGAAGCGATGGCCACAGGCGTTCCCGTTGTCCACAGCGACGATCCCGCGCTGGCCGAGGTGTCGGCAGGCGCGGCGCTGGTGGTCCCCCGAGGGGACGCGCACGCTCTTGCCGCAGGGCTGCGGCGGGTCCTCACCGACAGCGTTCTGGCCGCGAAACTCGTCGCCGAAGGGCTGCGGCGCGCGGCGGAGTTCACGTGGGAATCGGCGGCGAGGGCAGTCTGGACCAGCCATGCGCATAACGTGAGCAACGGTTTGCCGGATCCGGGTCACCGTCACTCCGCAGGGTCGTAGGCTGCACGGGTGCCCGAACCGCGTGTGTTGATCGACGCCACGGCGGTGCCTGCCGACCGAGGGGGTGTGGGCCGGTACGTCGATTCTCTCGTCGCGGCGCTCGACGAGAGCGGTGCCGGTCCGACCGTGGTGTGCCAGGCCCGTGACGCGCAGCTGTACTCGCAGCTCGCGCCCCGCTCGCGCATCGTGCACACCGCACAGTCGGCTGCCACCCGCACGGCGCGGCTCACGTGGGAACAGACCACGCTGCCCGGCCTCGCCCGCAGGCTCGCCATCGACGTCATTCACTCACCGCATTACACGATGCCGCTGGCCAGCCGCACCGCCTCCGTCGTGACGCTGCACGACGCCACGTTCTTCACCGATCCCGTCCTGCACTCGTCGGTGAAGGCCCGGTTCTTCCGCGCGTGGACGACGACCGCGCTGCGCAAGGCGTCGCTGTGCGTGGTGCCCAGCGTCGCCACCGCCGAGGAGCTGCGCAGGGTCACCAGGGTGCGGGGCGCGGAAATGCACGTGATCCGGCACGGGGTTGACTCCGCCCGCTTCCACCCGCCGTCGCAGGAGGAGATCAAGGCAGCCCGCGACGCCGTGGGGCTCGGGACGATGCCGTACATCGCGTTCCTCGGAGCGCTGGAACCGCGCAAGAACGTCCCCGCACTGATCAGGGGGTTCTCGCTCGCGGTCGCCGACTGCCCCAGCCCTCCCGCTCTCGTGCTGGCGGGGCAGCCGGGCTGGGATTCACAGGTCGAGAACGCCCTCGCCGACGCGCCGCTGCGGTTGAGGGTGATCCGGGCGGGCTACCTGCCGTTCGACACGCTCTCCGGGTTCCTCGGCGGTGCGGACGTCGTGGCGTACCCGAGTCTCGGGGAGGGGTTCGGACTTCCGGTACTGGAGGCGATGGCCTCCGGCGCGTGCGTGCTCACCACCCGCCGCCTCGCCCTGCCCGAGGTCGGTGGCGATGCGGTGGCGTACTGCGGGGTCGGAGCGGGCGACGTCGCCGCGGCCTTGCGGGAGTTGCTCGACGATCCCGCGCGGCGTGCCGAACTGGCTCAGGCCGCGCTGCGGAGGGCGAAGGATTTCTCGTGGACCGCCAGTGCCGAGGCGCACCGGGAGGCGTACGAGCGAGCGTGGCACCGGCACCGGCGCGGGCGGCCGTGAGGAGTCCGGGCTCGTCGCTGTAGGACGAGCGCGTGAATCTCGCATGGCGGGAGGGTGAATCACGCGACGGGGGGTGATCACGCCGGTGGGGTGAGCCACTAGCCTGGCCACTGCAAGATCAACTACTGGTGATGGGAGGCTCAGTGGCCGTTTCCGCGGACCTGGACAAGCAGCTGGACAAGGCGTACGAGAACCTGACCGTGGCCGAGGTGCTGGACGCGCCGGTCGCCGCACTGGCGGGTGTCAGCGAAGGCGACGCCGAGAAGCTGGCCGCCGCGTTCGGGATCAAGACGGTGCGCGATCTGGGGACCAACAACTTCTTCCGGCTCGCCGCGGCGCTGGTGGACATCGACCAGTCGGCCAAGTGAGCCTGTAGCACGCGAAAAACGAGGCGGGGGCGGCGCACCGGTGCCGCCCCCGCCTCGGTGTTCCGCCGGAACCGCACAGCGCGCAGTGCGCAACGGAGTGACGCGAGCCACGACGATTCCGGCCGACGGCCACGGTGCACAATGGCGGGGTGACGGAGTCGAAGACGTACGGTGACGGCCTCGCCGTGGTGACAGTGACCTACTCGCCTGGCAAGACCCTGGACCGATTTCTCGACACACTGGAGAAGGCCACCGAACGCGAGGTCTCGGTGGTGCTCGCCGACAACGGGTCGGTGGACGGTGTCCCCGAGAAGGCGGCTGCCGAGCGGGAGGCCGTTCACTTCGTCCCCACTGGCGGCAATCTCGGCTACGGCGGCGGCGTCAACGCC
Source organism: Saccharomonospora xinjiangensis XJ-54 (assembly GCF_000258175.1). Taxonomy (NCBI): domain Bacteria; kingdom Bacillati; phylum Actinomycetota; class Actinomycetes; order Pseudonocardiales; family Pseudonocardiaceae; genus Saccharomonospora; species Saccharomonospora xinjiangensis. Next base: position 1,579,138 of record NZ_JH636049.1, on the reverse strand, counting down.
GGTGTCGCCACCCTCGGCGACGAGGTCGGCTGGATCGTCGTCGCCAACCCCGACCTCGAATGGGACCCCGGCTCGCTGGACGCGCTGCTGGAGGTGGCGCAACGCTGGCCGAGGGGAGGGGCATTCGGCCCGCTGATCCGCGAACCCGACGGCTCGGTGTACCCGTCGGCGCGGCTGCTTCCCTCGCTGGGCAGGGGAATCGGGCACGCCGTGTTCGGCAAGATCTGGCCAGGCAACCCGTGGACCCGCTCGTACCGGCAGGAGAAGGCGGCTCCCACCGAGCGGACCGTCGGCTGGCTCTCCGGCTCGTGCCTTCTCCTGCGCAGAGCGGCGTTCGACTCCGTCGCGGGCTTCGATGACCGCTACTTCATGTACTTCGAGGACGTCGATCTCGGCGACCGGCTGGGCAGGGCGGGCTGGCTCAACGTCTACGCGCCATCGGCGAGTGTCATGCACATCGGAGGGGCGTCCACGTCGAAGGCGTCGGAGCGGATGCTCAGCGCTCACCACACCAGCGCGTACCGCTACCTCGCCGACCGGCATCGGGGCCTGCTGTGGAAACCCGTGCTCGCGGCCGTGAAACTGGGGCTCGCGGTGCGGTTGAAGGTCGAGACCAGAGGCTGACGGGCTGGTTCCGGCGGCCCCGTCACAGGGCCACCGTGTGACCGCGTCACAGTCCTTCGAGCCTGCGCGCGACGAACGACTGGTTCTGCGTGGTCTTGGTGGTGGGTACCAGCCCGCCGTCGGTGTCCGCCGCGCCGGAGCTGTCGGGTGAGGAGCCGCCGGCGCCTGCCGAGGCGTCCGCACCCGCCTTGGCGCCACCTCGGTCGGCCTGCGGCATCGGCACAGGCTGGGTGACGTCGGGCTGGTTGGCCAGCGGCTGCTCCAGCGGCGTCGTCGGCATCGACTCGGAGAGATGCGACCGGCGTCCGACGTCGTTCGCCTCGATCATCGAGGACGGCAGTTTCGTCGTGCTGTCCGGATCGGGTTCGGCGTCGATCCGGCGCACCACCGAACGCGGGATCTGCTGTGTGTTCGCAGCGTCCATCGGTGACGTCATATTGTCCGGCGTGACAACGCCGTCGCGTGCCTGTGCGCGGGCGAGCACGGCGTCCGCGCGGTCGCGGGGATCCATGTCCTCGCACCCCCATACCCTCACCGATGGCCCTCTCCGGACGGGGCCGCCGCCTTCGGCCTCTAGGGTAGGCCCTCGGGCACCCGGCCGTCGAAGGGTTGGGTGTGCTTCGTCATCCGAGTCGATGATGTAGGTATGGGAGGGGTCTGCGCGAGATGACGTCCGTGTCGGGTGCTGATGCCGTGATCCTCGTCGGCGGCAAGGGGACGCGGCTGCGTCCGCTCACCCTTTCGGCGCCGAAGCCGATGCTGCCGACGGCGGGGGTTCCGTTCCTGTCCCACATGCTGTCGCGCATTCGCGCCGCGGGAATTACACACGTGGTGCTCGGCACGTCCTACCGCGCGGAGGTGTTCGAACGGTACTTCGGCGACGGTTCCGCGCTGGGCCTCGACATCGAGTACGTGGTCGAGTCGGAGCCGCTGGACACGGGCGGGGCCATTCGTAACGTCGCCGACCATCTGAGAGCCGACGACGCGGTGATCTTCAACGGGGACATCCTGTCCGGTGCGGACCTCGCGGCGCTGGTCGCCGCCCACCGCACCTCCCGCGCCGACGTGACGTTGCACCTTCAGCGGGTGGACGACCCCTCACGGTTCGGTTCGGTGCCCACCGCCGACGACGGCCGTGTGACCGCGTTCCTCGAGAAGACACCGAACCCGCCGACCGATCAGATCAACGCGGGATGTTACGTGTTCCGCAGGTCGGTGATCGAGGAGATTCCGGCAGGCCGCCGCGTCTCGGTGGAGCGCGAGACGTTCCCCGGACTGCTGGAGCGGGGACGGCATGTGCACGGGTTCGTTGACGATTCGTACTGGCTCGACGTCGGTACCCCTGAGGCTTTCGTGCGTGGTTCGGCGGATCTCGTCACGGGCATCGCGCCGTCGGCGGCTCTTCCCGGCCCCGCCGGGCAGCGGCTGGTGCTCGACGGCGCGGTGGTCGCCGGTGACGCCGAGGTGACAGGAGGGTCCACCGTCGGCGCGGGGGCGCGTGTGGCGTCGGGCGCGCGTGTGCGGGGCTCGGTGCTGTTCGACGGCGCGGAGGTCGCCGAGGGCGCCGTGGTGGAACACTCCGTGCTCGGCGCGGGAGCCAGGGTCGGCAAGGACGCGGTGCTGCGCGGTGTCGTGCTGGGCGACAGGGCGGTCGTGGGGGCGGGGTGCGAACTGCTCGACGGCGCCAGGGTGTGGCCCGAGATCGAACTGCCCGATTCCGCGATCCGGTTCTCCAGCGATGCCTGAGGTGTCCCGCAGCCTGACGCTGCCGTTCCCGCTCGACGTCAGGGGTGTGCTGGCGCCCCTGCGGAGAGGCAGGGGCGATCCGTGCCTTCGCCATGACGAGGGTGGACGGACGTGGGTCGCCGCCAACACCCCCGACGGTCCCGGCACGCTCGTCCTCCGTGTGCGCGGCGACGGGACCGTGGAGGCACGGGCGTGGGGCGACGGCGCGGGCTTCCTGCTCGACGGGCTGCCCGCCCTGTTGGGCGCAGCCGACGACGACACCGGGTTCGTCGCACACCACGACGTCGTCGCCGAGGCCCGCCGTCGTTCGCCGCTGCTGCGGCTGACCAGCACGGGGCGGGTGTGGGACGCGCTCGTGCCCGCCGTGCTGGAGCAGAAGGTCACGACACATGAGGCGCGCAGGTCGTGGCGGGAGTTGTGCCGCTGGTTCGGCGAACCGGCGCCCGGCCCCGCGCCCGCAGGGCTGCGGGTGCCCCCGAGCGCTGCCGCGATCCGGTCCGTCACCGAATGGCAGTGGCACAGAGCCGGGGTCGATTTGCGGCGGCGCACGACCCTGGTGGCCGCCGCGCGCGTCGCGTCCCGGCTGGAGCGGGCCGCCGCCCTGCGCGGGGAACGCGGTCGCGCGCTGCTGCGGGCGGTTCCCGGCATCGGCGTGTGGACGGCGGCCGAGATCGCGCAGCGGGCGTGGGGAGACCCCGACGCCGTGAGTTTCGGCGACTTCCACGTGCCGTCGATCGTCGGGTACGCCCTGCTGGGCCGCCCGCTGGACGACGAGGGCATGGCGGAGGTGCTGGCGCCGTACGCGCCGCAGCGGCAGCGGGTCGTGCGGTACCTGGAGGCGGCGGGGCACACCCGGCCGAGGTTCGGGCCCCGCTACCCGGTGCGGGACTACCGCGCCATGTGAGCGCCTTCCGGGCCGCCTGACTCGGCGAATGCGGAGACGAGCTGGGCCTCCGCCTTGTCGAAGTAGTCCTCCAACGCCCGTTCCGCCTCGGCAAGGCGGCCGTCGAGGACCAGCGTGGTGATCTCACGGTTGAACCCGAGGTAGGGCTCGTGGAAGTCGCGGGGCCGGGACATGACGTGGAAGGCGAGACGCAGCTCGGCCAGCAACTGCCGCATCAGCTCGTCAACGCGCGGGCTGCTCGCCAACCCGCCGACAGCCTGATGGAACCGCATGTTCGCGGTGCCGACGTCCACCCAGCGCTCTTCGGCATAGGCCCGCTCGCCCTCGGAAACGGCGGCATCCAGCGCGGCGATGCGCTCCTCGCCTGCTGTCCCCGCCAGCCGGACTGCGCGGGTCTCCAGCATGCGCCGCACCCGGTACAGGTCGGCGACGTCGCCGGCGCCGGGCACCCGCACGAACACGCCCCTGTGAAACTCGTGGACGAGCAGCCTTTCGTGGACCAGCAGCCGGAACGCCTCGCGGAGGGTGTTGCGGGACACCGACAGCGCTCGCCCCGCGTTCTCCTCCGACAGCCGGGTTCCAGGTGGCAGGGCGCCTTCGATGATCCGCTGGCGCAGCACGTCGGCCACGCGTTCCGCCGTGCTCGTCCTGTCGAGCAACGCGCGATCACCCGTGAGCAGGTCCACCCACGGGTCCGTGCCAGTCATGCGACCTCCCCCTTCGCCGTCCCGCAGGATATCAGTGGGACCGCACAAGGGTCTTGCAGGATTGTTCAACAATTCGATACGGTCGAGCGATCGACACGAAGGTGGTGACATGCACCTGCTGCCGTGCGGTGACACGGGTCTGCTCGTGGAACTCGACGACCTCGCGCAGGTCACGGCCCTGCACGCGGCCCTTCGTGCCGACTCTCCCCCCGGAGTCGTCGATCTGGTGCCCGCGGCCAGGACGCTGCTGGTGCGATTCGACCCCCGCACGCTGGACCGCGCCGCCGTGGAGCGCGCTGTGCGGGCCGCCCGGCCTGTCCGCACCTCCCACACCGGGGAGGACGTCGTCGAGATTCCCGTGTCCTACGACGGCGACGACCTCGCCGAGGTCGCGGGTCTTCTCGGGCTCGCACCCCGCGAGGTCGTCGCCGCGCACACCGGAGCGTGCTGGTCGGTGGCATTCGGTGGGTTCGCCCCCGGCTTCGGATACCTGACCGCCGACGAGTGGTCCCACGACATTCCCCGCCGCGCCGAGTCACGCACGGCGGTGCCGGAAGGCGCGGTGGCTCTGGCGGGTCCGTTCAGCGGCGTGTACCCGCGATCGTCGCCGGGCGGCTGGCAGTTGATCGGGCGCACGGAGGTGACGCTGTGGGACACCGGTCGCGAGCCGCCCGCTCTGCTGCGGCCGGGTGTGCGGGTGCGGTTCGTGGAGGCAGGGTGAGCACGCGAGGCGGCCCGGGACTGGAGATCGTCGCCACGGGACCGCTCGCCACCGTGCAGGACCTCGGCAGACCCGGCCTCGCAGGGATCGGCGTCGGCGCCTCGGGCGCGGCCGACCGCGCGGCACTGCGACTGGCGAACCGGCTCGTCGGCAACCCCGAGGGTGCCGCCGCCGTCGAGGTGACGCTGGGCGGCTTCGCCGCCGTGGCGCTGGTCGATATGACCGTGGCCGTCACCGGAGCACCGTGCCCGGTCGCCGTGGGAAGCAGGGGCGGCGCGGTCAACGCCGTCGTGCGTGTGCGGGCGGGCGAGTGCCTGCGGCTGGGAGTGCCCGAACGCGGGCTGCGCAGTTACGTCGCCGTGCGGGGCGGTCTCGCCGTGGAGCCGGTGCTCGGCTCCGCCTCCACCGACGTGCTCTCCGGCGTCGGCCCGCCCCCGCTCGAAGCCGGGCACACCCTTCCCGTGGGAACGCCGAGCCTGCCGCCTCCACCGGTGGACTTCGCGCCCGTGCCAGCGCTGCCTGCCGAAGAGCTGACCCTGCGGGTCGTGCCGGGGCCGCGCATCGACTGGTTCGCACGGGAGGCGCTGCCGACGCTGCTGGGCGAGCCCTATCACGTGACACCGCGCAGCAACCGGATCGGCATGCGGCTGGACGGCCCCGAGCTGGCCAGGGCACGTGCCGAGGAGCTGCCGAGCGAGGGCATGGTGCCTGGCGCGCTCCAGGTGCCACCGACGGGAAGGCCCACGCTCTTCCTCGCCGACCATCCCGTCACGGGCGGGTACCCGGTCATCGCGGTGGTGGTGTCCTCCGACGTCGATGCGGCGGCGCAGGCGAGGCCGGGAACGCGGGTGCGATTCGTGGAGGCGGCATGACGGAACGGCAGCACACTCCGAAATGGAATGACGAGCAGGGGGACCCAGGACCGGCACCGCAGCGGGCGAGGGAGCGATTCCGCTCGGGCGTGCGGGTCCCCACGGCGGGGCTCTGTCCAGGATGGACGCAGGCGAACCTCATCAGCGTTCCGCGCGAGCTCGCGTACGACGTTCTCCTGTTCGCTCAGCGCAACCCGAAACCGTGTCCGGTGCTCGACGTCACCGAACCCGGCGACGTGCGGGCGTCGATCTTCCCCGGTGATCTGCGCACGGACCTGCCAGCCTACCGCGTCTACCGCGACGGCGAGTTCGTCGAGGAACGCACCGACGTGTCGGATCTCTGGCGCGACGACCTCGTGTCCTTCCTCATCGGGTGCAGTTTCACCTTCGAGTCGGCGCTGGTGGAGGCGGGAGTGCCGGTGCGGCACATCGAGCAGGGCCGCAACGTGCCGATGTATGTGACCGATCGCGAATGCAGGCCCGCAGGCGGTATGGCCGGCCCGCTGGTGGTGTCGATGCGCCCTGTTCCCGCCGCGGCCGTGGCGACGGCGGTGCGGGTGACCTCCCGCTACCCCGGCGTCCACGGTGCTCCCGTGCACGTCGGCGATCCGGGGGCGCTGGGCATCGCCGATCTGGCTGAACCCGATTTCGGCGACGCCGTGGACGTCAGGGACGGGGAGGTGCCGGTGTTCTGGGCCTGCGGCGTGACACCCCAGGCCGCCGTGATGCGCTCGCGTCCCCCTTTCGCCATCAGCCACGCGCCGGGCCACATGGCGATCACCGACCTCAAGGACGCCACCCTCCAAGTCCCCTGACCGTGTCCGCACTTCCTGCACGAGTGCCTGCACTTCCTGTACCCGTGTCCGCACTTCTCGTACGTGTGTTGGTACCTCTCGTACGTGTGTTGGTACTTGCTGTACGTGCGCCTGCATTTCTGTACGGGTTGCGCGGAGTCGCCGGCGCACGGGCACGGGCTGCGGATATCTGTGCACCGGGTGCGACGGCAGACGTGCGAAGGAGCCGACACACACGCACCAGGTGCGGACACCTGTGCACCACCTGCCAACACCTGTGCACCAAGTGCCAACACCTGTGCATCAAGTGCCAACGCCTGTGCATGAAGTGCGGACACGGGTGCATGGGGTGCCAACACCTGTTCATGAGGTGCGGACACGCCCGGCCGTCAGGCTTCGAGGGCCGCTTTCACGATGGCGAGGGCTTCGTCCGGGGGGAGGCCGAGCGCGCGGACCTGCTCGGCGTAGGCCGACGCCGCGTCCCGCGCACGCTGCCTCGTCGTATCGCCGGAGGCGCCGACGAACGTCCCGGCCCTTCCCCTGGTCTCCAGCAGCCCCGCCTCCTCCAGCTCACGGTAGGCGCGGGCGATGGTGCCCGGGGCTATCCCGAGTTCGGCCGCCAGTTTCCGCACGGTGGGCAGCTTGGTGCCCACCGCAAGTTCGCCGTCCAGGATCTGCCGTGAGATCTCCGACTTGACCTGCTCGTACGGCGGTGTCCCCGACCCGGGTTCGAGGCGAATGATCACGGCTTCCTCACCGGTCGAGTGCGCGGGCGAGGAGTTCCGTGAGGTCCTCCGTCTCCGGAGGCAGCTCGGTGACCGGCCACCAGCGCAGGTCGTCGGACTCGGCGCTGACCACCGGTTGCGCTCCCTCGGGTGCCCTCGCCACGAACCGCACGTCGAAGTGCCGTGTCGGCACGCCGAGCGAACACGTCACCGGATGCACGTCGAGATGCACCGGTTCGGGATCGAGTGTCAGGCCGTCGATCCCGGATTCCTCCGTGGCCTCCCGCAGTGCCGCGGCGAAGAGCGAGGTGTCCTCCGGCTCGCAGTGGCCGCCGAGTTGCAGCCAGCGCCCCACCCTGGGGTGCAGTGTCAGCAGGACATGCTCACCCCTCGCGTCGAGCACCACCGTGGACGCGGTGAGATGCCCTGCCACGCACGAGCGCGAGCAGGCGTCCTCGCGGGCGGCCAGGAAGCCAAGGTAGCCCTGGCGCAGTGACTCCTGCGCCGCGTCGCCGGGTTTCCATGCCTCCAGGGTCGCCGTCGCGTCGGCGTGCAGCGCGTTCACCATTCCACCAGTCCTTCGTCGAGGTCACGGGGTTGCCGTGGGGACAGCGGGGTCGCCGGATGTCCGATCGCGACCGCGCCGAGAGGCTGCCAGTGTCCTTCGAGCCCGAGCGTGCGCCGCACCGTGTCGGCGGCGAAGATTGTCGATCCGATCCAGCAGGAGCCGAGTCCCTCGGCGGCGAGTGCCACCAGCAGTGCCTGGACGGCGGCGCCACCGGCCACCGTGAACATCGTGCGTTCACAGTCGTTGCGCCGGTCGTCGCGGTAGGTGTGCGCTCCTTCGGGGACGAGGAACGGCACGATCACCTCAGGTGCGGTGTACAGGATGTCGCCCCTGCTCAGTCTGCGGGCGATCTGCTCCTCGGTGAACCCGTCGCTCGCGAGGTCCGCGCGCCATGCCTCGCGCATGGCGTCGAGCAGTTTCTCCCGTTCGGCCCTCGTGCGCAGCCAGCCGAACCGCACCGGCCTGGTGTGGTGGGGCGCGGGCGCGGTGAGTGCTGCGGCGACGGCACGCCGCAGCGTCTCGGGGGCAACGCGCTCGGCTGTGAACTCGCGTACCGAGCGGCGTGTGAGCACCGCTTCCCTGCGCCCCTGGGCGAGAGCTTCGGCTGTGCCGAGGCGGAAAAGGTCCTCCTCGGTGGGGCGCACGAGGTCGCGGGCGGTGGCCGCGCCGGGCACGTCGTCACCGACGGTCAGTCCCCGCACCACGGCGACGGGCACGGCCTTCAGCTTGCCCTTCACCAGGTCGGCCGCGGCGGCGACCTCGTCGGCCACGGCGATCTCGGTGACGGCGAGTTCGTTGCCCTGCCGGTCAGTCTCGCCCGCGTACGACCGCAGAACGCGAAGGCCGGACGAGCCGATGGCGGCGTCGGTCTGGCCGACGCGCCAGGCGCGGCCCATCGTGTCGGTGATGACGACGGCGACCTCGACGCCGAGCCGTTCCCGGAGGCCGTTGCGCAGTGCCAGCGCGGAGGCGTCCGGATCGCTCGGCAGCAACGCGATCTCACCGGAGTCCACATTGGAGGTGTCGATGCCCGAGGCCGCCTGTACGACGCCGAGGGAGTTCTCCGTGATGACCGTGCGGCCGATGCGGGCGAGCACCCGCACGGCTTCCCGCTCAACGAGCTTGCGCCGTTCGGCGTCGCGTTCGGCCGCGTCGCCGGGGACGCGCACCAGCCTGCCTTCGACCTTGGACACGACCTTGCTCGTCACCACCACGACGTCGCCGGAACGCAGCCACGGCGCGGTGCGGGCGACGGCACCGGTCAGGTCGTCGCCGGGACGGAACTCCGGAAGCCCTTCGACAGGGAGGATCTCGATCCGGTCCGCCGCGTGCTCAGTCACCTCAGTCACCGTCCACCCCGGCCAGATCGAGAGCCGCCCGCGCCATGTCCGCCGTCGCCTCCACGTCGGACATGATCAACGGCACGGCGCGCACCGCCACTCCCGGCACGTCCACCGACTCCCCCTTGTGGACGAGCCAGCCGTCGAGGAGCCCCTCCTCGGACGTCTGCCGGGAGCCGTAGTGCCTCCCGACTCCTTCGGCCGACGTCTCGACACCGATCGCGGAAAGGCAGGCGTCCGCCATCCCCCTCAGCGGCCTGCCGCCGATGATGGGGGAGACACCCACCACGCCTGCCTTGGTGGCTCGCAGCGCGTCCCGCACGCCGGGCACGGCCAGCACCGTGCCCACCGACACCACCGGGTTGGACGGGGCGAACAGCACGGCGTCGGCCTCCTCGATGGCGGCGAGGACGCCGGGAGCGGGTTCGGCCTCCTCCGCTCCGACGGGCACGATGGTGTGCGCGGGAAGCGCGGCCTTGTACCGCACCCACCATTCCTGGAAGTGCAGCGCCTTGCGCTGGCCGGGGTCGTCGGGATCGTCCACGACGACGTGGGTCTCCACGCGGTCGTCGGTCACGGGAAGGAGCCGGACGCCGGGCTTCCAGCGGTCGCACAACGCTTCGGTGACAGCCGACAGTGGGTAACCGGCACGCAGCATGCGGGTCCTGACGAGGTGCGTGGCGATGTCCTTGTCGCCGAGCGCGAACCACGTCGGATCGGCGCCGTAGGCCTCCAGTTCCGTCTTGACGGTCCACGTCTCGTCGGCGTGCCCCCAGCCGCGTTCGGGGTCAACCCCGCCGCCGAGCGTGTACATGCAGGTGTCGAGATCGGGGCAGATGCGAAGTCCGTGCATCCACACGTCGTCGCCGGTGTTGACGAGCGCGGTGATGCGGTGTGCGGATTCGGCCTCCCCGACAGGGGGAAGGCCGAGCGCGGCCTTGACCCCGAGGAGGAACCGGGCTCCGCCCACTCCGCCGACGACGACGACAACCTTCACTGTGCTGGCCTCTTCTTCCTCGAATCAAACTCGAGCGCTACCGGTGCCCGATCCTCGCACGGGACGCGGCCGTGACAGTGGTGGTGTTCCACAAATCCGGGGAGTTCCGTGCGGGGTGACCACGGGGAATCCTCGACGGGTGCGCACCGGCGACCCGGCACCTCCGCCGAGTGGGCCAACTCACATCGTCCGGTGTCGCCGCCCGGTCGCCACGGGGCGGCAGCACCGCCGTCGCGGGAGAGGTGCTCGATACCGGTGGTGTCGTTCACAATGAAGGAGCTACCAGCGACGGCGTTCAGCGGGGAGGGTTCGCCGCGATCCGGTGTTCACTCAGTAACACGCCGACGTCGCCGCCGTGGCGTCGGCATAGGATGCGCATGCGGAACAGCCGGATTGTCCGGCGACAAGGCCAGACCGAAAAGACAAGCAGGAGCAAGCAGTGACCTACGTGATCGCCGAGCCCTGCGTCGATGTGCTCGACAAGGCATGCATCGACGAGTGCCCCGTGGACTGCATCTACGAAGGCGAGCGGATGCTCTACATCCACCCCGACGAGTGCGTTGACTGCGGGGCCTGCGAGCCGGTCTGCCCGGTCGAGGCCATCTACTACGAGGACGACGTGCCGGACGAGTGGGCCGCCTACACCAAGGCCAACGCCGACTTCTTCGACGAGCTCGGCTCGCCGGGTGGTGCCGCGAAGGTCGGCAAGACGGCTCACGACCCGCAGTGGATCAAGGACCTGCCCCCGCAGGGCGAATGAGAGGGCCCGCGCTTCCCGACTTCCCCTGGGATTCCCTTGCCGAACCCGCCGCGACGGCACGTGCCCACTCCGGCGGGATCGTGGACCTCTCGGTGGGGACGCCGGTGGACCCGGTGGCCGACAGCATCAGGGCCGCGCTCGCCTCGGTGTCGGATGTTCCCGGATATCCCGCGACGCACGGCACGCCCGCGTTGCGGGAGGCGGCGGTTGGGGCGCTGAGGCGAAGGCACGGTGTGTGGGGCATCGAGCCGGATGCGGTACTTCCCACCATCGGGTCGAAGGAACTGGTCGCCTGGCTGCCCACGTTGCTCGGGGTCGGAGCGGGCGACACCGTGGTCATCCCTGAGCTGGCCTATCCGACGTACGAGGTCGGTGCTCTCCTCGCAGGCGCCGCCGTGGCGCGGACGGACGGGCTCACCGCACTCGGTCCCGCGCGGCCGAAGCTGCTGTGGGTGAATTCGCCGTCCAACCCCACCGGCAAGGTTCTGGGACTCGCGCACCTGCGCAAGGTCGTCGAGTGGGCGAGGCAACGGGGAACCGTGGTGGTGTCCGACGAGTGCTATCTGGCGCTCGGCTGGGAGTCCGACCCGGTGTCGATCCTGCACCCCGACGTCCACGGTGGCAGCCTCGACAACCTGCTGGCCGTGCACTCGCTGTCGAAGTCGGCCAACCTCGCCGGGTATCGCGCCGGTTTCGTCACCGGCGACCCCACGCTGGTGCGCGGTCTGCTGGCTGTCCGCAAGCACGCGGGAATGATCGTGCCGAGGCCGGTGCAGGAGGCCATGACGGTGGCGCTGAACGACGACGAGGCGTTGCGCGAACAGCGTGCCCGCTACGCGGCGCGACGGGCCGTACTGCGGCCGGCGCTGGAGCGGGCCGGGTTCCATATCGACGACTCCGAGGCGGGGCTGTACCTGTGGGCGACCCGGGGCGAGCCCGCACGGGAGACGGTGGACTGGCTGGCCCGCCGCGGCATCCTGGTCGCGCCGGGCACCTTCTACGGGCCGAGGGGCGGCGAGCACGTCAGGGTGGCGTTGACGGCGACCGACGAGAGGGTCAACGCCGCAGCCGAACGCCTCGCGGAGTAGCGCGAGAGGCCGTAACGAGCACCGACCGTGGCCGGGTGGCGAAGCCGCTGCCCGGCCACAGTGCTGCCGGAAGGCTCGTCAGCGAGGCCGTGTCTTCGAGCAGTGACGCCGTCCGGGGCTGGCAGGAGCTGCTGCCAGCGGCACCGGGCAACCTGCGGAAGGTCTGGGACCTCCTGCGGCACGAACCGGGAGAACTGTCCGGGCTCTCACCGTTACGTCACCATCGGTTGAAATACGACCTCGCAGTCGGCAGGCACGGTGGTCGGGAGCTTCCCCTGTGGCAGATCGAGGTCACCGGCGGCGGGCGGATTTGGTACCTCGTTGACGAGGAGAACCGCACCGTCTGGCTTCGATATGCCGGTACCGGCCATCCGAAGCGCACCGACTGAACCTCGCTATATACCCGAGTGGTCGTGCTGTACGGGCGCACAGCAGCGGGGCGATACGTCCTCCCCGCCATCGTCACAGCGCGTGACATGACTGAGGGAGAAGCGAACGTTCAAGCAAAAACCCCGAAGAAGGGGCGAGGGCCGCGGGTGCCTCGGCGGCGACCCACGGCCCTCACGGCATTCGCCGGTGTCAGTCGTTGGCGTGCAGGGCGGCGTTGAGTTCCACGCCTGCGCCGGTGCGTTCGACGGCCTCCACCGCTCCGGTGGCGGAGTTGCGCCGGAAGAGGGCCCCCGAGATGCCGGAGAGGTCGCGAGCCTTCACCGTGCGGCCCTGGAAGATCACCTTCGTTCCTGCCGTGACGTAGAGGCCTGCCTCGACGACGGAGTCGTCACCGAGGGAGATGCCAACACCGCCGTTGGCACCGATGAGGCAGCGCTCGCCCAGCGAGATGACCTCCTTGCCACCGCCGGACAGCGTGCCCATGATCGAGGCGCCGCCGCCGATGTCGGTGCCGTCGCCGACCACGACGCCCGCGGAGATGCGGCCCTCGACCATCGAGGCGCCGAGCGTGCCCGCGTTGAAGTTGACGAAGCCCTCGTGCATGACGGTGGTGCCGCTCGCGAGGTGGGCGCCGAGGCGCACGCGATCGGCGTCGCCGATACGCACGCCACTGGGCAGCACGTAGTCCACCATCCGGGGGAACTTGTCGATGCTGTGAACGGTCACCGGGCCCCTGGCGCGCAGCCGCATGCGCGTCGCTTCGAAACCCTCGACGGGGCACGGGCCGTGATTGGTCCACACGACGTTCGACAGGTGGCCGAAGACGCCGTCGAGGTTCTGGCCGTGCGGGCGAACCAGGCGGTGGGAGAGCAGGTGCAGCCGCAGGTACACGTCGTGCGCGTCGGCGGGTGCCTCCGCGAGCGACGCGATGGTGGTGCGCACGGCGACGACCTCGACGCCGCGAGCGTCGTCACGGCCGAGTACAGCGGTGGCCGCCGCGCCGAGGATCTCGGTGGCCTGCTCCCGCGGCAACCGTTCGGTACCACTGCCACGTCCCCCCGGCTCGCCCGCCTCGACGAGTTTCGGCTGAGGGAACCACGTGTCGAGCACGGTGCCGTCGCTCGTGACAGTGGCGAGGCCGACACCGGTCGCGCCGGTTGTTTCAGGGTTCGGGGTAGCTGTGCTCACGGTGCTCACGGCCGCTACGGTAACCCGCGCTCACCTCGGTCGCGTCGCCACGTCGGGCAGCGCCGACAGCTCTGTGTGCAGGCCCGTCAGCGCCGTGGCCATGTCGGTGAGCGTGGCCGCGCACACATCGGCGTCGCCGCCGTCAGCGCAGTTGTTGCCCCGGTAGGCGCGCACGGTGGCGTCGAGCGTGTCGGCCGCCTCGCGGAGGCCGGGATGGCCGGTCGCGTACTTGCGGGCCGTGCCGGGCACGTTGGACAGCTGCGTGACGTACTTCTCGCACGACGGCGAACGCACCTCCGTCGGAGCGAGGTAGCAGTCGTCCGCCTGCAAGGCGCGGATCTTCACCGCGAGCGCGCCCGGCCCGGGGTCCGGTGAGTTCTTCGGCGTGGGGCCTGCCTCGCGGGAACACCCGGTGACCGCGAACAACGTGGCGGTGAGCAGGACGACACTGACACGGGTACGCACCCCTCCACCGTACGCAGTGGGGGTTACCGTGCCGTCATGCCCTCGCTCGATCTGCGCTGTGACCCCGTCGATCTGACCGCCGCACTCGTGGACATCGCCAGTGTGTCCGGTGAGGAGAGAGCCCTCGCCGACGCCGTGGAGGACGCACTGCGGCGACAGGCTCCCCACCTCGAGGTGGTGCGAAACGGCGACGCGGTGCTGGCGAGGACGAACACGGGCCGTGCGAGGCGGGTGGTGTTCGCGGGGCACCTCGACACCGTTCCCGTCAACGACAACCTGCCCTCGCGCCGCACCGGGTCGGGTGACGACGAGCTGTTGCACGGCCTCGGCAGCGTGGACATGAAGGGCGGGGACGCCGTGTTCCTGCACCTTGCGGCCACCGTGACGCAGCCGAGGCACGACGTCACGTTCGTCTTCTACGACTGCGAGGAGGTGGAGGCGGCACGCAACGGGCTCGGCCGCATCGAGCGGGAGGCGCCCGAGTGGCTGCACGGAGACCTCGCCGTGGTGGGCGAGCCGTCCAACGCCGCCGTGGAGGCGGGCTGCCAGGGCACCCTGCGCGCGGAGATCCACCTCGACGGCGTCAGGGCGCACACGGCGCGGGCGTGGATGGGCACCAACGCCATCCACGCGCTGGCGGAGCCGCTTCGCAGGCTCGCCCGATACGAGGCACGGGTCGTGGACATCGACGGGCTCACCTATCGCGAGGGGCTCCAGGCCGTGCGGGTCTCCGGCGGCGTCGCTGGCAACGTCGTGCCCGACGAGGCCGTGCTCGCCGTGAACCATCGCTTCGCGCCCGACGTCACGCCTGAGCAGGCCGAGGAACATGTGCGGAAGGTTTTCGAAGGCTACGACCTCACGGTCGTGGACTCCTCTCCCGGCGCGCTACCCGGTCTTTCCTCACCCGCGACGGCCGAGCTGGTGCGCGCCGCGGGCGGCAGGGTGGCGGCCAAACTCGGCTGGACCGACGTCGCCCGCTTCGCCGCGCTGGGCATGCCTGCCGTGAATTTCGGGCCTGGCGATCCCACGCTGGCCCACACCCGGCAGGAGCACGTCGCGGCCAAGGAAATCCGCACGGTTGCCGAGGTTCTTCGAACCTTTCTGGCCACGTGACTCTACGCTGATCGCTGTGACCGAGGTGACGCCCGACATCGACAACGCAGACGAGCACCCATCGGAACGGCACCGTGGCCCTGTCGTCCTGCGCAGGAGCAGGCAGTCGGAGGACTCGACCACCGACCAGCGCCTCCTGGACTCGCGCGGTCCCAGCGACTGGGTGCACACCGATCCGTGGCGGGTACTGCGCATCCAGGCCGAGTTCGTCGAGGGCTTCGGCGCGCTGGCCGAGGTTCCGCGCGCGGTGACGGTGTTCGGATCGGCCCGCACGCCCCGCGACCACCCCGAGTACCAGCTCGGCAGGCAGATCGGTGCCGCGCTGGCAGGCGCGGGTTTCGCCGCGATCACCGGTGGTGGCCCCGGCTCGATGGAGGCCGTGAACCGGGGAGCGTCGGAGGCGGGAGGGCTGTCCATCGGACTCGGCATCGAGCTGCCGTTCGAACAGGGCCTCAACCCGTGGGTGGACCTCGGCGTGAACTTCCGCTACTTCTTCGCGCGCAAGACGATGTTCGTGAAGTACGCGCAGGCGTTCATCTGCCTGCCCGGTGGCTTCGGCACGCTCGACGAGCTGTTCGAGGCACTCACACTCGTGCAGACCAAGAAGGTGACGAAGTTCCCTGTCGTGCTGTTCGGCTCGTCGTACTGGGGCGGGCTGTACGACTGGGTGCGCGGCACTGTCTTCGCCGAAGGCAAGATCAACGAACGAGACATGGCGTTGCTGCACGTCACCGACGACGTCGATGACGCGGTCGGTGTGGTGCAGGAGGCATACAAGGCATGGGAGGACACTCACTAGTGAAGCGGCTCTGCGTTTTCTGCGGCTCGTCCTCGGGCAAGGACCCCGCCTACGCGGTCGAGGCCGCCGCGGTGGGGAAGCTGCTCGCCGAACGCGGCATCGGCGTGGTCTACGGCGGTGGCCAGGTCGGGCTGATGGGTGTCGTGGCCGACGCGGCGCTTGAGGCGGGTGGCGAGGTCATCGGTGTGATCCCCAAGCACCTGATGCGCGCCGAGATCGCTCACCACGAGCTCACGAAACTCCACGTCGTCGAGGACATGCACGAGCGGAAGGCCACGATGGCGCGGCTGTCCGACGGATTCGTGGCGCTGCCTGGCGGTGCGGGCACGCTGGAGGAGCTGTTCGAGGTCTGGACGTGGGCGCAGCTCGGCCTGCACGCCAAGCCGGTCGGGCTGCTCGACGTCAGGGGCTACTACACCAAGATGGCCGAGTTCCTCGACCACATGGTGACCGAGGGTTTCCTCGGTGAGAGCAGCCGTGATCTCGTGATCGTCAACGACGACGCCGAGGCGCTGCTCGACGCCTTCTCCCGGCACACCTACACGCCGATCGACAAGTGGGCGAGCTGACCGGCGCATCGCAGACGGCACCGCCGGTTCACGCGGCTCACGCCGCTCATGCCGCTTCGGACGCGGGGCGTTCGTGGTAGCGGTCCACGTATTCGAGGCCCGATAACTCCATGATCGAGTACATGATCTCGTCGGTCACGGCCCGTCGGATCGCGGGCGACGAGCCGAGTCCGGCGTAGCGGGAGAAGTCGAGCGGTTCGCCGAAGCGCACCCGGACCTTGGCGAACCGGGGGATCTTCCTGCCCACCGGCAGCAGCCGCTCCGTGCCACTCAGGGCCACGGGCACCACCGTGGCCCCTGTTTCGAGCGCGAGACTGCCGACGCCGGTGTGTCCCCTGTGCAGCCTGCCGTCGAGTGAACGGGTGCCTTCCGGATAGATCGCGAAGGTCTCGCCCGCTTCGAGCACCTCACGTGCCGCGTCGAGCGCGGCGAGTCCGGCCATGGCGTTGCCGCGCTCGACGGGCACGTAGCCGAGCGCGGAGAGGAACGAGGCGAGGGCCCGGCCGCGTAGGCCTTTTCCCGTGAAGTACTCCGCCTTGCCGAGGAAGCGCACTGGCCGGGGCGAGACGAGGGAGAGCACGGCCGTGTCGATCGCGGACCTGTGGTTGGGCGCGAACAACACCGGTCCGGATGACGGCACGTTCTCAGCGCCCTCGACGTCGGGGCGGTAGACGAGCCTGGCCAGCGGCGCGAGCGTACCCCTGATCAGCAGTGGTAACACGGTCCCTCCCGGTGTCGGTCGCCGTCCAGGATCGCACGGCGGAGCCCCCGGCCCGAGGGTGGCTGGCGAAGCGCACGCGGGCCCGGCGCGTGTGTCACGATCGTGGTGTGACCACCGCCCTGATCTACCTCCTCGTGATGCTGCTGGTGGCGGCCGTGGTGTTCCTGCTGGCCTCGCTCGTGTTCGGCAGGGGTGAGGAGCTGGCGCCGCTTCCGCCGGGGAGTTCGCCCACGCGCCTTCCCTCGGATGACATCACGAGCGCCGACGTCAACGACGTGAGATTCCAGGTCGTGCTGCGGGGTTACAAGATGTCGGAGGTCGATTGGGTGATGTCGCGGCTCGGCACGGAGATCGACCTGCTGCGCGCCAGGGTGGCCGAGCTGGAGGCTCATCGCGCCGACGCCGAGGTGCATCGTGAGTGACCTCGCGCTGTCGGTGGAGGTCGCGGCACCGGCAGGCACGACCTGGCTCGCCCTCACCGACTGGGAGCGGCAGAGCGAGTGGATCCTCGGCACGACCGTGCGGGTGGTCTCGGGCAACGGGCGCAGTGTCGGTTCGCGGCTCGAGGCGTTCACCGGAGTCGGGGGAGTCGGTGTCACCGATCCCATGGAGATCACGAACTGGGAGCCCCCGGTGCGGTGTACCGTCCGCCACCTTGGCAAGGTGGTGCGGGGTACGGGGACCTTCCACGTGCACGCGAAGGGGCCGACGCGGTGCGTGTTCACATGGGCCGAGGAGTTCACACCGCCGTTCGGCCCTGTGGGGAGGCTGGGGTGGCTACTGGTGAGGCCGGCGTTCGCGGTGGCGCTGAGGCGCTCGATGCGGACGTTCGCGACGTTCGCGGAGAACTACGAGGTGGGCGGGTGAGCCCGGAATTGGTCGGCACCGACGGGCTCGCCCGCTGCGCGTGGGGCAACACGGCTCCCGACTACGCCGCGTATCACGACGACGAGTGGGGTGTGCCTCTCCAGGGGGAGACGGAGCTGTTCGAGCGGCTCTCGCTGGAGGCGTTCCAGTCGGGTCTCTCGTGGCTGACCATCCTCCGCAAGCGCGAGGGTTTCCGCCGCGCCTTCGCAGGCTTCGTTCCTGAGCACGTCGCCACCTTCGGCGATGACGACGTCGCACGGCTGCTCGCCGACACTGCCATCGTGCGCAACAGGGCGAAGATCCTCGCGACGATCGCCAACGCGAGGGCCGTCGCGCGGCTCGACGTGCCACTCGACGAGCTGCTGTGGTCGTTCGCACCCGACCGCGGCACCAGGCCGAGGCCGAGGACGATGGCCGACGTCCCCGCCACCACACCCGAGTCGGTGGCGATGGCGAAAGCACTGAAGAAGCGTGGCTTCTCCTTCGTGGGGCCCACGACTTGTTACGCCATGATGCAGGCGACGGGCATGGTGGACGACCACGTCGCGGGGTGTTTCCGCGCGGGCTGAGCCGCGCGGAAACACCACAGGAGGACCTACTTTCCGGTGAACTTGGGGCGGCGCTTCTCCACGAACGCCTCCACGGCTTCCCGATGGTCGGCCGTGCGGCCCAGTTCGGTCTGCGCCGCGTCCTCCTCGGCCAGCGCCTCGGCGAGCGAGGACGACGCCGCGGCAGCCACCGTGCTCTTGACCTTGGCGTAAGCCCTGGTGGGGCCTGCCGCGAGCTGAGCGGCCACGGCCTGGGCGCGGGCGGCGAGCTCCTCGTCCGGCACCACCTCGCCGACAAGCCCGAGCCGCAGCGCCTCGGCGCTGTCCACCTTGCGGGCGAGCATCATCAACTCGATCGCCCTGCCCTGGCCGATCAGCCGCTGGAGCGTCCACGACGCCCCGGAGTCCGGCCCGAGCCCGACCCCGGCGAACGCCATCACGAAACTCGCCGAGGCCCCTGCGATGCGCAGGTCGGAGGCGTAGGCGAACGCCGCCCCCGCTCCCGCGGCCGAGCCGTTGACGGCGGCGATCACCGGCTTCGGCATGTCCACGATCGTGGTGACGATGGGGTTGTAGTGCTCGGACACGGTCCGCAGCGGCGCGCTGTCGCCGGAGCGCAGCATGCCGACGTGCTCCTTGAGGTCCTGGCCCGCGCAGAACGCCTTGCCCGCACCGGTGAGCACGACCGCCCGTACCTCGTCGTCCTCCGCCGCGTCCCGCAGCGCCGTGAACAGGCGCTCCTTCAACTCCACGGTGAGCGAGTTGTACGCCTTCGGCCGGTTCAGCGTCAGGGTTCGCACGCCGTCGGCGTCGGCGATCAGGAGCACGTCCTCCGCGCTCCTCTCGCTCTCGCCTCCTGCGTTCGTGGTCGTTTGTGTGCTGTGGTGTGCGGTCACCGAATCCTCCGTTGTCGTTCTCGACCCGCGAGTCTGACAGGCTCGCGGCGCGCATACCAGCAGCGATCCCGCGCCGCTAAGATCGGTCCACGTTCGCGGCCGACTCCTCATGGGGGACAATGGTCACGACCCGGTTGCTTTGACGAGCGCGACCCGGGCGCGCTGGTTCGTAACGGAGGGAGCACGCTATGGCGGCCATGAAGCCCCGGACCGGAGATGGTCCCCTCGAAGTGACCAAGGAGGGGCGGGGCCTCGTGATGCGCGTACCACTGGAGGGCGGTGGGCGTCTCGTCGTCGAGCTGACGGCTGAGGAGGCCAAGGACCTCGGTGCGGCCCTTCAGCAGGCCACCAGCTGAATTCCCCTTCCAACCCAGCCTGCGTCGATTCCGATCGACCTGGCCTGATTCGTAGTGCCTGGAGATCGCATGCCGCGTTCGCCGCTTCCGTCAGTCCCCTCGCGGTTGATCGACGTGGAGGTGGCAGGCCGCGCCAAGCGAGGAGCCCCCGAGGCGTTGCTCGTCCCCGAGGGGGCCGTGGCTTCAGCGTCTTCCCTGCCTTCCCTGCCTTCCGGCGTGCCGGCCGAACTGGGTTTCGGCGGTAAGGAAGGGGAGGTCGCTGTCCTGCCCGGCGCCGAAGGCCCCCGGTGGGTCGTCGGACTCGGCAAGGGCGCTCCACGGCACTTCCGTGCGGCGGGCGCCGCGTTCGTGCGCGCCGCACAGTCCTACGCCGACGTCGAGGCCGACTCGGGTGGCCGTCCACCGTTGACCGTGCAGGTGCGGTTTCCCGAGTCGGCCCTCGCCGGTGACTACGCGGCTTTCGCCACCGGAGCCCTCCTCGGCGGCTACCGCTACCGCGTGACCTCGGACGAGAAGCCCGCACGCGTGCGCACCGTCCGGCTGCTGGTTCCCGACGGTTCGGGCGGTGACGTCGGGAACGTCGGCGAGTTCGCGGACGCGGTGTCGCGGGCCCGCGAACTCGGCCGGGCCACCGCACTGGCGCGCGACCTGGCCAACACGCCGTCCAACGTGAAGACACCGGCCTGGCTCTCGAACACGGCCGAGTCGGTCGCGAGGGACGTGCGGGGTCTCACCGTCACCGTGCGCGACGAGAAGTGGCTGGCCGAACACGGATTCGGCGGCATCCTCGCGGTCGGTGGAGGCTCGGCGAACGCGCCACGGCTCATCGAACTGTCGTACCGGCCGGAGGGCGCGACCACTCACCTGCTGCTCGTCGGCAAGGGCATCACGTTCGATTCCGGTGGGCTGTCGCTCAAGCCCGCGGAGGGCATGCACCTCATGCGCACCGACATGTCCGGTGGCGGTGCGGTCATCGCGGCGTTGCGTGCGATCGCCGCGTTGGAACTGCCCGTGCGGGTCACCGGTCTCGTGCCGTCCGCGGAGAATCTCGTCTCCGGCTCCTCCTATCGGCCCGGTGACGTGGTGCGCCACTACGGAGGCCGCACGACGCAGATCGACAACACCGACGCCGAGGGCCGGATCGTGCTCGCCGACGCGCTGGCCTACGGGATCGCCACCTACCGGCCTGACGTCGTGGTCGATGTCGCCACCCTCACGGGCGCGATGAAAGTCGCGCTCGGCCTGCGCACCGGCGGTCTCTTCGCCACCGACGACGACCTCGCCTTGCGCATCGGCGCGGCAGGCGACGAGGTGGGGGAACAGTGGTGGCGCATGCCGCTGTCCAGTGAGCACGCCGACGCCGTTCGCGCCGATGTCGCCGACGTCCGCCAGTGCCCACCCGGTCCCGGCGGTATCACCGCTGCGTTGTTCCTGCGCGAGTTCACGGCCGATGTTCCGTGGGCGCACCTCGACATCGCGGGCCCGGCCCGTGCGGAGGGAACCTACGCCGAGGTGGTGCCCGGTGGTACGGGTTTCGCCGCGAGGACACTCGTGGAGTTCACGGCCTCCTACGCCCGTTGAGCGGCAGGGAGTGAGCTGCCTGGGGCGAATCCGATCGCGTTCGACGTCCTGCGCCGCCGAGCGGCAGCGAGTGATCGCCGCCGAGCGGCAGCGAGTGATCGCCGCTGGTGCGGTTGCGGACGAACTCGCGGAACGCGGCCACGGCGGGTGGCAGCGGCCGGTCAGACGGCCACACCAGGCCGATCTCACGAGTGACGCGCGGGGCGAGCGGGATCTCGACCACCCCTGACGGCGGGTGCGGTTCGAACGCGGGGAGCAGGGCGACACCGAGCCCAGCGGCGACGAGTCCCCGCACCGTGTCCGACTCCTGCCCCTCGAAGGCCACCGTCGGCGTGAACCCGGCCTCGGCACAGAGGTCGTCGGTGATCTGCCGGAGCCCGTAGCCGTGTTCGAGCATCACGAACGCCTCGCTGGAGAGTTCGCTCAGCTCGACGGTGGGTCTCGCGGCGAGCGGGTGGTCCTCCGGCACGGCGACGAACAGTTCCTGATCGGTGACCACCACCGAGTCCAGCGACGGTCCTGCGGGCAGAGGAGCCACCAGCGCGAGGTCGATGTCGCCCGAGGTCAGCCTGTCCACGATGCTCTGCCGGGAACCCTGCACGAGGCTGAACCGGGTTCGCGGGTGACCTGCCCGGAAGTCACGGAGCAGGCCGGGCACGAGGGAACGTCCGAGCAGGTGCAGGAACCCGAGTGCGACGTGCCCTGACTCTGGATCGATCTCCTCCCGCACCCGGCGCACACCCTGTCCGAGGACGCCGATGGCCTGCTCGGCCGCGTCGGCGAGGAGAAGCCCCGCGCGGGTGAGTCGGATTCCCCTGCCGTTCGGGACGGTGAGCGGAGTGCCGAGCGCGTCGCCGAGCGCGGCGAGGCGACGGCTGGCGGTCGGCTGGGGGATGCCCAGTTCGGCGGCGGCTTTCGTGATGTTCGAGGTGAGCTTCACCTCACGCAGCAGTGCTGCTGCCGGGGCCAGTTCAGCGGCCAGCCGCGTGACGTCGCATTCATCCATCATCGTATAGATCGTGGCATATATAGGTATTGGACGCATAGTTTAGCGTCGCTTACCGTCGGTCGGTGTGAATGTGACCGCGAGGGAGCCGCACGTCGAGGTGAGTGGTCGCCGCGTCACGGTGTCGGTGGCCGCGGCCGGGATCTGCTCGTTCTCGCTGCTGTACGCGCCGCAGCCGCTGCTTCCCCAGTTGGCCGCCGAGTTCGGGCTCGACCCGGGAGCGGCGTCACTCGCCGTGTCGGCGGGCACGGGTGGCCTCGCGGCGGCGGTCCTGCCGGTTGCGATCCTGTCCGAACTCGTCGGCAAGCGGCCGGTCATCGTCGCCTCGGTGCTGGCATCGGCCGTGCTGGGACTGCTGCTGCCGTTCGCACCGTCTTTCGACGTCCTGCTCGTGCTCCGAGTGCTCCAGGGGGTGGCCATCGCCGGTTTTCCCGGCGTCGCGGCCGCCTACCTCGCCGAATTACTCGGCCCGGCCGGAGTGGCGGCCGCTGTGGGTGCCATGGTCGCCGGGAACACGGTGGGCGGCATGCTCGGGCGCCTCGCGGCAGGGGGAGTCACCGAGTGGCTCGGGTGGCCGGGTGCGCTCGCCGTCGTGGGCGGAATCGCGCTGCTGTGCGCGGCGGTGGCTGTGGTGACCCTGCCGCGTTCGCCACGGCGAGAGCGGGCGGGGCCGCAGCGTCTCCGCATGCGCACGGTGTTGTCCGGGTTCCTCCTCGGGCTGCGCAGACCCGTCCTGCTGGCTCAGTACGGTGTGGCGCTGCTCGCGATGGGGGCGTTCGTCGCCCTGTACAACGCCGCGACCTTCCGGCTCACCGGTGAGCCGCTCGATCTCAGCCCCGCCATCGCCTCTCTCGTGTTCCTCTGCTACGCCGTGGGCTCAGTGTCCTCGGCGACGGCAGGCAGGCTGGTTGCCCGATTCGGCAGGCTTCGCTGCCTGCTCGCCGCGCTCGCGCTGACGGCCGCCGGAGCGGTGGCGACGGTCGCGGACTCGCTCGTCGTCGTGATCGCGGGATTCGTGGTGTTCACGGGTGGTTTCTTCGCCGCGCACGCCGTCGCCAGCGGGTGGGCGGTCGCTGAGGCGCCGCCGCGGGCCAGAGCGTCGGCGTCCGGGTTGTACACGCTGGCGTACTACGTGGGGAGCAGTGTCGGCGGCACCCTCGGCAGCGTCGTGTTCGGAAACGCGGGCTGGGTGTGGCTGGTCGGCGCGGTCGTGGCGTGGCTGGGATGTGCGGCTGCGGGTGTGGTGGCACTGGCTCGGCGCTGACACCCCTGACACCCCGGAGTTTCAGTTTCACTCCATCGTGTCCGAACGTATGTTCGAAATTCGGGCTACGGTGGAGGCATGAACGAACACAGCATGTTGTCAGGCGTGGGCCGTGGTCATCGCGGCGACAAGCAATCCGTTGCCCATGGGCAGCAGTGTGGGAACGAGGCGGGCGTCCTCCCGAACGGCGCGAGCCACGTCGCGCAGGGCCAGCAGTTCCGGCTCCCTGCGGGTCGGATCGGCGATCTGACCCGCAGCCAGCACATTGTGGAAGGCGATCACCCCGCCCGGACGCAGCAGCTGGACTCCGAGGTCGAAGTAGCCCGGATACTCCACCCGCGCGGCGTCGGCGAATACCAGGTCGTAGCCGCCCGTGGTGAGCCGGGAGAGCACATCGAGGGCCCGTCCCATGATCAATCGTGTTCGCCCGGAGGGATAACCCGCGTCGAGGAACGAGCGCCGTGCGCTGCGGTGGAACTCCGGCTCGATGTCGATCGAGGTCAGCACGCCGTCGGGCGTCATCCCCCGTAACAGGTAGAGGCCGCTGACACCGGCGCCGGTGCCGATCTCGACGACGGCCTTGGCCTGTACCGAGGCCGTCAGGAAACTGAGTGTCGAACCCGTGGCGCACGACACCGGTGGGCAGCCGAGTTGCTCGGCTCGGAGGCGTGCCGTGGCAAGGACGTCGTCCTCGGGGAGGTATGCCTCGATGAATTCGCCGAGATCAACCCAACCGGTGATGTGCGTCTCGGAGTTCACGCGCCAGAGGTTAGCGCGGCACAGTGGGTCGTCATGGCCAGTACAGAGCCTAAGGTGCCGTTCGTCTCGGGAGGATCGGTCCAGGACTGACGGGTGTGGCCGCCGTGACAGCCGACGAGGTGGGCTGCGGGGACCGCGTGAAAAGCGCGTTGCACCTGGTAGCGATGATCCGGGTCGGCCGCTGACCACGATCACGACGTTTCTCAGGGTGCTCTCAGACGAACTTCACTACAACCACAGGAAAGCGGGTAACACTGTGGTGCCAATGGCGGGAACTCCCGTCATAGCCGCCACGTTGGGTGGAGTAGTGAAGGGGACGGGCCGATGGAGGTGCCTCAGCTGCCACACGACAGCACGCAGACCGCTCCGGTTCCGGTCGAGGACGAGGTCACGTGGACACCGCCGACCTGGGAAGAGGTCGTCCGGCAACATGCCGATCGCGTCTACCGGCTCGCTTACCGGCTGACGGGTAACGCCCACGACGCGGAGGACCTCACCCAGGAGACGTTCATCCGGGTGTTCCGGTCGCTCGCGTCTTACAAGCCGGGGACGTTCGAGGGCTGGTTGCATCGCATCACGACCAACCTGTTCCTCGACATGGCGCGTCGTCGCGCTCGCGTCCGTATGGAGGGTTTGCCCGAGGACACCGATCGGATCGTCGGGGACGACCCGAGCCCCGAGCAGGTGTACTCCGACACCCATCTCGACCCCGACCTTCAGGCCGCGCTGGACGAACTCCCGCCGGAGTTCCGGGCCGCGGTCGTGCTCTGCGACGTGGAGGGTCTCTCCTACGAGGAGATCGGTGCGACGCTCGGCGTTAAGCTCGGCACTGTCCGAAGCCGGATCCATCGTGGCCGGCAGGCCCTGAAGTCTTCCCTCGAGCGCCGCCGCGCGCTCAAACAGGAGGCAACGGTATGACGGTTGGCAAGGGATGGGGGATGGCCGAATCCCATCTTCTGCCCGACGCCGTGGTGGCGTTCGTGGACCAGGAGTTGTCGCTCGGCGCGCAGGAACGTGCCGCTTCGCACCTCGCCCGCTGCCCACGCTGTGCGGCCGAGGTCGCCGCACAGCGTGCTGCCAGCGCCGCAGTGCGCCAAGCGCGGACACCCGCCATCTCTGCCGGTTTCCTCGCGAGTCTGTGCGAGATACCGCACACAGTCGAACTGCCACATTCGCCGGACAGCCTGGCCGTGGGGGCTGACGGTCAGGTGATGGCCGTCCAGCGCCCTGATCAGGTCGCCGGGTTGCGCGACAGCCTCCCGCCAGGGGCGCTGGGCACATCGACTCCCCTCGGTACGTCGCCGAACGTGCTGGGCAGCGGCCCCCGGCTGTCCTCCGCCCGGCGGAGAGCCACGCAGGGTGCCGGAGTCGTCGTCTCGGGCCTTGTGCTCAGCGCGCTCGCGCTGGTCGCCACCACCAGCGGAGGAGAGGGGCCTACCGTCGAGGCGGACCCGGAGTCCACGGCGACGCCGCGCACGGACGTCCTGCCCGCCGCGAAAATGGGCAGTCACCCCGCTGCCTACGCGACCGGAGAAGTCAAAAGCACGCCCTCCACACCGTCGGGTACCTCGGCGGCCCTCAGCACGCCCCCCGCGCCTACAGGCGTTCACAGCACAGTGAACACCGGGGTCTCAAGCTCCTCCGGCAGCGCAGCACCGGTCACGACGGGGCCGTAGACCGCTCCGACGGGGTTCCCACGCTGACTTCACCGGCCTGCGGGCAGCATCACTGTGGGAGGCTTGGCGTAGGGTCACACGCCGAGCGATCCCAGTGATCACAGCAGTCCAACCGGGGAAGAATGAGCGAACGAGCGACGCCGAAGCAGGAGGAGTCCGGGCCTCAGGAGCATCGTCTCCGACCCCGCCCGATCACGCGCCCGTCGGTGGACCCGGCATTGGCTGCGACGTTCGGCAGGCCACGAGGCGTGGACGGTTCGTTCGACCTGCTGCACTCACCGGACACGGCACAGCGTTCGCAGCCGCCGAGGCCCGCGCCGCCTCCGCCGTCGCTCGCCGAGGCGTTCGGGCGTCAGCCGGGTGAGGAAGACGTCATCCTGCAACGCCCCGAGGGGCAGCGATCGGGCGAGCGAGACTCCGGCGGCACCTCCGGGCCCGCGGACCCGCTGTGGACTGGTGAGGACGACCCGTGGCGTGATCCGGGCTCACCTGCCGTTCTGGGGCAGCCTGCCGCGCGGGAACCCGGCAAACCCGACGAGACAGTCGGCCGCCCGACAGGGCCGCTGCTGAGCCTTCCCGAGGTGCTGTTCGGCCGTCGCGTCAAACCGACCGCGCTGGCGCTGCTCGGTGTCGTCGCGCTGCTGGTGGGAGCGGCGGGCGGCCTTGTGGGATGGGCCGTCGCCACCGCGGGTGACTCCTTGAGGGGAGAGCTGAACATCACCGAGGCGGAGGCGGCCAAGGAACGGCCTGCCGGCTCGGTCGCCGCGATCGCGCAGAAGGTCGCCCCCGCCGTGGTGTCCATCGAGGTCGAGGCGGGCCAGTCCGGTGGAGTGGGGTCGGGCGTCGTCATCGACGAGGAGGGCTACATCCTCACCAACCACCACGTCGTGTCGCAGGCGTCCCGATCGGAGAACGCGAAGATCACGGTGGTGTTCATCGACGGCACCCGGACTCAGGGACGCATCGTCGGCACGGACCCGAAGACGGACCTCGCCGTCGTGAAGGTCGTTGTGGAGAACCCGGTCGTGATTCAGATCGGCGATTCCGAGGCGCTGGCACCCGGCGACAGCGTGATGGCCATCGGCTCGCCTTTCGGCCTGGAGAACACGGTCACCGAGGGCATCGTGAGTGCGTTGAACCGTCCGGTCACGGCACCTGGGGAGAACGGCGATCCGGCGGTCACCTACGACGCCATCCAGACCGACGCGGCGATCAACCCCGGTAACTCGGGTGGCGCCCTCGTCGATTCCACCGGCGCGCTGGTCGGCATCAACTCGATGATCCGCACCGCGGGAAGCGCGGGCGAGGGCGGGAGCATCGGTCTCGGCTTCGCCATCCCGATCAACGAGGCCATCGAGATCAGCGAGTCGCTCGTGCGTGACGGCGCCGTGAAGCACGCCTCACTCGGAGTCAATGCCGCGTCCGTCTCGGCCAACACGTCACAGGGAGCGCAGGTCCGCAACGTCGCCCAGAATGGTCCTGCCGCGAGGGCGGGCATCGCGGAAGGCGATGTCATCGTCAAGGTCGGTGACCGCAGGGTGCGCAACGCCGCCGAACTCACCGTGGCCGTGCGCAAACACGACATCGGTCAGTCGGTGCCCGTCCAGGTGGTCCGAGATGGACGGCAGCTGACCGTCGATGTCACCTTGGGTTCAGACTGACGAGGTAGGCTTTCACCGCATCGTGGTTCGAGGCGGAGGTTGGTCGCGTGTTCGACAGTATTGGCTGGGGTGAGATCCTGGTTCTGATCGTCGCGGGCCTGTTCATTCTCGGACCGGAGCGACTGCCGGAAGCCGCGGCGTGGCTCGGGCGGACCGTGCGCAAGGTCAGGGATTTCGCCACCGGCGCTCGCCAGCAGCTTCGCGACGAAGTGGGCACGGATTTCGAGGAGTTCCGCAAGCCCATCGAGGACCTGCGGAATCTCCGCAACTTCGATCCGAAACACGCTGTGCGCGAGCACCTGTTCGACGGGGACCCCGACCCGTTGGGCCTCAACAACATCAACGGGGCAGGCCCGGTAAACGGCAACGGCGTCCACGGCGTCCACGGCGCCCCGGCGTCCGCGCCACAGCAGGCCGAACCCCTGAAACCGGGGGAGAAGCCACCTGTGGACCCGGACGCCACCTGAGGGCTCCCGCCCGGCCCCGCCAGCCGGATGCCGGCAAGTGTCAGCGACCCGCAGGGCTGACGTTCAACATCATTCCCGCGAGGCCCCGCGCCCGGACGGACAGCTTCTCGGCCGCCTCGGTGAGCACCTGGCTCGCGGCAGCGTCCGGCTCGGCGAGCACGATCGGCGTTCCGGCATCGCCCTGTTCCCGCAGTTTCGGGTCGAGAGGGACCTGACCAAGCAACGGCACCTCGGCACCGACGGACTTCGACAGCGATTCGGCCACCGCCTTGCCTCCGCCCGAGCCGAAGATTTCCATGCGGGAGCCGTCCGGCGTCTCGAACCACGACATGTTCTCGATGACGCCCGCGACCCGCTGCCGGGTCTGCAATGCGATGGCACCCGCCCGCTCGGCGACCTCGGCGGCGGCCTGCTGCGGCGTGGTCACGACGAGGATCTCCGCGTTGGGGATGAGCTGGGCCACGGAGATGGCGATGTCTCCTGTGCCTGGCGGCAGGTCGAGCAGGAGGATGTCGAGGTCGCCCCAGAACACGTCGGCGAGGAACTGCTGCAACGCGCGGTGGAGCATCGGGCCGCGCCACACCACGGGTGTGTTGCCCGGAGTGAACATGCCGATGGAGATGACCTTCACGCCGTGAGCCTGAGGCGGCATGATCATCTTCTCGACCTTGGTCGGCTTGTCGCTCGCGCCGAGCATGCGGGGGATCGAGTGCCCGTAGATGTCGGCATCGACCACGCCGACGGACAACCCCTTGCGGGCCATCGCGGCAGCCAGGTTGACGGTGACGCTGGACTTGCCGACCCCGCCCTTACCGGACGCCACGCAGTACACGCGGGTGAGCGAGCCGGGTTGCGCGAACGGGATGACCGGCTCCTCCACGTCGCCGCGCAGCTTCTTGCGCAGCTCGGTGCGCTGCTCATCGCTCATCACGTCCAGCTCCACGCGCACCTGGGTGACACCGGGGAGTTTCTCCACCGCGGCCGTGGTGTCGCGCGTGATGGTGTCCTTCAGCGGGCAGCCGGCCACGGTGAGGTAGACGGCCACGGTGACGACGCCGTCGTCGCCGACGGAGATGTCCTTGACCATCCCCAACTCGGTGATCGGCTTGCGGATCTCCGGGTCGTTGACGGCGTTCAGCGCGGTGCGCACGTCATCGACGCTGGGAAGCTCTTGTGTGGTGGTCACTGCTGCGGCACCGACCTTCTCGTCGCTGATGGGTTGCTGTCCTCATGCTACGTGCCGGTAATCGGCGCTCACCGGCTACGTCCCGCCCCTCAGGACGAGAGCGAGGTAGCATGGATCACACTATCCCGACTGTGGTCGGGGCCGCGTCGCCGGACGAGCGAGGCGGGCGGCGCGACCCCGCGGAAAGCGGGGCGACGATCATGGAAACGTTGCTCGTCATCCTCGTCGTCGTTGGCATCGCGCTGGTCGTGCTGCTGGCGTCGTCGATCCGCATCGTCAGGCAGTACGAGCGAGGGCTGGTCTTCCGGTTCGGCCGTGTCGCGCGGTTGCCGAGGGAACCCGGTCTCGCGCTGATCGTGCCGGGCGTCGATCGCATGCACAAGGTCAACATGCAGGTCGTGACCTTGCCTGTGCCCGCGCAGGACGGCATCACGCGGGACAACGTCACCGTGCGCGTTGACGCCGTCGTGTATTTCAGGGTGATCGACCCGGTTCAGGCGATCGTCGGTGTGGAGAACTACCGGTTCGCCATGTTGCAGGTGGCGCAGGCGAGCCTGCGGCGCACGATCGGTGAGAGTCAGCTCGACGACTTGCTGTCGCATCGCGAGCGGCTCAACGAGGGGCTCGAATTGATGATCGACAGCCCGGCCGCGAGCTGGGGCATCCACATCGACAGGGTCGAGATCAAGGACGTCGCGCTGCCGGAGTCCATGAAGCGGGCGATGTCGCGGCAGGCGGAGGCCGAGCGTGAGCGCCGGGGCAGGGTCATCGCCGCCGAGGGCGAGTTGCAGGCATCGGAGAAGCTGTCGCAGGCTGCGGCCACGATGGCCGGTACGCCGGCGGCGCTCCAGTTGCGGCTGCTCGAGACGGTGGTCGAGGTGGCTGCCGAGAAGAACTCGACGCTGGTGTTGCCCTTCCCCGTCGAACTGCTGCGGTTCCTCGACGAGAGAGCGAAGCGGGACGCCGCGCGGCGGACGCAGGCAGACGACACGGTGCCTCAGGCGCGGGGCGCGTCGCAGCCGTGAGCGGGTGGCTGCCGCGCGCCCTGTTCACCCGGTTTCCCGGGTGTGCGAAGCGTGAGATCATGGATTCATCCCGCGCCGGGTAGCAGGCAAGCGCAACGAGCAGAACACAGGTGATGATCGTGACCGGTCCCTTCTCGTCGGGTCGTCAGGCGCCGAGGTCGCCTCGCCTCCCCACGCCTCCGTCCGGTTGGCCGATCGGCTCGTACGCCACCTACGAGGAGGCGCAGCGCGCCGTGGATTACCTCGCGGACAAGGAGTTCGAGGTCCAGGACGTGACCATCGTCGGGGTGGACCTGATGCTGGTGGAGCGGGTGCTCGGCAAGTTGTCGTGGGCGAAGGTCCTGGGTACCGGAGCGGCTTCGGGCGCCTGGTTCGGTGCGTTCGTCGGCATCCTGCTCAGCCTGTTCGACACCACGCAGGGATTCTCGTACATCCCGTTGTTCGTCGGTCTGATCGCCGGTGTGGTGTTCGGGGCCGCTTCGGCCGCGATGGGGTACGCGTTCACCCGGGGCCGCCGCGACTTCTCGTCGGCCAGTCAGCTCGTCGCGGGGCGTTACGACGTGCTCTGTCAGCCTCGAACGGCCGAGAAGGGTCGCGATCTGCTTGCGCGCCTGGCCATGGGATCACACGGCTGACCGAACAAGGTCTTCTATCTGGTTTACGGTCGTTACTGTCCGTACTTGCGCGCTCTCATCGACCGGCCTAGATTCATGGCACCGGTCACAGGCTCTTGTCTGACCTTGTGACAACGATGTCCATGCACGTCGGGGTGGGTGAGCCTGAACTCCTCCTCCCGACGTGCGGTGGGGAGGAGACTCATGGTGAAGGTCGCTGCACGGCGGCGACGACGCTCACCCGGTCGTGTGGCAGCGATGCTCGGTGTCACCGCGGTGACGAGTTCGATGCTGGCCGCGTGCGGGTCGAGCGACGGGATGCAGATCAACGTCTACTACGCCCCGGAAGACAACTTCCAGAAGGTGGTGGACGACTGTAACGCGCAGGCGAACGGTCGCTACGAGATCGTCTACAACAAACTGCCCCGCGACGCCGACGGCCAGCGCGAGCAGATGGTGCGCAGGCTCGCGGCCGGTGACACGTCGCTGGACATCCTGGGGCTCGACGTCACGTGGGTGCCCGAGTTCGCCGAGGCGGGCTGGGTCGAGGAGTGGACCGGCGAGCACAAGGCCGAGGCCGAGAAGGACGTGCTTGCCGGGCCGCTGGAGACGGCCGTCTGGGACGGCAAGCTCTACGCGGCGCCGAAGAACACCAACGTGCAGCTGCTCTGGTACGACGACCGCATCACCCCCGAGCCGCCGCGCACGTGGGAAGAGATGATGGAGATGTCGCGGCAACTGCGCGAGGAGGGCAAGCCGCACCAGATCCTGTTCACGGGCGCGCAGTACGAGGGCCTCGTGGTCGTCTACAACTCCATCGCCGAATCGGCAGGCGGGCACATCCTGTCCGAGGACGGGCAGTCCGTGGTCATCGACCCCGGTGCCGTGCGCGCGCTGGAGATCCTCAGGGAGGTCAGCTCGACCGGGCTCACGGACCCGTCGCTGACCAACCAGCAGGAGGACGAGGTTCGCCTGACCTTCCAGCAGGGACGTGGCGCGTTCCAGCTCAACTGGCCGTTCGTCTACGCCTCCTACGCGGCCGAGAAGCCGGACGAGCTGAAGCACTTCAAGTGGGCGCCCTATCCGGGTGTTGGGGAGCCGGGCACCGGGCGCAGCACCATCGGTGGCTACAACCTCGCGGTGAGTTCGTCGTCGCAGCACAAGGAGGAGGCGTTCGAGGCGGCGCTGTGCCTGCGCAACCCCGAGCACCAGAAGTTCTCCGCGTTGATGGACGGCGTGCCGCCGACCATCGAGTCGGTCTACGACGACCCCGCGCCGCTCGACCCGTCGAAGCAGGCCGACCCCGAGTCGAACCCGACGATGGAGCAGAAGTACCCGATGAAGGACACGATTCGGGACGAGCTCAAGGACGCCGCCGTCCGCCCGCTGACACCGGCGTACCAGAACCTCTCCATTGTGATGGCGAAGGTCCTTTCGCCGCCGTCGGCGATCGATCCGCAGTCCAAGGCACAGGAACTGCGTGACCAGCTCGACGAGGCGCTCAGCTCGAAGGGCGTGATCCCATGAGTGACACGGCTGCAAGCCCCGCGACCGAGGCCACGCCCGCGCGGCGGGCCGAGACGGGAGCGAAGCGCGGCAAGGCCCCGATGAGCGAGGGCAAGCGCGCCGAACGCAAACTCGGCCTGCTGTTGGTCGCGCCTGCCGCCATCGTGATGCTGGCCGTCACCGCGTACCCGATCGCGTACTCGGTGTGGTTGTCGTTGCAGCGTTACGACCTGCGGTTCCCCGACGAGCGCGAGTTCGTGTGGTTCGACAACTACGCCGCCGTGCTCACCAACTCGTACTGGTGGACGGCGTTCGGGGTGACGATGCTCATCACCGTGGTGTCGGTGGCCATCGAGTTCGTGCTCGGTATGGCGCTGGCGCTGATCATGCACCGGACCTTGGTGGGCCGGGGTCTCGTGCGCACGGTGACGCTGATCCCGTACGGCATCGTCACGGTCGTCGCGGCGTTCTCGTGGTTCTACGCCTGGACGCCGGAAACGGGTTACCTCGCGAACGCGCTCGCACCCGACGGCGCGCCGCTGACCGAGCAGTGGTCGTCGCTCGGCATCATCATCCTCGCCGAGGTGTGGAAGACGACGCCGTTCATGGCGCTGCTCCTCATGGCAGGTCTGGCTCTCGTGCCGGACGATCTGTTGAAGGCGGCCTCGATGGACGGTGCGAACGCGTGGCAGCGGTTCACGAAGGTGATGCTGCCGGTGATGAAGCCGGCCATCCTCGTGGCCCTGCTGTTCCGCACCCTCGACGCGTTCCGGGTGTTCGACAACATCTTCGTGTTGACGAACGGTGCCAACGACACCTCCTCGGTGTCGATGCAGACCTACAACAACCTGATGAAGGGGCTCAACCTCGGCATCGGTTCCACGATGGCAGTGTTGATCTTCATCGCGGTGGCGATCATCGCGTTCATCTTCGTCAAGGTGTTCGGCACGGCGGCGCCGGGCAGTGACCAGAACGGGAGGCGCTGATGGCTGTGTCTGGCCTGGGTACGGTCACCACCGCGCGGAAGGCGCGGTGGGCTCTCATCGACATCGTCGTGGTGGTCTACGCGCTGGTACCGGTGTTGTGGATCGTCTCCCTCTCGTTCAAGACGAAGGAGACGCTCGCGGACGGCAACTTCATCCCCCGCGAGTGGACGTTGGACAACTACCGCGAGATCTTCGCGACCAACGAGTTCATCCGGCCGCTCGTCAACTCGATTGGCATCGCCATCATCGCGACGCTGATCGCCGTCGTCCTCGGCATGATGGCGGCCTACGCCGTGGCGCGGCTCGACTTCCCCGGCAAGAAGCTGCTCATCGGGGTCTCGCTGCTGATCGCGATGTTCCCGCAGATCTCTCTGGTGACGCCGCTGTTCAACATCGAGCGCGAACTCGGGTTGTTCGACACGTGGCCGGGACTGATCCTGCCCTACATCACCTTCGCCCTGCCGTTGGCGATCTACACGCTGTCAGCGTTCTTCCGGGAGATCCCGTGGGAGCTGGAGAAGGCGGCGAAGATGGACGGCGCCACGCCGGGGCAGGCGTTCCGCAAGGTCATCGCCCCGCTGGCCGCGCCCGGCGTGTTCACCTCGGCGATTTTGGTGTTCATCTTCTGCTGGAACGACTTCCTGTTCGCCATCTCGCTGACGTCCACCGAGGCGTCGCGGACGGTGCCTGCCGCGCTGTCGTTCTTCACGGGTGCCTCCCAGTTCGAGGACCCGACGGGGACCATCTCCGCGGCAGCGGTGGTGATCACCATTCCGATCATTCTGTTCGTGTTGTTCTTCCAGCGACGTATCGTCGCGGGGCTGACCTCCGGTGCGGTGAAGGGTTAGGCAATGGCTGAGATCGTGCTCGACAAGGTGACCAAGCGGTTCCCCGACGGAGCCCTCGCCGTGTCGGAAATGGACATTCACATCGCCGACGGCGAGTTCGTGATCCTCGTCGGCCCCTCGGGCTGCGGTAAATCGACGGCACTGAACATGATCGCCGGGCTTGAGGACATCACCTCGGGCGAACTGCGCATCGACGGTCAGCGCGCCAACGAGAAGACGCCGAAAGACCGTGACATCGCAATGGTGTTCCAGTCCTACGCGCTGTACCCGCATATGAGCGTGCGGGAGAACATGGCGTTCCCGCTGCGGCTGGCGAAGGTGGACGACGCCACGGTGAAGCAGAAGGTCGAGGAGGCGGCGCGCATTCTCGACCTGACGCAGCACCTCGACCGCAAGCCCTCCAACCTCTCGGGCGGTCAGCGGCAGCGAGTTGCCATGGGGCGTGCCATCGTCCGCAGCCCGAAGGCGTTCCTCATGGACGAGCCCCTGTCCAATTTGGACGCGAAGTTGCGAGGGCAGATGCGGACATCGGTGTCGAAGCTTCAGAAGCAACTCGGCACCACCACCATTTACGTCACCCACGACCAGACCGAGGCGATGACACTCGGCGATCGCGTCGTGGTGCTGCGCGGCGGTGTCGTGCAGCAGATCGGTGCGCCGCAGTTCCTCTACGACAACCCCGCCAACCTGTTCGTGGCCGGGTTCATCGGCTCGCCGTCGATGAACTTCGTGCCCGCGACGCTGGAGAACGGGGCGTTGAACAGCGCGCTTGGTTCCGTCGAGCTGCCCGACCGCCTGCGCAGGCTGGTGGAGGAGGCAGGCGCTCCGCGTGAAGTGATCATGGGTGTGCGCCCGGAGAGCTTCGAGGACGCCGCGCTGGTCGAGGAGGGGCACCGGCGGGGTGGCGCCACGTTCGGCGCGACGGTGGACGTACTGGAGTCGATGGGCTCCGAGAAGTACGCCTACTTCACGGTGGAAGCCGAGCTGGCGCAGACGGCCGAGCTTCAGGAGATCGCCGCCGATGCCGGAGCGTCGGACGTCCCCGGAGCCGCGTCGTCGATCGTGGCCCGGTTGTCCGCGGCGTCGGAGGTCCGGGAAGGTGACGAGGTGCAGGTGTGGTTCGACGTGGAGAAGATCCACCTGTTCGACCCGTCGTCGGGCAAGAACCTCACCTACCAGGGCTGACCCAGCCTGCGGTAAGCCGGGGTTGCCCCAGGATGCGGTGAGCTGCAGGCTGCGGGCCAGGACGCCACGTCCCGTGTCCGCAGCCTGCGCACGGGTGTTTGCAGCTTATGTACGGATGTTTGCAGGCTGTGCACTCGTGTCCGCAGGCTATGTGCGGGTGTTTGTAGCCTGTGTACTTGCGTCCGCAGTGTGTGTGGGTGTTGGCAGTTTCGGTACGGGGGGTTGGCGTGTCCGCGCCGGAGGCTGCGGACACGCGTGCGGGAAGTGCGGACACGCGTGCGGGAAGTGCCTCAGCGGCGGCGGGATCGCACCGCCTCGATGACCTCATCGTCCCAACGATGGGTTCGGATGAGGCGGTAGCGTTCTCCCGCCACCCACAGGTACGCCTCGGCCTCCGTGCGGTCGCCCACCAGATCGGCCTGCCGCAGCATCCGCACCACCGGCACGTACTCGTCGGTGTACCAGCGGTGCGCCACGGTGGCTCTGTCGAGGAACGTGCCCTCGTCCTGCATGAGCCGGAAGCCCCACGCCTCGACGTGCTCGCCCAGTTCGGCGTAGTCCCATGGATCGGTCACCACCACGGCGGCGCGGGCCTCACCGCGCAGCGGTACACGTTCGAGGAACAGCCGCCGGTACCCCTTGACGATGAGGTCGCCACGGTACCGGATCCCGCCGGGATCGAGCGTGGTCCGGACCACGATGACGTTGGCCTCGATCGTGGAGAGTCCGAGCGCGTACGCCACCGACACCCGGTGGTGCCCGTCGATCACGAAGTGGAGATCGCCGACGCGGTAGACGTCGATGGGCGGGATGTGCTCGCCGCGCCTGCTCGCCAGAGCCAGCCGTTCCCACCGCTGCCGCACCCGTGCCGACGTGGGCCGGAACCGGCGGTCGAAGTCGCGGCCCCGGTCCACGCTCCCCACGATGGAGTCGAGCCGGATCACACGCAGGCCGATCCGCTGCTCGCCCTCCCTGCCGAGTGCCTCCACCACCTCGTCGAACGGCAGGGTGATGTTGACGTCGTCGGGTTCTCGCCGCAGCCAGGTGGCCAGCCGGGACAGCACCTGGCGGCGACGGGCGCGGAGGAAGTCGTGTTCGGCGTCGATGCGGGGGAATCCGGTGTCGTGGTTTCTCACGGTGCCTCCGTTCGAGACAGGGGACCGAGCCCGAACACGTGTGCGCCGACGACGTTACGGACCCGGGTGTCGCCGAGGCGCTGTTCGGGCGGATGTCTGCCGTAGGGGTGGATGTGTCCGTGCAGCAACCACCGTGGCCGCAGGCTCGTGACGGCGTCGTGGAGGCAGCCGAAGCCCCGGTGCGGGCGGTCCGCATCGGCTCCGTCCGCGTCACCGACGCCGAGGGGAGGGGTGTGGGTCAGCAGAACGTCAACGGGTGCGCCGCGTGCCAGCCGCACGAGCCGTCGGGCACGGCGGCTCTGCCGGCGTTCGGTCCACTGGTTCGGACCACCGTTGTACCAGGGTGATCCACCCAGACCAGCGACGCGGACGCCCGCGACCTCCACGATCCGCCCGTCGGCATTGATGCCTCCGGGCGGGCCGGGCCAGCGGGACGGGAATCCCGCACGAAGGGAAAGCCCGTTCCGCCAGCCGAATCCGCTCAGATCGGGGTCGTGGTTGCCCGGCACGAACACCAGAGGGCGGTCGAGCGTGCTCGCGAGGAAGTCGAGGTAGTCGAAGGGGAGATCACCAGCGGCGAGGATGAGGTCAACCGCCACGTCCTTCACGGACGTGGTCCACAGTGCCTCGTTCACCTCGTCGGAGACGGCGAGAACCCTCGGAGGCAAGTCCGCGCCAGGCACGCCACGCTGGAAACCGTCCGGCAGCGACACGCCTTGATTATCCCGCACCGCGCGCGAACTCGGGGTTCGTGGCGATGATCACGGTGACGACGACGACCCACACCAGCGCGGTGGTGAAGGCCCAGAACTTGAGGTTGGTGAGAATCCGGGGCATGCCCTCACTCCTTTCGGTCGAGCACGGGGAAGGGAGACGACTCGGTGCGACGTGGAGTCCGCGCCAGTCACAGCCATTTCTTCTTGCGGAACACGCGGTAGAGCACGAGACAGATCACGAGGATGACGGCGATCACGGCCGGATAGCCGTAACGCGACTGCACCTCGGGCATGTACTCGAAGTTCATCCCGTAGATGCCCGCGATGGCCGTCGGGACCGCGATGATCGCCGCCCACGAGGTGATCTTGCGCATGTCGGAGTTGAGCTGGAGGGTGATCTTTCCGAGCGTGGCATCGACGAGTGTGGTCAGCAGTTCGTCGAACGCGGCGACGCGGTCGGCGACGGTGGTCACGTGGTCGTGCACGTTGCGGAAGTACGACCGGACCTCGTCGGGGATCAACCGGGTGTAGCCCTCGGCGAGCCCGCGCAGCGGGGTCGCGAGCGGCAGCACGGCCCTCCGCAGTTCGAGTACCTCGCGCTTGAACAGGTAGATCTGTTCGGAGGTGACGCGGGTGCGCGGCGCGAAAACCTCGGTCTCCATCTCGTCGATGTCGTCCTCGATGCGTTCGGTGACGTTGAGGAAGTGGTCAACGACGTGGTCGGCGATGGCATGCAGCACCGACGCGGGGCCCGGCGCGAGACGTTCCGGGTCAGCGTCGAGCTCTCTGCGGAGGTGGGCGAGACCGGCGTGGTTGCCGTGCCGGACGGTGATGATGAAATCGGACCCGAGAAACGCCATCAGTTCGCCGGACTCGACGATCTCGTTGGCCGTGGTGGGGGAGTCGTGCTCCACGTAGCGGACGGTGCGGAACACCATGAACAGCGTGTCGTCGTAGCGTTCGAGCTTCGGCCTCTGATGGGCGTGTACCGCGTCCTCGACAGCGAGTTCGTGCAGCCCGAACGTGTCGGCGATGCCCTGGATCTCAGCCTCGTCGGGCTCGTGCAGCCCGATCCACACGAATCCTTCGCCCCGCTTGCGGACCTCGGCGATGGCGTCCCTGTGGGACCACTCGCCCGGCTGCCTGACGCCGTCGAGGTAGACGCCGCAGTCAACGACGTACGTCGAGGGCCTGACCTCGCGGGTGTCGCGGGCTCGGCCGTTGCGGGAGACACGGCCGTTGCCCCGGCCGCGCAGGTTGCCGAGTGAAGGAATGGCTGGCATGAGGATCTCCTGGCTGTGGCGTCGCGGATTCTTGACGACAGGCACACGCCAGCGGTCCCGTTCTCGGGCTCACGCCACGGGCAGCGCTACGACTATCGCGGCGGCAGTGGCCGAGCCATGGAGGTGGGAACGCCGGCTGAACTAGGAAGCGGACTATCGCCACTACTCATCTGCGTCCTCACCTCCTCGGAGTCGAAAGGCGCCTGCGGGGAAGAAATCTCGCCGTTCGCGATCTCGCCGCGCCGTTGTCCGAGGGTACTCCTGCCGGGGTGGTCGTGTCGGCACAGGTGGGTGTGACGCAGGTGAATTCCCGGTGGTACGGACGTGGCGCTCGCGTGGTGACCCCTGCCGGCCGCGTCCCACCGGCTACGGTGAGGCGAGTCCACGCCTGCCTCCCCGATGCGCGGGGCGAGGACGTCTTTGCCGCCACACTCCCCGAGGACGGACATGGCTTCGAGTCTGGACACGGTTCGCGAGAGACTCCGGCGCTTCGCCGAGGACGAGGCGGCGGAGGCCTCGCCGCTGTACTCGCACCTTGCCGCCAGAGCCGCAACCGACGATGACGTGGCCGCGCTGCTGACCGCGGCCTCGGGCAACGACGCGCACCCGACGTTGCTGCTCGCGGCGGTGCACCGGCTGCTCCAGTCGGAGCCGATCCACCCGTTGACGCGCTACTACCCCTCGCTCGGTGGGCTCGACGGTCCTGACGACCGGACATGGCCGCTGTTCCGGGAGTTCGTGCTGGAGCGCGCCACGGCGATGCGGGAGCTCGTCGCCACCCGGTACACGCAGACCAACGAGGTGGGCAGGGCCGCCGTGCTGTATCCCGCCGTCGCCTCCGTGGCGAAGCGGATTCGAGGCGCCGTCGGCCTGCTCGAAGTCGGCTGCAGTGCGGGACTGCTGCTCGGCATGGACACGTTCTCCTATCGCTACCTGCGTGACGGTGGTGAGCAGATCACGGCGGGGCCGTCCAAGGCGGCCGTCGGCCTGCACTGCGCGCTGTCCGTGCGTGAGGGAGCGGTGTTCCCGGCGCTGCCGAGGAAGATGACCGTCGGGGCGAGGATCGGGCTCGACCGCTCACCCGTCGATGCCTCCGACGAGGACGAGCTGGCGTGGCTGGAGGCGTGCGTGTGGGCCGATCAGCCGGACCGCGTCCGGTTGCTGCGCACGGCGGCCGCGGCGCAGCGCCGCCACCGTCCGGAGCTGGTAACCGGCGACGCGGTGGACGACCTCGCCGTCGCGGCGGCGAAGGTTCCCGCCGAGTTGCCGTTGATCGTCTTCACGAGCCACGCCCTGCCGTACCTGCCAGCCGCACGGCGGGACGACTTCGTGGCCGCGCTGCGCGAACTCGCCACCCGGCGCAGCCTGTGGTGGGTCGCGATGGAGAACTACGAGGTAGGTCTGCGGCACGTGCTCCCTGGCCACGACGAGCTGGCCTACCGCGCGACCGGCAAGGACACGCTGGGCGTGGTGTCCTTCGACGAAGGGAAGGCGCACGCCGAACTCAAAGCGCAGGCCGTCCCGCACGGGCAGCGGATGACGTGGCTCGCCGGTTGAGCGATGCGCCTTTCAGCGGCGGGGTAGTGCGTTCCACGTCGTGAGGGCCTCGGTCAGGCCTGCGGTGAGGAGTCCGGCCTCGTCGAGTTCGGCCAGCTCGGCCGAGGTCACCCAGCGGGCGTCGTCGGCGTCGTCTCCCGGCCGCAACCGCCCGCCTTCCACGGTGCACGTGTAGTCGTGGATCTCGTACCTCCCGCGGGTGACGAGTCCCACACACGAGATCGGCCGAACAGTGAGGCCGGTTTCCTCCCGCAGTTCCCTGATGACGGCCTCGGGGTCGCTCTCTCCCCGCTCCACCCGGCCTCCCGGCAGCGACCAGAGTCCCGCCGAAGGCTCCTGACGTCGGCGGATGAGCAACAGCCTGCCCTCGGCGTCGAACACGACACCGCCCACACAGCGTTGGGTGTCCACCGCGACCTCCGCTCCCCAGGTGAGTGGCGTGCGTCACTCGAAAGCCTCACGCAGTGTAGTTGAAGATCAATTTCGCCGCAGCGGACTGACCCAAGCGCAGTACTTCACTGCCGTAACGGAGCGCAGTGCGGTACAAACTTAGTGGCACCAAGCCGCACACACAGGTCTGCACTTCGAGAGACGGGATTGATCGCCGTGAACGCGAAAAAGCTTGCGACGTTCGCTGGTATCGCGTTGGTCCTCTTCTTCGTGATCGCCCGGCCAGGAGAGGCGGCGGGGTTCGTGGACAACATCATCACCGCGTTGCGAGACGCCGCCGAGGCCGTGATCACGTTCGTCAGCAACGTCTTCAGCTGACCGGCGAAGGGCTCCGGCCATGTTCGCGCCACGCGACCCAGACGAATATCTTCTCGACACCGAACGCCGGGTGATCAGGATCCGGCGGCACTGGGCCTGCCTCATCTGGCAGACGTTCGAGGCCGTCGCCCTGATCGCCGTGTGCGTGATGGTGTCGTACATCCTGCCGCCCGCGATGTGGGTGTTGCAGAACGTCCTGTGGTACGTCGCGCTGTTCCTCGTGTTGCGCTTCGCCTACCAGGTGGTCGAGTGGTGGGTGGAACGGCTGGTGGTCACGGACAAACGGTTCGTCATGACCACCGGAGTCTGGACCACGCAGGTCCTGATGATGCCGATCACCAAGGTCACCGACCTGACCTACGAGCGGCCGTTCCTCGGGCGGATCTTCGGGTACGGGACGATGGTCGTGGAGTCGGCCGGTCAGATTCAGGCGCTGAACCGCATCGAGTACCTGCCGAAGCCGGAGGAGTTCTACGACACGATCTCCGAGCTGGTGTTCGGCGACAAGCAGAAGCAGGCCGAGCGGTTCTCCATGATCAAGGCTCAGCGCGCGGCGCGGCGGAGCAAGAAGATGGTCGGCTGAGCCCGGCGAGGGCAGACGAGGCAGGTAACCCACACGCTGGACAATGGTCGGCGTGCGAATCGACCTGCATACCCACTCCGCCGTCTCCGACGGCACCGACAGTCCGGCCGATCTCGTGCGGGTCGCCTCGGACGCCGGTCTCGACGTCATCGCGTTGACCGATCACGACACCACCGAGGGCTGGGAGGCGGCCGCGAGTGCGCTGCCACCAGGGCTGACGCTGGTTCCGGGTGCGGAGCTGTCGTGCGAGGCGCGTTCGGCGGAGGGGTACGGCCTGAGCGTGCACCTTCTGGCGTACCTGTTCGACCCTGCCGCGCCTGCGCTGGTGGCGGAGCAGCGCAGGCTGCGGCAGGAGCGCAGGCGGCGGCTGCGGGTGATGGCGGAGCGGATGGCGGCGGACGGGCTGCCGATCGATCCCGACGAGGTGCTGTCCGGACTCGGCCCCGACGCCCCGGCAGGAAGGCCGCACCTGGCACAGGCCCTTGTCAGGGCCGGAGTGGTCCGGACCGTTGACGAGGCGTTCGCGCGCTACCTCGGCGGTGCGCGCGGGTACCTGGTCCCGAGGGCGGACACACCGGTGGACACGGCGATCGCCATGATCGAGGCGGCGGGCGGGGTCACGGTGCTGGCGCACCCGTTCGCCACCTCGCGGGGGCCGACGGTGTCGGAGGACGCCATCGCCGCGCTGGCCGAGCGGGGACTCACCGGTGTGGAGGTGGATCACCCCGACCATGACGCGGCGACCCGGCGACGGCTCCGCGCGCTGGCCGACGACCTCGGTCTTGTCCGGACAGGGGCTAGCGACTACCACGGCACGAACAAGGTCATCGCCATCGGGCAGGAGACCACGGAGCCCGATCAGTTCGAGGAATTGCTGGCGAAGGCGGCGGGAACCCCGGTGGTGGCGGCATGAGCGAGTTCTTCAACGCCACCCTCTTCCTCGAAGCGTCGATCACCCTGCTGGTGATCATGGACCCGCCTGGCACGGTGCCGGTGTTCCTGAGCCTTGTCGGCCGCAAACCGCCTGCCGCGAGAGCGAAGGCGGCGCGGCAGGCGGTGCTCGTGTCACTTCTCGTGATCACCCTGTTCGCCGTGGCGGGGCAGTTCATCCTGGCTTACCTGGGAATCGGCATCCCCGCGTTGCAGGGCGCGGGAGGACTGTTGCTGCTGCTGGTCGCGCTCGACCTGCTCACCAGCAACAATACGGCGGAGCCCGAGGCGGCCGAGGACGTGAACGTCGCGCTCGTGCCACTCGGTACCCCGCTGCTCGCGGGGCCTGGTGCGATCGCCGCGACCATCGTGTTCGTCCGCCAGGCACACGGGCAGGTTGGCGCGTACGTCGCACTGGGGGCGGCGATCGTGG
The DNA here is from genome assembly GCF_000258175.1 of Saccharomonospora xinjiangensis XJ-54. Classification (NCBI taxonomy): domain Bacteria; kingdom Bacillati; phylum Actinomycetota; class Actinomycetes; order Pseudonocardiales; family Pseudonocardiaceae; genus Saccharomonospora; species Saccharomonospora xinjiangensis. Next base: position 1,536,210 of record NZ_JH636049.1, on the reverse strand, counting down.
CAACGCATCTCGTGTTGTGGGCGTGTATGCGGTATTCGGGTGTGCTGATCCGGGTTGTGCGCGAAAGCGGGATCACGCTGCTGGCCAAGGTCGCGGGTCTGCTGCTGGCCGCCATCGCCGTCGAGCTGGTGGCCGACTCGATCCGTGGCTTCATCGAGGGAGCGTGAGATGGAACAGCTCGGGTTCGATTTCGGTGTCGAACCTCGGCCGCTGATCAAGGTGACTCCCGCGAGGCTCTCGATCTACGACGATTGCCCCCGGCGATACCGGATGACCTACCTTGACCGGCCTGCTCCGATGCGGACGGGACCCTGGGCGCACAACACGCTGGGGGCCGTCGTGCACAACGCGATGCGTGAACTGTTCGGCCTCCCATCGGGCGAACGAACACCGGAACGGGCGGCGAAACTGGTGAGCCGACATTGGCGCGGCGCAGGATTCGCCGATGCGGTGCAGGTGGCGAGATACGCGGAGGCCGCCCGCCGATGGGTCGCCGATTACGTCGAGGAACACGGCGCGGACGCCGACGTGGTCGGCCTTGAGCGGTGGGTGTCGGCCACGGTGGGCAGCGATCCGGCCTCGCCGTCGTTGATCGTGGAAGGAAGGGCCGACCGCATCGATCGAAGGGACGCCGAACTCGTCGTCGTTGACTACAAGACCGGGCGGCGGGCACCCGAAGACTCCGACGCGCGACGATCGCAGGCTCTCGCACTCTATGCCGTCGCGGCGGGGCGAACTTTGCGTGCGCCGTGTTCGCGCGTGGAACTCCATCACCTGCCGTCGGGCACCGTCGCCGTGGCCGAGCACACCGACGAGTCGCTGAGCGAGCATGTGCGCAGAGCGGAGGAGACCGCTACAGCGTCACGCACAGCGACCGATAGGCTCACCGAAGGGGGCGATCCGGACCAACTCTTTCCTGCGCGACCGGCACCTCGTTGTGCCTGGTGTGAGTTGCGTCCCAGCTGTCCGGACGGCAGGCAGGCGGCGCCTGCTGCTCGTCCGTGGGACTTGCTGGTGCCGACGACGTGACGACGATTGACGGAGTGACATGGCTGAGCCGGAGACGGTGGAGTTGACGGTGGCGGCTCCTGAACGGGGGCCCGTCCAGGAACCCGCGCGGGCGCGGGTTCCCGTGTGGCGGGGGGTCACCGGAGCGCTGGTGGCAGGCTGGGGGGTGGTGTTCCTCATGTTGATCGTCGCGCAGGTCGCGGCTTGGGCGGACGAGGGTGAGGGGCCGGGCGCCTACTCGCTCGGCGGTCATCTGGTGGGAATCGCGCTCGCAGGCGGCGCGCAGTACGTCGCCGACCGCAGTGTGGGCCCGCGGGCGGGGCTGGCGGGTGGTGCCGTCGCGTTGCTCAGCCTCACGATGCTGTGGCTCTTCTGGTGGTCCTGACAGCTCCGTCCTCTCTGCGGACAGCAGCGGCGCTGGTGAACGGTTCCGGCTGAGTGGACGGTGTCCGGCAACGCCGCCGGTCCTTCCCGCCGGAGCCCGGTGAGCCCGGTGAGTGTCAGCGGCTCATCTCAGCGCCACCAGCGTCCGGCCCCGCTGTTCGAGCAGGACAGGGCCTGCCGTCTCCAGTTCGACAGGCCCCCGGTATCCGTGGCGGTCCACGGCCACGGTGCGCGTGGTGGCGCCGGTGCGTTCGTCGAGCACGGCGATGCCACCTGCCATGGGCACCACGTATTCGCCCGCGAAGACCGTGCCGGGGCCGAGTGTCCCTTCCACCGTCCAGCGAGGCCGCAGCCCGTCACGGGACAGCGCGACCGTGTGGGAGCCGGTGAACCAGTACACGTGCTCCCTGCTGACGGCGGTGGAGACCACGCCCGGCTCGGGGACGGCGGCGAGTTCGTCCGTCCCTGGCACGAGCCCGTAGGTTCCCACCTGCGTGCCGTTGTCGTCCCACACGAAAAGCTGCCGCCTGCCTGGCAGCGCCACAGCCACGTGCGTATCGGACATGGCGACGAGTTGCGCCGTCATTTCGGGCAGCAGCGCGCTGAACACCTGCTCGGGCTCGTCCGCCTCCGCGCCCGCGGCCTTCAGGACGGTGAGCCGCGCTCCGGTCTCGCGCGGGCAGTGTTCGATCACCCCGACCTTGTCGCCCCCCGCGGCCACCGTGGAGTACCGGCAGCCGGGCCTCGGCTGCCGTTCGGGATTGACGGGTGCCGGAACCTGGCCGTACTCGAGTGTCTTGACAAGGTCGCTGCGCCACGTGTTGATCAGCCGGGTGCCCGTTGTCGTCACGTGCGCTTCGTCAACGACCAGCCGCGTCGGTGACTCGGCGTCGCCGTTGCGCTGGGCCGTCCTGCGGCCGGTGGTGGGGTCGAGCTGGGTGACCTCGCTGCACCCGGCGTCCTTGCGGTAGACGGCCAGGACCTTCGACCACGCGGTGCCCACGGTGCACAGCTCCAGGTCGCGTTCGTAGCTCCAGCGGATGGCCCCCGTGAGCGGATCGCGGCCTGCGACCGTGCCGTGGGAGGCGGTGACCACGAAACCGCCCTCGGCGACGGGGACGGGGGCGGCCTCGCTGGGAGCGCTCCAGCGTTCCGCGAGGCTGCCCGGCACCGATTCGGGCGTGGCGAGGCGTGGGGGTGCCACGGACGTCGTGTGCAGGCTCGTGGCGTGGCTGTCGCCGAGCAACCACACCATCACGCCTGCCGCGACGCAGAACACCGTCAGCGCCACGGCCACTATGCGGTCGCGACGCCGGTTCCACGGCGAGCGCCGCGACGATCGCGGGAGCCGACGTTCGTCATCCGATGGGCTGTCGGTGGCACGGTGGGTGACCACGCTCCGTTCCCGATCTCCGGGAGAGGCCCCGGCCGTCGCGAGCACGTCCTCGGTCTCCGGCGGATGCGCCGTCGTCTCGGGTGAGTGCTCGCTGGGCCGTCCGGACGGGGTGGTCACGGGCCCTAGTCTGCCTCCGCCGCCGTTTCGGGAGTGTTGGAGGGGCCAGCGGCGCCCACTCCGGCTGCGCGGGTCCTGCGCCTGCGGCGCCGGGCCGGGCGCTCACCGTTGTCGCCGTGGGCCAGCTCTTCCTTGTCGGCAGGCGCGGGATGCTCGGCGGTCGGGGTGTGTGTGGCGCCTCCTCTGGTGCGGCGCCTGCGCGAGCGGCTGCCGTCGGTGGGTGCCTCGTCAGTGTCGGAGGAGACGGCCGACGGAGCCGTGGCGTGGTCGCTCGCACCTTCCTTCGCCGCCGCGACCTCACGCCCACCTCGGGTGCGCCTGCGCTGGCGCGAGTCGCGCTGGCGCGGGGCGTCCGCACGGCGCCGCCGCTTGCCCCCGAAGTCCTCCTCGTCCTCGGCGGACAGCCCGGCACGGGTGCGCTTCGACAGCGGCAGCCTTCCTGTCGCGCTCTCCGGGATACCGAGATCGGTGAACAGGTGCGGTGAGGTGGAGTAGGTCTCCACGGGCTCAGGCATCCCGAGTCCGAGTTCGTCGGAGATGAGCTTCCAGCGCGGCAGCTCGTCCCAATCGACGAGCGTGATCGCCACACCGGTCTTGCCCGCTCGGCCCGTCCTGCCGATGCGGTGCACGTAGGTCTTCTCGTCCTCGGGCGTCTGGTAGTTGACGACATGGGTGACGTCGTCAACGTCGATGCCCCGTGCGGCCACGTCGGTGGCCACCAGCACGTCCACCTTGCCGGAGCGGAACGCCCTGAGCGCCTGTTCGCGTGCGCCCTGACCGAGGTCTCCGTGGACGGCTGCGGCGGCGAACCCGCGTTCGGTGAGGTCGTCGGCGACCTTCTGGGCCGTCCGCTTGGTCCGTGTGAAGATCATCGTGAGCCCCCGGCTCTCCGCCTGGAGCACCTTCGCCACCAACTCGGGCTTGTCGAGGGAGTGCGAACGGTAGACGAACTGGGTCGTGCGCTCGTGGACGGCGCTCGCCTCGTGGTCCTCGGCCCTGATGTGGGTCGGCTGGCGCAGGAAGGTCCTGGCGAGCGTGAGGATCGGGCCGGGCATGGTAGCGGAGAACAGCATCGTCTGGCGCTTCTCCGGCACCATCCGCAGGATGCGTTCGATGTCGGGAAGGAAGCCGAGGTCGAGCATCTCGTCGGCCTCGTCGAGCACGAGCGTGGCGACCTTGCTGAGCACCAGGTGCCGCTGTTCCGCGAGGTCGAGCAGCCTGCCGGGAGTTCCGATGACGACATCGACGCCGTCTCGGAGAGACTTGATCTGAGACTCGTAGGGGCGGCCGCCGTAGATGGAGGCGATCCTCACCCCGAGGTGCTTGCCCGCCTTCTGGAGGTCTTGGCTGACCTGCACGCACAGCTCGCGGGTCGGCACGACGACGAGGGCCTGAGGGGTGCCATCGCCGGGGAGTGCCAGTCGTTGCAGCAGCGGAACGCCGAAGCCGAGCGTCTTGCCCGTTCCGGTCCGCGCCTGTCCGATGACGTCCTCGCCGCTCAGCGCGATCGGCAACGTGAGTGCCTGGATGTCGAAGGCACGTTCGATGCCCGACGCGTCGAGCGCGCGAACGATGTCCGGGTGGACGCCCAGTTCGGCGAACGTGGGGTTACCTGTGCCGGCGCCCGCCGAGGGCGAGGTCACCGGGACCGTGGTGTTGTCGTTGTGATCGATGTCGGATCGCCTCTCTCATACCAGCGCGCACAGCCGGGTACTGGCGGCTTTCGACCACCACGCGACAAGCGTTCGCTTCGCGACGCGTCACACGAAACGCGGTGGGACGCCGCTGGAGGCGTGCACGCACACTGTCAGTACGGAGTGAAGTGGTGTGACGGAAGACGGCGCGGAACAGGCGCCGGAACATCCGGTAACTGCCAGGACCGACACTGCCGTGTCGAGCGCCTCGTGCGTGCCGTCTCGACGTCGTTGCACTACACGAGGTCAACTTCACTACCACTCGACAGTCTAACCCGTTCAGCCCCGGGGGCCGGGAGCCTCGCCGGTGCGGCGGCGTGTTGTTGGTCTCGCCACCGGCTGAACTACGGTTGTCCCGTGACTGACGCGAAGGCTGGTGGGACCCGCGAGATCGGGACGGGTGTCGTCGATCTGATCGGCGTGCTCGCGTACGGCGAACTGTCCGCGTTCGACCGGCTCGCGGAGGACGCCCGCACGGCGCCGACGTTGTCGGGGCGTGCTGCGCTCGCGTCCATGGCCGCGGCCGAGATGGGCCACTACGGCCTGTTGGAGCGCTACCTCGCCGAACGCGGGGTGCGGGTCGAGGACGCCATGCGCCCGTTCATGCGTCACGTCGATGCCTTCCAGGACTCCACTGCGCCGAGGACATGGCTGGAGTCTCTGGTCAAGGCCTACGTCGTGGACAACCTCGCCGCCGACCTCTATCGCGAGCTCGCCGGTGTGCTCGACGACGAGACCCGTGGGCTCGTGGTCACCGTGCTGGCCGACACGGGTCACTCCGCGTTCGCGCAGCGCGAGGTCGCGGCGGCCATCGAGAACGAGAAGCCGCTGCGCGACCGGCTCGCACTGTGGAGCCGTCGCCTGCTGGGGGAGGCACTGACGCAGGCGCAGTACGTCGTGGCGGAGAGCGACGGTCTCGCGGAGCTGATCGTGGCGGGCACGGGGGATCTGTCGGGCATCGCCGCGTTGTTCCGCAAGCTCCAGCAGCAGCACACCAAGCGGATGCAGGCCCTCGGTCTCGGCTAGCCTTGAGGTGACGAACGGTCACGACTAGGCGGAGGTCGCAGTGGAGGTCAAGATCGGCATCAAGGACGCGCCGCGAGAGCTCGTGGTGGCCAGTAACTCCACGTCCGACGAGGTGGAGAAGCAGGTCGCCGACGCGCTGAGTGCCGACGACGGACTGCTCCGGCTCACCGACGACAAGGGCCGTACGTTCCTCGTTCCGGCCGATCGCGTCGCCTACGTCGAGATCGCGCCGTCCGACGCGCGCAGGGTCGGCTTCGCCGTCGGCTCCTGAAACCCGCTTTCGAATCCTGAGACGTCCGGCCATCCTCCGTTCCTGCCTCGCGGGCCACGGCGGGTGGCCGGACGTTGTCCCTGGTCGGCGACGCGGTGTGTAGCTTTGTGTGCATGACGCGTTTCACCGTGTATGTGCCGGACGACCTCGCGAAGCGGGCGAAGGCTGCCCGGTTGAACATCTCGGCCCTGACTCAGAACGCCATCGCGACCGAGTTGGATCGGCAGGCGACCAGTCGCTGGCTCGACAGCTTGCCCGCTCCGCGTCACCGGGTGACACACGAGGCGGTCTTGGCAGCGTTGGACGGCCAGGACCGAGCTGGGCTGCCGTGGCGATGGCTGAGACACCTGACTGCCACCTGGCCGAGTCTGTGACCGAGCCGCCCGCCTAGTCTGCGGCGGCAAGGTCGGCCAGCGAGGTCGGCACCGCGAACGGCGGTGTGCTGACTCCGGTGATGCGGTAGCGGCCCCACGGGTCGGGGTCGGAGAGTTCACCCCTGGCGCTGCCTTCCGGGGTGTGGATCTCGACCTCGCGCTTCCTGCCGCCCGCGAGTTCGGAGACCCGTTCGTCGGCCGCGATCCGGCCGTACCAGCGGTAGTAGCCGTCGATGGGCTGGAAATGCCCGCGCAGTTCCACCGCGACGTCGAGTTCGGTGTCGCCGAGGCGCAGCGTCGCGGTGCCCGCGTAGCCGTCCTCGTCGTGGTCGTGTCCGGTCACGATGGTTCTCCCGTCCGGTCGGGGGCAGGCCTGCGTTTCAGCATGACGACCTTGTTGGCGTCCAGCGGTTTGTGAGGGTCCAGCACGATCCCGTGCTGCCTGGTGAGGCCGTCGAGCGCGGCCCAGATGATCTGCGTCAGGTATTCCACGACGCTGTCGCGGCTCATGGTCCGTTTCTCCAGCCACCACTCGCCGGTGTTCTGCACCATGCCGACGATGCCGTGGGCCCACGGTTCGGCCGCGCCCGAATCCATGTTGAGCATTCGCAGGTAGTCGCCGAGGAGCGCGGTCAACGCGGTGGCGATGAGTTCCTTGTCTTCGGCGACCACGTCGGCGTCCACGGGCCTGTCGGGGAAACCCCTGCGAGCCAGCAGCCGGTAGAGGTTCGGGTGTTCCTCGATCACCGAGAAGAACGCCTCAAGGGCCATGCGGATGCGCGGCAGCGGCGCGAGTTCCGCGTTGATCGCCGGGATGAGCCGGGCGAACAGGATCTCCGTGCCGCGGTGGCCGAGCGCCAGATACAGGTCGGCCTTGTCCTCGAAATGGCGGTAGAGCACCGGTTTCGTGACACCGGCCGCCGAGGCCACGTCGTCCATGCCCAGATCGGGGCCGTGCTCGTCGAGCGCACGCAGTGCGGCCTCGACGAATTCGGCTCGACGGGCGATCCGGTGCTTGCGCCACCGGTCGCGCCGCGCGTCACCGGTGGATCGCTCCCCGGACGCGCGCCCCGATCTTCTGGATCTGTTGACAGGCTCGACCATGACGTCCATGCTACCAGAAGTAACCGTTACCTCAGGTAACAGACAAGGGGAAGGTGGTTGTCGCGATGACACGGGCCGTGACGGAGTCGAGCCGGGAGAAGACCGCCGAACGGCTGCTGAGGTCGTCGGCAGGCAAGTTCTACGACCCTGAGATCGACATCGACTGGGACGCTCCGCTGGTGGAGGGCAAGCGGTACCTGCGAGAGGAGCGCTCCAGCCTCTACGGCACCGAGTTGTGGGAGCGGCTCACGCCCGAGCAGCGCATCGAACTCGGCAAGCACGAGATCGCGAGCATCGCCACCAACGGCATCTGGTTCGAGGTGTTGCTCATGCGGATGCTGCTCAAGCAGGTCTACGACGCCGACCCCACCACCAGGTTCGCCCAGTACGCGCTGACCGAGATCGCGGACGAGTGCAGGCACTCGACGATGTTCGCCCGGTTCAGCGAGCGTGTCGGCTGCCCGCACTACGGTCCGGTCGTCTGGCGAAAACGACTCGGCAAACTGCTGAACGTGATCGCGTACGGCCCTGCGATGTACGGGTCGATCCTTGTGGCAGAGGAGATCCTCGACCGGTTGCAGCGCGAGCAGATGAACGACCCCGAGATCCAGCCGCTCGTGCGCATGGTGAACCGCATCCACGTGCTTGAGGAGGCGCGGCACGTGACGTTCGCCCGCGAGGAAGTCGTGCGCGGCATGCGGCGTCTGCGCGGCCCCGAGAAGGTCTACCAGCAGTGGCTGCTCGCCGTGGTGTCCCACGAGATCACCCGCAGCCTCGTGAATCCGGCCGTGTACGCGTCCGTGGGAATCCGGCCGAGGGACGGCTACGTCGCGGCGGTGAACAACCCGCACTGGCAGGAGACGATCCGCTTCTACGGTGAGCGGATCATGGGCTTCCTCGACGAGGCTGGGCTGGTCGGAGGCCCGGGTATGCGGTGGTGGCGGCGCTCGTTCCTGCTCGGCGACCGATGAGCCCTCGGATCGTCACCCGCGACGGCGTCTCGCTCGCGGTCGAGCACGGCGGCCCTGCCGACGCGGACACGACCGTCGTGCTCGTCCACGGATGGGCACAGGACCGGCGGACGTGGGACCGCGTGGTGGAGCTGCTGCCAGCCTCAGTGAGGTATGTGCGCTACGACCTGTGCGGGCACGGTGAGTCCGATCCACCGGAGGCGACCACCATCGATCGGTTGGCCGACGACCTCGCGGAGGTGGTGGCGGCCTTCGCGCCCACGGGCGGGCTCGTGCTCGCGGGGCACTCGATGGGTGGCATGACGATCATGGCCATGGCGGACCGATATCCGGACCTCGTCCGCGACCGCGTTCGCGGCGTGGTGTTCGTGTCCACCGCGTGCGCGGACATGGGACGGCTCACCCTGGGGCTGCGGGGCGTTGCCGGGACGGTGGCCCACCTCATCGAGCGCGCCGTCGCGACGGCCCTGGTGCGGTACCGGCCCCAGCGGCTACCGCTCGGGCGACGAGCCGTGATGCTCGGCGCACGGTGGCTCGTGTTCGGCCGCAGGCCGAGGCGTGCCGACGTCGCGTCGGTGGCCGACCAGCTGCTCCGTGCCCACCCCGCGAGTGTGGGAGCGTTCCAGAACGAGATCTCCTTGCACGACCGCACGGCGGCGTTGTCCGTGCTCCGCCGTACGCCGGGCGTGGTACTGGCAGGCACGGCCGACCGGCTCTGCTCCGTCCGCCACGCCAGGGCGATCGCCGACGAACTGGATGCTGCGCGTCTCGTGCTGTGTCCCGGCGCGGGGCACATGCTGCCGCAGGAGCGGGCGAGAGAGGTGGCCGACGAGATCGTGGCACTGTGTCGGGCCACCTCTGCGCCGGTTGTCAGTGGCTGCCCGCGAGTTCGCCACTGAGTCTGCCGTGGAGCTTGGCGCTGGGGTCGTTGAGGCCGATGATCTCCACGGTCTTGCCGCGCTGCCGGTACTTGGTCTCGATGGCGTCGAGAGCTGCGACGGAGGAGGCGTCCCAGATGTGGGCGGCGCTGAGGTCGATGATGACCTTGCCAGGGTCGCCTGCGTAGTCGAACTGCGTGACGAGGTCGTTGGACGAGGCGAAGAACAGCTCTCCCGTGACGGTGTAGATGACGCTGGTGCCGTCGGGGTCGGTGACGGCGGTGACCTCGGCGAGGTGAGCGACTCGCTTGGCGAACAGCACGATCGCGGTGATCGAGCCGACGACGACCCCGATCGCGAGGTTGTGGGTGACGACGACGCAGGCCACGGTGATGGTCATGACGGCGATCTCGCCGGCGGGCATCCGCTTCAGTGTCTTCGGCGCGATGGAGTGCCAGTCGAAGGTCGCGAAGGCCACCATGATCATGACGGCGACGAGCGCGGCCATGGGGATCTCGGAGACGATCGGGCCGAAAGCGATGCACAGAACCATCAGGAACACACCGGCGAGGAACGTGGACAGCCGTGTGCGGGCACCGGACACCTTCACATTGATCATGGTTTGGCCGATCATGGCGCAGCCGCCCATGCCGCCGAAGAATCCGGTGACGATGTTGGCGATGCCCTGGCCGATGGACTCCCGGGTCTTGGAGGAGTGGGTGTCGGTGATGTCGTCCACGAGCTTGGCCGTCATGAGCGACTCCAGGAGACCGACCAGCGCCATCGCGAAGGCGTAGGGTGCGATGACCTTCAGAGTGTCCACAGTGAACGGCACGTCCGGCAGGCCCGGCATCGGCAGCGACGACGGCAGTTCGCCCTTGTCGCCCACCGTGGGCACGGCGATTCCCGCGCCGACGGTGATGGCGGTCAGCGACACGATGGACACCAGCGGAGCCGGGATCAGCGTGGTGAGTTTCGGGAAGACCACCATGATGGCGAGTCCTCCGATGATCAGCGGGTAGACCGGCCACGGCACGCCGTGCAGCTCGGGGATCTGCGCGAGGAAGATGAGAACGGCCAGCGCGTTGACGAAGCCGACCATCACCGAACGCGGCACGAACAGCATCAGCTTCGCCACCCCGAGCGCGCCGAGCGCGATCTGGATGACGCCGGCAAGGATCACAGCGGCGATGAGGTAGCCGAAACCGTACTCGTGGTTGAGCGGGGCGATAACCAGCGCGATCGCTCCAGTGGCGGCCGAGATCATCGCCCTGCGGCCCCCGACCACGGAGATCACGACTGCCATCGTGAACGAGGCGAACAGCCCGACCGCAGGGTCCACCCCCGCGATGATCGAGAACGAGATCGCCTCGGGAATCAGTGCCAGCGCGACGACCAGACCGGCCAGCACCTCGGTGCGCCACACCCTCGGATCGGACAACCAATCAGGACGCAGACCGCGTCGCCCCGGTGTGGAGATGTCAACGGAAGAGGACAAGAAAGTACCCGTCGTTCTCGGGCACACCCATGGGCGGTTCCCGGGGCGTGCGGGGAAAGGACAGCAGAGGCAGCGAGCGCCGAATCGACGCGAGGGAAGGCTCGGCCTCGCGGTCAGTGGGCCGGAACGAGGCCGGAGCAGGCAAGCCGGGGCACGTGCCGGTGCCAGCGCGCGTTATGGCGGGCAGGACGCGACGCTGGGCACCCTGAGTGCCATGGACAGGCGCACGCTGCTCTCCCGTAAGGAATCGGCTTGGCGCCGGGACGTCATCGGCGCCGGCACGGCAAAGGGCGGGTTCGGACAGTCGCACCCACGGCCAGGGACGGCGTACGGCCACCCCTGCGCCTGGAAACCCTACCGGTAACGCCGATCGTGCTCGCGGGCGGCCTGATCCTCCCTGGCCGGCGCGGAGCGGGGCAGGTAGCCGTACAGGAACGCCCGCACACCAGCGGCGAGCACCCTGTGCCGGGACTCGGCGGACACCGTGGTGACGCCGTCGTGACCGCATTCGGAATACACGCCGACGGTCAGCACCAGGAAGTGTTCGGCAGCCAGTTCGGGATCGGACACGGTGAGGACGCCCAGCTCGTTCAGGCGGGTCAGGTGCCGCGCCAGCTCCTGCCGGGTCCGTCGTGGACCCGCTTCGTGCCACGCGCGCAGGAGCGTTTCCGGGAGCTGGGCGGCCTCGGCCTGCATTCGCCGCACGAGCGCGAAATGGTCCGTGAACTCGGCGCGCGGTGTGTTCCATTCGTCGGCCAGTGCCAGGAGCGCCTTCTCGGCGCCGTCCGGGTCGTTCACCGGCCCCAGCTGCCGCCGCATGAGTTCCGCGAGGATGTCTGCGACGTGGGTCGAACTGTGCTGAACCACCGCCGTGAACAACTCTTCCTTGCCCGCGAAGTGGTTGTAGATCGTGCGCGTCGATACCTGTGCCTCCGCCGCGATCGTCTCGATCCGCGCGGCGGTGAAGCCCTCACGCCCGAACACGGCTCTGGCCGCGCGGGTGATCGCCTCGCGTTTGGCGACGCGTCCCCTGGGCTCACTGGTCGGTGTGGGCACACGCGCCTCCCTGTTTGCATTGGTCATTTTACTTTTTTGCCATCGTCATTGTACTGTTCGTTCGTGTCCCGAGTCAGTGAAACGAACCCCGCAGGCGACAGCGTCGCCGACCCCGGATCCGAGCTCGACGGTGGCGGCGCCGTGGCCCGCACCCGATGGGTGGCGGTCTCCGTCTCCGCCTTCGCCACGCTCCTCGTGGCGAGCGAATTGAGCATGGCAGCCTTCGCGCTGCCCCTGATCGCCACGGACCTCGGCGTCGGAGAGGGCGCGACGGCGTGGGTGTTGCTCGCCTACCAACTTCCGCTCGCCGCGCTGGCTCTTCCGGCGGGCCGCTGGATCGACCGGACCGATCCCAGGACGGCGTTCGCCGCGTCGATGGCCTTGATCGCGGTGGTCAGCGTGCTGGCCGCGATCGCCCCACAGTTCTGGGTCCTCCTCGTGGCCAGGGTGCTCCAGGGGCTCGCCTCGGCGGCCTACCTGGCCGTCTACCTACCGGTCGTGACGCTGTCGGTGCGTCCTGACCAGCGGGGGAGGGCCATGAGCTACCACGCCACCATCATGATGGTGGGCAGCATCGCCGTCGCTCCCCTCGGAGGCTGGCTGGCCGACGCCTTCGGCTGGCGGGCGGTGTTCCTCGCGAAGGTGCCGCTGCTGCTCATCGCCGCTGTCCTGGGGCTGCTGGTCGTTCCCTCCCTGTCCCGCCGCGCCGGTGAGGGCGAGCGAACCGGCAGGGCACTGGCCGCCGACGTGCTCCTGGTCGGTTCCGCGGTCACCGCCGCCCTCCTGGCGGTCGAGCAGGCCGGGAAGGACCTGACGTGGACGCTCGTGCTCGCCGTCGTCGCACTCGGTTTCGGCGTGGTCTGGTCCCGGCTGGGCACGTCGGGGCCTGTGCTGGCGCTGGTCCGGCGCCCCCGCGTCGGATGGCCTGCCCTGGCGTTGCTGCTCACCGCCTCCCTCGTCGGGCTGATCACGTTCTCGCTGCCGTTCTTCATCAGCGCCGTACTGCACAGAGGTCCAGGGCTGCTCAGCACGGCGGTGGTGTCCTTCGTGGCGGGCAGCGCCGTCATCAGCCCCCTGGCCGGGTTCTTGGCCGACCGGTTCCGGCCACTTCCCGTCGCTACCTTGGGCGCCGCCCTCATGACCGGGAGCCTGTTTCCGATGCTCACCCTCGGCCCCGAGACGACCACAGCCGACCTCGCCTGGCGGATGGCGCTGCTCGGCATCGGCATGGGCCTGTTCAACTCGCCGAACATGACGACGTTGCTGGAAGCGATTCCGCCGCAGTACGCCGGGACCGTGGGTGGTGTCACCAACCTCGCCCGAACGCTCGGCGGCACTCTCGGCCCCGCCGTCGCCGCACTGGGCTGGACGCTCGGGTCGGGCGGCACGAGTGGTTTCCGGATCGGCGTCGCGACACTCATCGCGCTGACCGCTGCGGCCTTCGTGGCACTGCTGGCTGCCAGGTCCACCGCCGGGCCTGAGTGAACGCGCGGAATCCGGGGCGTGCTTGAGGCCGCCGTTGTCCGGTCAGTCCCGGCCGGACAGCGGGAAGCCCGCGCCGATGCCACGCCAGGCGAGTGTCGAGGTAAGCGCCACGGCCTCGTCCTGAGACATCGAGCTGTTGGCCAGCCAGAAGCGGGCGCTGACCTGGCTCATCCCCACGAGTCCCACGGCGAGCAGGCGAGCCTTCTCCTCGTCGAGGCCCGCGTCGGCCGTGATGGTCTCCGTGATGGCATCGACACTCGCCGACGTCGCCCTGTCCACAGCCGCCTGCACGGCAGGCTCACCCCGCAGGTCCGACTCGAACACCATCCGGAAGGCACCCACGTCGCCGTTGACGAAGTCGAAGAACGCGCCGACGGCGTTGCGGACCCGCTGCTTGTTGTCGGTGGTGGACGTGAGCGCTTCCTGCACGGTCTTCACGAGGGTGTCCACGTGACTTTCCAGCAGCGCGATGTAGAGGTCGAGCTTGCCGGGGAAGTGCTGGTAGAGCACAGGCTTGCTGACGCCAGCGCGTTCGGCGATGTCGTCCATGGCCGCCGCGTGGTAGCCGTTGGCCGCGAAGACCGCCTGTGCGGCCGCGAGCAGTTGGGCGCGGCGTTCGGTCCTGGGGAGCCGTACCCCCCGTCCAGGCGCCGAGCCTGCCTCGGCCCCGACCTGTCGCACCTGCCCTGTCTCCGTCATCCCCGCCTCCAGTCCTGCGTCCCACCGCACACTACTCGTGGGTACGTACCGCACGCCAAGCGCTGTGAGCGTCAGGCATGCTGTAGGTGTGCCCGTGACACACACCAGTTCACCCGAGAGCCTGACCCTCGCACGGCGGGGGAGTCGCCCTCCGCTCACCCACGTGCCGTTGTCGGACGCCCCACTCGCGGAGCTGGACGTCACCTTGGGCCCGTGGCCGGGAGCGACCCACAAGACGGGAGACCTGAGGCTCCATGTCCGGCGCACGCACACCGACGGCGAGGCGGCGCCCGAGACGGTGGTGTACGTGCACGGACTGGGCGGATCCTCGACGAACTGGACCGACCTCGGCAGGCTCCTCGCGCCCTCGGCGTCGGGGCATGCGCCCGACCTGCCCGGCTTCGGGTTCTCCGAACCCATGGACGGCTACACGTTCAGCCTCTCGGCCCACGCCGGGGTGCTCGGTGATTACCTGGCCGAGCACATCGGGCGGCCGGTACACCTCGTCGGCAACTCGATGGGCGGGGCCGTCGCCATGCTCGTCGCCGCGCACCGGCCCGAGTTCGTGCGCACGTTGACGCTGGTGTCGCCTGCGGTGCCCGATCTGCGCCCCGACCCGCGCAGGCTCTCTGACCCGAGGCTCGCGCTGGCCTACCTCCCCGTCGTCGGAAGGCGGGTCCGCCGTCAGCTTGCGGCGATGACCCCGAGGCAGCGGGCCGAGCAGGTGATCCGCCTCTGCTTCGCCGACCCTTCGTCGTTCCCCGCCCACCGCTTCGACGAACTCATCGAGGAACACAGTGCCCGCGTCGCGTACGAGTGGGCGGAGTCGGCGATGGTGCGCAGCACCATGGAGATCTTCCGGACCTGGTTCACGAGAGGTGCCGGGTCGTTGTGGTCGGTGGCGCCCCGGATCAGCGCGCCCACCCTCGTGGTGTGGGGCACCGACGACCGCGTGATCTCCGTGCGCAGGGCGCCGAGGACGGCGCGGCTCATCCCCAGGGCGCGGCTGCTGGTGCTCCCCAGGACGGGGCACGTGGCACAGATGGAGCGACCCACGACGGTGGCCAGGGCCATGCTGGGGATGTGGGAGAGCGTCGAATCCGGACGCTGGTGAGTGTCCGGACGCCCTGGACGGGTGACGCGGAATCGGCCGAACGTGTCGAGCCACGCGCGGAGCCGGGCGCCAGGGTGTGGCACTCTGAAAACCGTGGAGCGGGTGAGACAAGGAGCGCGGAAGAGCGACCGGGACATCGCGTCGGCCGGTGCTGATCGTGCTGGCGCCCGTGGTGCCGCCGAAGGGGCCGGACCGGACGGCGGCGCGGAACACGGAGCCCGGCCCCGGGGCAGACGACGCTCGGCGGAGCCGCTGCGCGCGTCGTGGCAGCCCGCCGGAACCGCCCCGCCCCAGCGCGCCCAGCGCACCGGTGTCAAGAAGTACACGGCCGCGTTCGGCTGGCGCGCCTACCTTGTGCCGATCCTGCTGGTCGTCACCGCCCTGGTCGTGTTCGACACCACCCGCGACCCCGGTGCGGGCGGTGCCGCGGGTGCCGCAGGCGGCGGGCAGGACAGCGCGGGTGGTCCTGCTGAGCCGGACCCCGTGGCCACCGAGGTCCCCGCGCAGAAGATCGACCTCGACATCCCCACCGCCGAGTTGCCGGAGGGCGGCGACTACGACGAGAAGGGCGAGGGCACCTGGCACTCCGTGCCACTCGGGGACAGCAGCGGCAAGCAAGCGGGTGAAGGACAGCTCTTCACCTACACCGTCGAGATCGAGGACGGCCTCGACCCCGGCAGTTACGGCGGTGACGACGTCTTCGCCGCCACCGTCGAGGCCACCTTGTCGGACCCCAGGAGCTGGCCCGGCACCGGGAAAGTGGCCCTGAAGCGGGTGGACAGCAGCCATGCCACGCCCGACTTCCGTGTCAGCCTGACCTCACCGTCCACTACCAAGCAGTTGTGTGGGGCGGCCATCCCGTTCGAGTCGTCGTGCTACACGAGCGCGCACGGCAGGGTCGTGATCAACATCGCTCGCTGGGTGCGGGGAGCGAAGGCGTTCAGCGGCAACATGGGCGTCTACCAGCAGTACGTCATCAACCACGAGGTCGGTCACGCACTCAAGAACGGGCACGTCGGCTGTGCGGAGGACGGCGGGCTCGCGCCCGTGATGATGCAGCAGACGTTCGGCGTCGCCAACGACTACGTCGCCAAACTCAACGACCTGCCGGGGGGCGATCAGGGCAAGGTGCCCGCCGACGGCAAGGTCTGCCTGCCCAACGCCTGGCCCGTTCCGCAGCCGGGCAACGACTGACCCGGCACGCCCTTGCCCGGTGCCCACCATGTGGACGTGGGAAGACCGGGCCCGCTCGCGCGGTTATAGATGTCGAGAGACCGCGACACGCGCGAGATGGAGGACCGATGTCTCCTACAGAGGGCGGAACGCCGCACGCCACGCTTCCGCCGCTCGTCGAGCCGGCAGCCGAACTCACCAAGGAAGAGGTCGCGCGCTACAGCCGTCACCTCATCATCCCCGACGTCGGCATGGACGGCCAGAAGCGGCTGAAGAACGCGAAGGTGCTGGTCATCGGCGCCGGCGGACTGGGAAGTCCCGCGCTGCTGTACCTCGCCGCGGCGGGTGTCGGCACCCTCGGCGTGATCGACTTCGACGTGGTTGACGAGTCGAATCTCCAGCGGCAGGTCATCCACGGCGTGTCTGACGTCGGCAAGCCGAAGGTCGTCTCGGCGCAGGAGTCCGTCGCCGAGATCAACCCGTACGTGAACTTCGTCGCCCACACCGAGCAGCTGACCACCGAGAACGCCGTGGAGCTCTTCAGCTCCTACGACCTGATCCTCGACGGCACGGACAACTTCGCGACCCGCTACCTCGTCAACGACGCCGCCGTGCTGGCGGGCAAGCCGTACGTGTGGGGCTCGATCTTCCGGTTCGAGGGCCAGGTGAGCGTGTTCTGGGAGGACGCGCCGAACGGCAAGGGCCTGAACTACCGGGACCTCTACCCCGAGCCGCCGCCTCCCGGCATGGTGCCCTCGTGCGCCGAGGGCGGTGTCCTCGGTGTGCTGTGCGCGTCGATCGGGTCGGTCATGGTCACGGAGGCGATCAAGCTCATCACCGGTATCGGGGAGCCGCTGCTCGGCAGGCTCGTCACGTACGACGCCCTCGAGATGCGCTACCGCGAGGTGAAGATCCGTAAGGACCCGGAGACGCCGAAGATCACCGAGCTGATCGACTACGAGGCGTTCTGCGGCGTCGTGTCCGACGACGCGCAGCGGGCCGCGTCCGGCCACACGATCACGCCGCAGGAGCTCAAGGCCAAGTTCGACGCCGGTGCCAACTTCGAGCTGATCGACGTCCGCGAGCCGCACGAGTACGAGATCGTCAACATCAAGGGCGCGAAGCTCATCCCGAAGGACCGCATCCTGTCGGGGGAGGCGCTGGCGGAACTGCCGCAGGACAAGCCCATCGTGCTGCACTGCAAGTCGGGCGCCCGGTCGGCGGAGGCACTGGCGGCGCTGCACAAGGCCGGTTTCTCCGACGCCACGCATCTCGGTGGCGGCGTGCTCGCCTGGGCCGCCCAGGTGGACCCGAGCCTGCCGACGTACTGAGCCCTGCGAATCCCTGCCTCGCGGGGGTTCCGAAGTGCAAAGACCCGTGCGCGAAGTACAAAGGCATGTGCACAGAGTGCGGGTGTTGGCACTTGCCGCGGGGTAACGTCGCCGCGTGATGCAGGGACCGCCGCCGGAGCATGCCAGACGCGCCTTCGGGCTCGGCGATGCGGACGTCGAGCCCCTGGCCTGCGGAGTGGGGTGGCTCTGCGGCGATGTGGTGCTCGAACCCGTACCCGACCGCGCGCAGGGTGTGTGGCTCGCACGCACGCTGGCCGCCCTCGACGTGCCCAGCCTTCGGGTGGCGCGTCCCATCGGGGCCAGCGACGGGCGCTGGGTCGTCGGGGGCTGGAGAGCGCGCCGCCATGTGTCAGGTGCACCCGAACACCGGCCGGACGACACCGTGCTCGCCGCTGTCCGGCTGCACCAGGCCACGGTCTCGTTCGAGCGCCCGGCCTTCCTCGACGAGCGCCGGGACGTGTTCGCCGTCGCCGAGCGTCTCGCCTGGGGTGAGGAACACCGCGAGCTGGACGAAGCCAAGGGCGGACGGCTGTTCGAGATCCTCGCGCCGTCCCGCCGTCCGATCCGGTCAGCCGACCAGCTCGTGCACGCCGAACTCTTCGGCACTCTCCTGTTCGATGGGGACCGGCCGCCCGGCCTCGTGGGTTTCGTGCCGCACTTCCGCCCCGCCGAGTGGGGGGCCGCGGTCGCGGCCGTGGACGCCGTGGCGTGGGGCGGTGCTGGCGGGGCACTGCTGCGGAACTGGTCGCATCTGCCCGAGTGGCCGCAACTGCTGCTGCGGGCGGCGTTGTTCCGTCTCGCCTGGCACGCGCTGCACCCACGCTCCAACGCCGCGACCCTCGACGGCCTTCGCCGTGCGGCAGGGGAGGTCACGGAACTGCTGTAGTCCTCACCGAGGACACTCGCGATGCAGGCTGGGGAATGCAGCACGGCTGTAACACAGTGGCACAGTCCGGGTAACACAGGCTCTTTAGCGTCGGGTATCGCCGCCGATCAGGCAGGAGGTCCCCGTGACGTCGATGGAGTCCCCGGCGCCGATCACCGAGCTGACCGAATCGCATTGCCCGTACTGTGCCTTGCAGTGCGCTATGACGATCAGCTCGGCGGGTGCGGTGTCACCCCGCATGTTCCCCACGAACCAGGGTGGCCTCTGCCAGAAGGGGTGGACGTCGAGCGGGCTGCTGCGGTCGCCTGCGAGGCTGACCACGCCGTTGGTGCGCGCTCGCGGCATGTTGCGCCCGGCAGGCTGGGAGGAGGCACTGGACCTCGTCGCCTCGCGACTGACTGAGATCCAGGCCCAGCATGGTCGTGACGCGGTCGCGGTGTTCGGTGGTGGCGGCCTGACCAATGAGAAGGCATATCTCCTCGGCAAGTTCGCCAGGGTGGCGCTTCGGACGTCCCGCATCGACTACAACGGCCGGTTCTGCATGTCCTCGGCCGCCTCGGCCGGGCTCCGGGCGTTCGGGCTGGACCGCGGACTGCCGTTCCCGCTCACCGATCTCGGCGAGGCCGATGTCGTGGTGCTGGTCGGGGCCAATCCGGCCGAGACGATGCCGCCGTTCATGCGGCATCTACGCAGGGCCGCGGACGGGGGCGGGCTGGTCGTGGTGGACCCACGGCGCACGTTGACGGCGGAGTCGGCCTCGCTGCATCTCGCTCCCGCCCCCGGCACCGACCTGGCTCTCGCGCTGGGCATCCTGCACTCGACCGTGGCGGACGGTCTTCTCGACGAGAACTACGTGCGGCGGCGGACGACGGGGTTCGCGGACGCCTGGCGGGTGGCCGCCGCCTACTGGCCGGAACGGGTCGAGCGCATCACCGGCGTGGCAGCCGCCGACCAGCGTAGGGTCGCCGACCTGATCTCGACCGCGCGTCGGGCATACGTACTGACGGGCCGGGGCGCGGAGCAGCACGCGACAGGGGTGGACACGGTGAGCGCGTGGATCAATCTCGCGCTGGCGCACGGCCTTCCCGGCAACTTCGGCTCGGGGTACGGCTGCCTCACGGGCCAGGGCAACGGGCAGGGCGGCAGGGAACACGGTCAGAAGGCCGACCAGCTTCCCGGCTACCGCTCGATTCGCGACCCGCAGGCTCGCCGGCACATGGCGGCGGTGTGGGGTGTTCGGGAGGAGGAACTTCCCGGCCCCGGCCCCTCGGCGTACGAGTTGCTCGACGCGCTCGGCACACCGGAGGGACCGAAGGCGCTGCTGGTGTTCGGCAGCAACCCCGCCGTGTCGGCGCCGAGGGTGGCACACGTGGTCGATCGATTGTCCACACTGGATTTGCTTGTCACGGCGGATCTCGTGCTGTCGGAGACGTCCGCGCTGGCTGACGTGGTGTTCCCGGTGACGCAGTGGGCTGAGGAGGACGGCACGATGACGAACTTGGAGGGCAGGGTGCTCCTGCGACGCAGGGCTGTGCAGCCGCCAGAAGGGGTACGCACAGACCTCGACGTGATCGCCGGACTGGCGCACAGGCTCGGGGCACCGGGCGACCGTTTCCCAACGGACCCGGAAGCGGTGTTCGCAGAACTTGGCGCCGCATCACGCGGCGGTGCCGCGGACTACTCCGGCGTCGGCTACGAAAGGCTCAAGGCGGGGGAGGCGCTGTACTGGCCGGTGCGGGGGGAGGGGCATCCCGGCACACCAAGGTTGTTCACCGACTCCTTTGCGCATCCCGACGGCCGCGCGCGGTTCACTGCCGTGGACCACACCGGTCCCGCCGAGCCCGCCGACGACGACTACCCGCTGACGGCCACGACGGGCCGCGTGCTCGAGCACTACCAGTCGGGCGCCCAGACGAGGGTGATCGAGGAGCTGAAGGCGGCCGTCGGGGCGGTCTTCGTGGAGGTGCATCCCGACACAGCCGCGCGCGCGGGACTGGCCGACGGCGAACTCGGCAAAGTGGTGTCGCGCAGGGGCGAGGTCGTGGCGCGGGTCCGGTGTGTGCCTTCGGCACGTCCCGACGTCGTCTTCCTGCCGTTTCACTTTCCCGGTGTGCAACGGGCGAACCTCGTCACCAATCCCGCGCTCGATCCCATGAGCCGGATGCCGGAGTTCAAGGTGTGCGCGGTCCGCCTGGAGGCCGTCGCATGAGGCCTCGCCACGTGGTGGTGCTCGGCTATGGCATGGCCGGTGCGCGGCTGGCCGACGAGATCCGCCGACGGGACCCGGACGGTGAGCGGGTGGCGCTGACGGTGGTGGGTGCGGAACGGCACGGTGCGTACAACCGGGTGCTGCTGCCATCGGTGGTGGCGGGAACCATGGCCGCCGACTCGGTGCGTCTGCACGGCGAGGGATGGGCACGCGAGCACGCGGTGGATCTGCGGCTCGGCGTCGAAGCGGTGGATCTCGACCTTCGCAGGGGGCTGGTGCGGCTCTCGGATGGTTCCGAACTGGGCTACGACACTCTGGTGTTCGCCACCGGCAGCAGGCCCCGTGTGCCGCCGGTCGAAGGACTGTCGGTGGACGGCGGATTGACCGACGGTGTGGTGGCGTTCCGCACGCTCGACGATTGCGCCCGCATCGAGCGGACGGCGAGCAGGGGCGCGCGGATCGCCGTGCTGGGCGGGGGTCTGCTGGGGCTGGAGGCGGCGCGGGCGCTCGCGGGCAGGGGCAACCGCGTGACCGTTGTCCATCCGGCGGCCCACGTGCTGGACCGGCAGCTCGACGCGGACGCGGCAGCCGTGCTCGCGGCGGCTCTGCGCGATGCGGGCATCGAGTTGCGTCTCAGGCGCACGGCGGCGCGGTACC
This sequence comes from Saccharomonospora xinjiangensis XJ-54, assembly GCF_000258175.1. Lineage (NCBI taxonomy): Bacteria > Bacillati > Actinomycetota > Actinomycetes > Pseudonocardiales > Pseudonocardiaceae > Saccharomonospora > Saccharomonospora xinjiangensis. The sequence continues at coordinate 1,514,858 of NZ_JH636049.1, read as the reverse complement.
TGTCCGGGGACGGGGTGAAGCTGGACGACGGCAGCACGGTCGCCGCCGACCTTGTGGTCGTGTGTACGGGCGTGCGTCCTGACACAGCACTGGCGGAGCGCGCCGGGATCGAAGCGGAAGGCGGCATCGTCGTCAACGACGAGCTGCGCACCAGTGATGTCCGGGTCCACGCGCTCGGCGACTGCGCGCGCCATCCCGGCACGGTCACGGGTCTGGTGCAGCCTGCCTGGGACCAGGCTGCGGTGCTGGCCGATCTGCTCACTGGTGCGCGGCCTTCGGCGAGGTACCGGGGGACGTCGGTGGTGACCCGGCTCAAGGCGAGCGGAGTGGATCTCACGACGCTGGGGGACAGCCACGTCGAGCCGGGCGCCGACGCGGAGGTGTTGCGGTTGCACGACCCGGTGCGGCGCCGGTACGCGAAACTCGTCCTTCATGACGAGCGGGTGTCCTCGGCCATCATGCTGGGGTTTCCCGACGCCGCCGCGGCCCTGACCCACCTCTACGACCGGCGGCTGGTGGCCCCGAGCGACCGGCTGGCGCTACTGGTCGGCAGGGCACTTCCGGCGAACACCAGGGCATTGGCAGCCGCCGACCTCCCTGCCTCCGCTGTGGTGTGCCGGTGCAACTCCGTGAGCAAGGGGAGACTCGTGACAGCGTGGCGCTCCGGATCGTCCACTGTGGACGAGCTAGCTGCCGAGACACGGGCGGGCACGGGGTGCGGGGGATGTGCGGACACGGTGCGTGCCATCGCCGACTGGCTCGCTCGGACAGCCTGACCGGAAGGAACCGATGACGATCACGCGAACCCCGGCGACGTCCCCGAGGTTCCGGCTGCGCGGCCGGTGGCTCGACGAGTGGAACGCGGAGGACGCGCTGTCCTGGGCGTCATGGGGGCGGCGGACCGCATGGAAGAACCTGGTGCTCTCGATTTTCTCGGAACACCTCGGGTTCAGCGTGTGGGTGTTGATGAGTGTGGTGGTCACCGACCTCGATTCTGCCGGGTACCACTTCGATGTCGGGGAGACGTTCTGGCTGCTCATTGTGCCGAACGTGGTCGGAGCGGCCCTGCGGGTGCCCTACACCTTCGCGGTGCCCGCCTTCGGTGGCAGGGCGTGGACGGCGATCAGCTCGGGACTGCTGCTCCTGCCGTGCGCGATGTTGTGGTTCGCGGTGACCAACGAGGGCACGCCGTACTGGTTCTTCCTGCTCACGTCGGCGACGATGGGGCTCGGCGGTGGCAACTTCTCGTCGTCGATGGCGAACATCTCGTTCTTCTTCCCCTCGCGAGCCAAGGGACTCGCGCTCGGATTGAACGCCGCAGGCGGCAATCTGGGCGTCGCGGTCACCCAGCTCGCCGTACCCGTGGTGATCAGCACGAGCACGGGGGTGACACTCGCGAACGCGGCGCTGCTGTGGCTGCCTCTGGTGATCGTCGCGTCGGTGGCCGCACTGCTGTTCATGGACAGCGTCACGCACGCGAGGCCGGAGGCCCGAGCGTACCGGGAGGCGCTGCTCGCGAAGCACACCTGGGTGATGTCGCTGCTTTATGCGGGGACGTTCGGCTCGTTCATCGGATTCTCCTTCGCGTTCCCTCTCCTGCTCGACCTCACCTTCGCGGAGGATGGCAGCTCACTCGTGTTCCTGGGAGCGGCGATCGGTTCGGTTGCCCGTCCGATCGGCGGCTGGCTGTCCGACCGGTTCGGCGGCGCCCTTGTCACTCTGTGGACTTTCGCGGCTCTGCTGCTCGGCACACTCGGGGTGCTGGTCAGCCTGTCGCGGTATGACTTCGGGCTGTTCTTCGGCTCGTTCGTGATGTTGTTCGTGTGTGCGGGTGCGGGCAACGGCTCCACCTACCGGATGATCGCCGTCATCTTCGCCGCCCTCGCCGTCCGTCGAGCGGAGGAGACCGGGCAGGAGCAAGGGGCTGCGGCGGCCCGGGCTGCCCGGCAGTCTGCTGCCGTGGTGGGCATCTGCGGTGCGGTCGGCGCTTTCGGTGGAGTGCTGGTGAACCTCGCCCTTCGCGCGTCGCTGTCGTCGGCAGGTGACCTCGTTCCCGCGCTCGCCGGGTTCGGCGCCTGCTATGCGGCGTGTCTGCTGGTCACCTGGTGGTTCTACCTGCGCACCCGGTTCGCGACGGCCTTCTCACCAAGCCTCGCCTGGGCTCGGGTGTGACGTGCTGACTCCGTGATCGCCCGCGTGCTGTGGGTAACGCGCCCGCAACATCGCCGTCGCAGGAGCGACACAGGTCGCAACGAGCATGGAAATCCGTGGAACGGCAACGAAAGGTCGCCATGGATCGGACACTGGAACGAGCATTCGGGCAGTCGCCGAGGAGCGTTTCGAGGCGGACTCTTGTGGTGGTCGGGCACGGCATGGTCGCCCACCGGCTGGTGGAGGCTGTGCGTTCCGGCGATGACGCGCAGCTGTGGCGGATCGTCGTATTCGGGGAGGAGCCGAGGCCAGCGTACGACCGGGTTGCACTCACGTCCTACGTGGCAGGCTGGGATGCCGAGGCGCTCACTCTTCCCGGCGCGGACTATGCCGGTGACGAGGCCGTCGATCTGCGGCTGGGTGATCCCGTGGTCGCGGTGGACCGCGACCGGAGACGAGTGCGCACAGCTGCTGGTCTGGTGCAGCACTACGACGTGCTGGTGCTGGCCACCGGTTCGGTGCCGTTCGTGCCACCGGTGCCAGGACGTGAGCTGCCGGGCTGCTTCGTGTACCGCACCATCGACGATCTCGATGCCATCAGAGTGGCCGTGGACCGCGCGAGGGAACGCGGCGACAGTCCGGCCGCCGCCGTCGTGGGTGGTGGGCTACTCGGCTTGGAAGCCGCGAAGGCGCTGCGGGATCTCGGCCTTACACCACACGTGGTGGAACTGGCGCCCCGTCTCATGCCGCTTCAGGTTGACGAGGGCGGGGGAAACCTGCTGCGTAGGCTGGTCACCGACCTCGGCGTCGAAGTCCACACGGGAACTTCGACCGACGAGATCCGCGCCGACGGCGACCGGCTCCGCGCCGTGCTCGGCGACGGGACCGAACTGGACATCGACCTTCTGGTGTTCTCGGCCGGAGTGCGGCCCCGCGACGAGCTTGCCCGCGCCTGCGGTCTCGCGGTGGGAGAGCGGGGTGGCGTGCTGGTGGACGATTCGTGTCGCACCAGCGATCCCGATGTGTTCGCCGTCGGTGAGTGCGCGGCCGTCAACGGCCACGTCTACGGCCTCGTGGCGCCGGGCTACGCGATGGCCGAGGTGGTCGCGGCGACGCTGCTGGGTGGTCAGGCGTCCTTTCCCGGAGCGGAGACCGCGACGAAACTGAAGTTGCTGGGAGTGGACGTCGCCAGCTTCGGTGACGTGCACGCCACCACGGAAGGCGCGCTGGAGGTAGTGCTCGCCGACGCGGTGGCGGGGACCTACGCGAAACTTGTCGTCTCCGACGATGCCGGCACGTTGCTTGGGGGCGTGCTCGTGGGTGACGCGAGCCGTTACGCGCTGCTGCATCCGCTCGTCGGCTCGCCGCTGCCTGCCGAACCGGCAGCCCTGCTCCGTGGAGACGGCGCGGAGCCAGGGGCGGGGGCGGAGGCCTTGCCCGATTCGGCGCTGGTGTGTTCCTGCAACGCCGTGACGAAGGGCGCGATCACGGAGGCCATCGTCACCGAGGGAGCGAGTACCGTCGCGGCGCTGAAGGCCGCCACCCGCGCCGGCACCTCGTGCGGCAGTTGCGTTCCCACCCTGGGCAGATTGCTCACAGCGTGCGGCGTCGAGCAGCCGAAGGCGCTGTGCGAGCATTTCCCGTTCTCCCGTGCCGAGTTGTTCGAGATCGTGCGGGCAACTCGGATCGGCACCTTCAGCCAACTCATCGCCGGATACGGCAGCGGGCATGGCTGTGCGGTCTGCAAACCGGTGGTGGCATCGATTCTCGCCTCCCTCGGCGGTGGCCACATCCTCTCGGGTGAGCAGGCCACGTTGCAGGACACCAACGATCGGTTCCTCGCCAATCTCCAGCGCAACGGCACGTACTCGGTGGTGCCCCGGATTCCGGGTGGCGAGATCACGCCGGACAAGCTGATCGTGCTCGGCGAGGTGGCCAAGGACTTCGGGCTCTACACCAAGATCACTGGTGGGCAGCGGATCGACCTGTTCGGTGCGACGGTGGACCAGCTTCCGCACATCTGGCGGCGGCTCGTGGACGCCGGGTTCGAATCGGGACACGCCTACGGCAAGGCGGTGCGCACCGTGAAATCGTGCGTCGGCTCGACGTGGTGCCGGTACGGGCAGCAGGACAGCGTCGGCCTGGCCATCCGGCTGGAACTGCGCTACCGGGGGCTGCGGTCGCCGCACAAGATCAAGGGCGGGGTGTCGGGATGCGCCCGCGAGTGCGCTGAGGCACGCGGCAAGGACTTCGGCGTGCTCGCCACCGAAGTCGGCTGGAATCTCTACGTCGGCGGTAACGGCGGGGCCACACCCCGCCACGCAGATCTCTTGGTGTCCGATGTGGATACCGAAACGCTGGTGCGTGTGCTCGACCGGTTCCTCATGTTCTACGTTCGGACGGCCGACCGCATGCAGCGCACGTCGGCGTGGCTGGAGGAGCTGGACGGCGGGCTCGGTCACCTGCGAAGCGTCGTCGTTGACGACAGCCTCGGTATCGCCGCCGAACTGGAGGCCGCGATGGACCGGCACGTTGCCACCTACACCGACGAGTGGAAAGGCGTGCTGGACGATCCGGACAAGCTCGCCCGGTTCACGAGTTTCGTCAACGCGCCCGGAACCCCCGACCCGACTGTGTCGTTCCGGGTCGAGCGAGGTCAGCGGGTGCCTGTCTCACTGGGAATCCCGGAGGTGACGAGCAGATGAGCACAGCGTGGAACTGGACACCGGTGTGTTCCGAGGCGGCCGTGCCGCGCGGTGACGGCGTGGCAGTGTTGCTCGGCGACGCCGTGCAGGTGGCGGTGTTCCACACGGCCGAGGGCGAATTCCTCGGACTGTCCAACGTCGATCCGTTCAGCGGTGCGGCCGTGTTGTCGCGGGGCATCGTCGGCGATCACGCGGGGGTGCCTTTCGTGGCGTCCCCGGTGTACAAGCAACGCTTCGCGCTGCGCACGGGCGATTGCCTCGACGACGAGAACATCAGCGTGCCGACCTTTCCCGTGCGGGTGGTGAGCGGGATCGTGCACGTCGCCGTGCGCGACGCCGCCCACGCGGCCGCGCGCGACACGGTGGTCGCGTCCTGACCGGCGCAGCTCCCTGATTTCGGTGCCGGGGCCACGGCGAGGCTGGCGCCGTCCAGTCGTTGCGACTGCTGAGGGCCGTGCTGCTCGCGGTCGCCTGCCCCGCGCCGCATCCGCGCGCGATCGTTCTGCCTTGCCGAGTCCCTGCTGTGTCACACGACGGCCCCGTCGCGCGGCGAGTGAGGTGGCGGACAGGCGGTAGCCCGGTGGCGGCCGCGCGTACCGAGCGTCGGCTACGAGCACGCCGTAGCCGGCAGTGCTGGGGCTCAGGTCCACGTCAGCCGCAGTTCACTCAGCCCTCGTGCCGCGCGCATCCGGTCGGCCTCGGCCTCGGCAGCCGTCCTGGCCTGCGCGGGCAGCGGCAGCAACGCCGTCATCGTCAGCTCCAACCGGTCACCGGACTTCGTCGCCCGCCACACCCCGGCGAGGTCGGTGCCGACGAGGATCGTGCCCGGGTTGCCGAGGACTCGCCACACCTCCTTGCGGTGCGCGGGGTCGGGAACCAGCAGGGCGCGGTCCCTGGCCTGCACCAGTGGGTCCTTGGGCGGTAGGAGGCGCACGACGTCGGCCTCGGGAGGGTTCTCCACCGCGGGCAGCGCGTCGGCGGGTATCGCGCCGCGCCTGCCGTCCACCGATACCTCCACGACGTCGTCCGGCCACATGGTTCCGGCCAGCGTCGTCCGCGTCGTGCCCATGAACCCGGCCGCGTCGCTGGTCGTGGCCGGACCGTGTAACCGCAGGTACGCCCGCACCACGCCGGTCGCCGCACGCCCGTCCGGGTGTTCGGCGAGCCGGGGGCGCGGTCGAACCGGCACGAGAGTGGCAGGGGATGCGCCCGGCGCCAGCACCAGCCCGGCCAGCGGTGCCGCCAGCCGCATGAGCTGGTCGTGGATGTGCGTGGCCTGACAGCGTCGGCACCACAGCGACAACCCGTCCGGGGTCGCGCTTGTCACGGCCTCGCTCACCGCCCCTTTCGTCATGGTTCGGGTGACGACCTTCCGCAACGCGGCCGCCGCCGTGCGCACGGCAGCGTCGGCTGGCATCCCGGCCGCGGCCACGTCACGGCGCTGCCAGCCCAGCCGCGCTGCGGCGTCGGCGTCGTCCCACGGCGGCAGTGCGGTGACGAGCGCAGGGAAATCGGCCGCGCGATGGTAGTGCGGCGCACCTCGATGCGACCACGCGAGAACGAACCGCTCGTCGTCGCCCAGCGGGGTCAGGGCGCCCTCGACGCGGGCCAGCATCGCCAGGTCGGCGGTGCCCCGCCTGCTGTCGTCCTGTACTCCGAGGTCGAACACCGCCAGCGCGCCGGGATCACCCGTGTGCCGCCTGTGCAGCCCGTGCGCTGCGACCCGGTAGGCCATCGCCTGCCGGCGATCGATCTTGAGCATCGCGCCCCCTCCGAACCCCAATCCGTGTCCGCACTTCCTGCACGCGTGTCCGCACTTCCTGCACGGGTGTCCGCACTTGCCGTACGGCATCCGTGTTGGAGGTTCGGAGCTCAGGCGAACCGGAAGTCGAACGTGTACGGCACCGTCTCGCTCGCCGACGTCGCCGTGCCACTTCCCGACAACCCGGCGAGTTCACCTGTCCCCGACCCCGGAACCACGGTGAACCGGTCAGAGATCCCGTCGTCGGAATAGGCGACGTCGTGCCGGAGGACGAACGTTCCGGAGCGGCCCGCGACGCTGCCTTCGATCCTCTCGTACCCTGGCGCGCGCTGTTCGCCGTGCGCGCCTGCCTCGTCGTAGTACAGGAGGTAGTCAACGGTGGAAGACCCCTCGATCACCCCCGCGTAGGTGAAGGTGGCGTGGGCGTGGGCGTAGCGGGGACCGGTGTCGCCGCCGGCGACGATGTGTTCGTCCCAGCTGGTCATGGTGTAGGCGTTCGTGCTCATGACGTCGAGCATGCACCGTATACCTGTCACCTTCTGTCAGTCTTTCCGAGCAGAATGGACGTCGTGCGAGCGAGCAGGTTGCTGTCGGTGCTGCTGCTCTTGCAGAACCGGGGACGGATGACGGCGAAGGAACTCGCCGACGAGCTCGACGTTTCGGTGCGCACGATCTACCGGGACGTGGAGGCGCTCTCGGCGGCGGGCGTGCCTGTGTACGCGGACAGGGGACGCACCGGTGCTTACCGGCTGCTCGGCGGGTACCGCACGCGGCTGACCGGGCTCTCGGAGGAGGAGGCGCAGGCTCTCGCGCTGGCGGGACTTCCGAGTGCGGCGTCGGAACTCGGACTCGGCACCGTGCTGGCCGCGGCGCAGTTGAAGCTGCACGCCGCGCTCCCGGCCGAACTGCGCCGCAGGGCGAACGAGCTGGCCGAACGGTTCCATGTGGACGTCCCCGGCTGGCATCGCGGCATCGACCATGCTCCCGTGCTGGCCGAGGTCGCCGACGCCGTGTGGCATGCGAGGCGGGTGCGCGTGCGGTACCGGCGCTGGGACGGCAGCGCCATCGATCGGGACCTCGATCCGCTCGGTCTTGTCCTGAAGGCGGGAGTCTGGTACCTCGCCGCACGCTGCGACGGCTCGGTGCGCACCTACCGGGTTTCGCGCGTCGATTCGCTCACCGACCTCGGTGACACGTTCGAGCGTCCACCCGGCTTCGCGCTGGCCGAGTACTGGCGGTCGTGGTCGGAGGGTTTCGAGCGGCGTCTCTACCCGGATACGGCGCTGGTCCGGTTGTCCCCGCTGGGGCGTGATCTCGTCCCGGTGTTCCTCGGCTCGGTCGGCGCGAGGGCGCTGCGCGACACCGGCACGCGCGCCGACAGCGACGGCTGGTCAACGGTGGAGCTGCCGGTGGAGTCAGGCGCGCCCGCGCTGGGGCAGTTGTTGCGCTTCGGTGCGGAGCTGGAGGTGCTTTCGCCGCCGGAGCTGCGGCGCAGGGTGTCCGAGGCCGTGGCGAGGCTGCGGGGCCTCTACTCCTGAGAGCTCGGCACCTCGCCATGGTCGTGGGCTCGGAGGTGCTCGCGTCCGGCGTCCTCCTCGGTGCGTCCGCGTCGCCAGTAGCCGGTGAACGTGATGTGGCGCTTGTCGATGCCGCGTTCGCGGACCAGGTGGCGGCGAAGTTGCCTGACGAGGTCGGCCTCGCCGGAGATCCAGGCGTACGGCGCACCGGCAGGCAGCGTCGCCTCCCTGACGGCGGCCAGCACGGCGGCGCCGACCGGGGTAGTGCCGTCGCGGTGGACCCAGCGCACGTCAACGCGGCTGCGGTGCGGGGCGAGCGGGATCTCGTCGGCGGCGTCGGCCACCTCGACGAACACCACAGCCGTGGCGGCGTCGGGGAGCCGCTCGCAGATGGCGGCGATGGCAGGCACGGCGGATTCGTCGCCGACCAGCAACTGCCAGGACGTGCCGGTCGGCACGTCGTAGAGGCCGTGGGGTCCGAGTAGCGCCACCTCGTCACCGGGCAGCGCCGACGCGGCCCAGCCCGAACCGGGACCGGCGTCGTCGTGCAGCACGAAGTCGATGTCCAGTTCGCCTGCTTCGGGGCGGGCGGCACGGACGGTGTAGGTGCGCATGGCGGGCCGGACGGCGTCGGGCATGGCGAGGTAGCGGCGGTACCAGGACATCGAGTCCTCCGCGAGGGGCGGAGGGAGGTGCGGTGCGCTGGTTCCGGGAGCCGGGAAGAACACCTTGACGTACTGGTCGGGCCCCGCGTCGGCGAATCCGGTGAGATCGGCGCCCGCGAGTGTCACGCGGACGAGCCGGGGGGTGAGTGCGCGGACGCGGCGCACGCGCGCGGTCAGGTAGGCCAGTCGTGCCCGGGTCGCCTCGGTGCTCATTAGGCAAGGCTAACCTATTGGGTCCGCCAGCGAAACCGTCGAAGATCGACGCGTCCGCCATCCGCCGCGACGCCCTCCGCCCGCAGTCGTGCGAGCTGTTCGGAGGCCAGATGGGGGGCCGGTGTTCCATCGGCGCGGAGTATCCGATGCCAGGGCAGGTCGTGGCCGTCCTCGGCGAGCACGCGTCCGACGAGCCGAGGGGTGGACGCGCCTGCCCGCGCCGCCACGTCGCCGTAGGTGGACACGGTGCCCTCGGGAACGGAGGCAACCACCTCGCGGATGCGTTCGTGCAGTTCTTCGTTCATCGCTAATTCCGTACTCCCGTCCTTCGGATGCGGACGCCTGCGCGCAGGCTGCGGACACAGGTGCATCAGGTGCGGACACGCGCGCCGGTGCTTTCGCCGGTCCGTCGGGTCGGCATGATTCCATCAGGTCGTGAACGGACTCCGAGCGCGACTCGTGCGAACCCCGGCTCGGCCGCTTCCCCGGCACGAGTGGGACGACGGCGCCCGGTGGCTGCTGGCCGCTCCACGCGGTTTCGTCCGCGTCCTCGGTGCTCCCGGCACGGGCAAGACCACCCTGCTCACGTCCGCTGTGGCCGCGCGCATCGCCGATGGTGCCGAGCCCGAGAACGTGCTGGTGCTGACCGCGTCGCGGAGGGCCGCCGACGCGGTGCGTGCCGACATCACCCGCAGGCTCACCGCGCTGGACGAGGGGGGCGAGGGGGACGGTGCGGGGATCCGAACGGTGCGTGAGCCGCTCGTGCGCACCGTGCACTCCTACGCCTTCGCGGTCCTGCGCGCACAGGCGGCGAGTGACGGCAGCCCCGCACCCCGGTTGCTGTCCGGTCCCGAACAGGACGTCGTGGTGCGGGAGCTGCTCGCGGGCGACCTCGAACGCGGTGCGCCGGACTGGCCCGAGTCGCTGCGGCCCGCACTGGCCGTTCCCGGCTTTGCCGAGGAACTGCGCGATCTGCTGCTGCGCGCGGCCGAGCGCGGGCTCGGACCTGAGGATCTCGTCAGGCTGGGCCGGAGCCAGGCCAGGCCCGAGTGGGTGGCGGCAGGCCATTTCTGGAGCCAGTACGAGCAGGTGACCCTCTTGCAGGGGGTCGGTGGCAACGCGGTGGGGGAGGCAGGCGCTCCCGCTCTGGACGCGGCCGAGCTGGTGGCGAGCGCGCTCGTGGAGCTGGAGGGCGAGCCGGACCTGCTCGCCAGGGAGCGGCGAAGGGTGCGGCACCTCTTCGTGGACGACGCCCAGCATCTCGACCCTTTGCAGTACCGCCTCGTGCGGTTGCTCGCCGACTCCGCCGCCGACGCCGTGCTCGCGGGGGACCCGGACCAGGCCGTGTTCTCGTTCCGGGGCGCCGATCCACGCCTGCTCGCCGACGCCGACCCCGACGGCGAGCGCACCGTCGTGCTGAGGCGTTCACATCGGCTGGGTCCTGTTGTGCACGAGACGGTGACGCGCGTCGCGGCGACCCTTCCCGGCACGTCCGCTCACCGCTTCTCGACGTCGAGGCCGCCGGGTGGCTCCGATGGCACGGTGCGCACCCGCCTTCTGCCGACCGCGGCGGCGGAGGCTGCGTGGGTGGCCGACCAGCTGCGCAGGGCTCACCTGCTGGACGGTGTGCCGTGGTCGGAGATGGCGGTGCTCATGCGGTCGGCCTCGCGGTCGTTGCCGCTGCTGCAACGCGCGCTCGCGACGGCTGGGGTTCCCGTGGCCACGACGGCCGAGGAACTGCCGCTGGCCCGCCAGCCCGCTGTCGGACCTCTGCTGATGATGTTGCGGGTGGCGGCTGAGGTGGACGTGCTCGACGCCGAGGTCGCCGAGATGCTGCTGGCCTCGCCGCTGGGCGGCGCCGATCCGCTGGCCCTGCGCCGCCTGCGGCGTGGGCTGCGGCGGCTGGAGTTGGTGGCCGGTGGCGAGCGGTCGAGTGACGAGCTGCTGGTCGAGGCGCTGCGGGACGGCGACGTGCTGGCCGGTCTCGCCGACGCGGAGGCTCTGCCGGTGCGGCGGGTGGGGAGGCTGCTCGCCACGGCGTACGACGCCGTCCGCGAGGGAGCCGGGGTCACCGATGTGCTGTGGCGCGTCTGGGAGGCGAGTGGGCTCACCGACCGACTCGTGGCGCAGGCAGGACGGGGCGGCACACTGGGCGCGCGGGCCGACCGGGACCTCGACGCCGTGGTGGCGCTCTTCGACGCGGCGGCCCGTTACGTCGAACGGCTTCCGAGGGCCAGTGTCGCCGGTTTCGCCGAGTACCTCTCCTCGCAGCACATCGCGGGGGACAGTCTCGCGCCGACGGCGGCGCGAGGCCGGGGTGTCTCACTGCTCACCGCCCACGGGGCCGCGGGCAGGGAGTGGACCGTGGTGGCGGTGACGGGGCTCCAGGAGGGGGTGTGGCCCGACCTGCGTCTTCGCGGCTCGCTGCTCGGGGTCGAACGGCTCGTCGATCTGCTGTCCGGTGTGGACGGTACGGCGGTGTCCGCGACGGCCCCGATCCTCGCCGAGGAACGCCGGTTGTTCTACGTGGCCGCGAGCCGGGCGCGACGGACCTTGCTCGTCAGCGCCGTGCAGGGCGAGGACGAGCAGCCGTCCCGGTTCCTCTCGGAATTGACCGACAGCGGTGAGGACACGCGGCAGGCCGGTCCCGACGTGCGTGCCGAGCAGAGGGAGCGGGGGCTGACCCTCGCCGAGCTGGTGGGGGAACTGCGTGCGGCGGTCACCGACCCCGAGCTGCCTTCGGCACGCCGGAGTCTCGCGGCGCGGCAGCTCGCTCGCCTTGCCCGCGCGGGGGTGCCCGGCGCGCACCCAGCCCAGTGGTACGGCATCACCGAACCCTCGAGCGAGACGCCCTTGCGGAGGCCGGGCGAGGTCATCAGGGTTTCTCCGTCCGTTGTGGACACACTGGTGAAGTGCCCGCTGCGCTGGCTGCTGGAGCGGCACGGTGGCACCGATCCCGCTCCGTTGCCCGCCGTCACGGGAACCCTGGTGCACGCACTGGCACAGGCCGCGGCCGAGGGTGCCGACGAGAAGACCCTGTGGAAGGAACTCGACGCGGCGTGGGCGAAGGTGGACGCCGGTGCGCCGTGGTTCTCCCGCAAGGAACGCGCCAGGATCGAGGGCATGGTGCGCAACTTCCTCGCCTGGTTGCATCAAAGCCGGTCCGAACTCACCCAGCACGCCGTGGAGCAGGACATGCGGGTGGAGCTGCCCGAGGTGGAGGGGCAGCCCACGGTGGCGCTGACGGGCCGGGTCGATCGGCTGGAACTCGACGCCGAGGGCAGACCCGTGGTCGTGGACCTGAAGACGAGCAAGAGCGCCGTCACCGCAGCCGCTGCCGTCGAGCACCCGCAGCTCGCGGTCTACCAGCTGGCGACTCTGCTCGGGGCGTTCGACGATCACGAGGGCAGCACCGGCGGCGCGAGGCTGCTGTACGTCGGTAAGTCCCACAACAGGACAGGGGCCGTGGTGGTGGAGCAGCCGCCGCTGGACGACGAGGCCGCACAGCGGTGGGAGGGCGACGTGCGCGCAGCGGCGCTCGACACGACGGGCCCCGCGTACGCGGCGAGGGAGAACGTGGACTGCTCGCGGTGCCCAGCCAAGCCCGCGTGCCCGCTGCGCCCCGAGGGCAGGCAGGTGACGGGGTCGTGACGAGCGTGAGCGAGGCCGCGAGGCCGGGGCAGCCTGCCCGGTTTGTGTCCCCCGCCGACATCGCCGAGGCCCTCGGACTGCCCACGCCGACGCGGGAGCAGGCGGACGTCATCGCCTCGGCGCCGGAACCGGCTCTGGTGGTCGCGGGTGCCGGCGCGGGCAAGACGGAGACGATGGCGGCGCGCGTCGTCTGGCTGGTGGCCAACGGCCTGGTCACTCCCGATCGCGTGCTGGGGCTGACCTTCACGAGGAAGGCGGCGCGCCAGCTCGCCGAGCGGGTGCGGGCGCGCCTGCGGCGGCTGGCCGGATCGGGCCTGCTGGACGACCTCGACCCCAGCGGTGAGCGCAGGCTCGCGGTCGCGTCCGGCGAGCCGACCGTGCTGACCTACCACGCCTACGCGGGGCGGTTGCTGGCCGAGCACGGCCTGCGGCTGCCGGTGCAGCCCGGTGCGCGCATCCTGTCCGAGACCGCGGCGTGGCAGCTCGCCCACCGCGTGGTGTCGTCGTGGGACTCCGATCTGGACACCGACAAGGTCCCCACCACGATCACCGAGCACATCCTCGCCCTCGCGGGGGAACTGGGCGAACACCTCGTCACACCCGATCGGCTCCGCGAGTACACGGCGTGGTTCTGCGACCTCGTCGAATCCGCGCCGAAAACGAAACGGCAGGGGGCCAAGCTGCCGCAAGAACTGGCCAAGCTCGTGGCGGCACAGCGTTTCCGGCTGCAACTGCTGCCCCTTGTGGAGGCGTACGAGAAGCGCAAACGCGCCGAGGGCGCGCTGGACTTCGCCGATCAGATGTCGCTGGCCGCGCGGTTGGCGCAGTCCCAGCCCGACGTCGTCGCCGCGGAACGCTCGCGCTTCGGAGCCGTGCTGCTCGACGAGTACCAGGACACCGGCCACGCCCAGCGCGTTCTGCTCCGCGCGCTGTTCGGAGGCGGGGAGCCCATGCCGGTGACCGCCGTCGGCGATCCGGCGCAGGCGATCTACGGCTGGCGGGGTGCGAGCGCGGCGAACCTGCCGAGGTTCACCACCGACTTCCCCCGGCGCCGCGCCGCCGAAGGAAACGGTGATCGTCAGGAGAGTCCGCAGGGCAACCTCGTACCCGCCCGCGAGTACGGCATGCTCACGAGCTTCCGCAACCCACCCGAGGTTCTGACGCTCGCGAACAGGGTCGCCGAACCGCTGAGAGCGAGCGGGCTGGGAGTGCGTGAGCTGCGGGCGCGCCCCGACGCGGGGCCTGCCGACATCCGGGTGGCACTGCTTCCGGACGTGGTGAGCGAGCGTGAGTGGGTGGCGGAGCGGATCGCCGAGCGCTGGTTCGCGGAGCGGGATGCCACGGGTGCCGCTCCGACGGCGGCCGTGCTCGTGCGCAGGCGGGCCGACATGGCGCCCATCGCCGCCGCACTGCGGGAACGCGGCCTTCCGGTGGAGGTCGTCGGGCTCGGCGGGCTGCTCGACGAACCGGAGGTCGCCGACCTCGTGGCCACGCTGCGCGTGCTGGCCGAGCCGCTGTCCGGCACGGCTGCGGCCCGGTTGCTCACCGGGGCGCGCTGGCGGCTCGGTGCCGCCGACCTCGCAGCGCTGTGGAGCAGGGCGCGTGAACTGTCGGCCGCGGGCTCCTCCGACACGGCGGTGATGTCGGAGCGCGCCGAGCAGGCCGGCCTCGTGGACGCTCTCGACGATCCGGGCGAGCCCTCGCGTTACTCAGGGGAGGGATACACGCGCATCCGCAGGCTGAGCGGGGAGCTGGGAGCGCTGCGCCGCAGGCTTGACCAGCCGCTGCCCGAACTGGTCTCCGACATCGAGCGCACCATGTTGCTGGACATCGAGGCGCTCGCCAGACCGGGGGCGGTGGGCAGGGCCCACCTCGACGCCTTCGCCGAGGTCGTCCACGACTACGCCGAGAGTTCCCCGACGGCCACCCTGCTGTCCTTCGTGGACTACCTCTCCACGGCCGCCCGAGCCGAGGACGGCCTCACCCCGGGTGAGGTGGAGGTGGCGCCGGAGCGGGTGCAGGTGCTCACCGCGCACGCCGCGAAGGGGCTGGAGTGGCGCATCGTGGCGGTGCCGCATCTCGTGGCAGGGACGTTTCCCAACGACCGCAAGACCACGTCGTGGTTGAAGACGGTCACCGAACTGCCTGCCGCGCTGCGGGGTGACGCGCAGGACCTGCCCCCGCTCGACCTGCACGGCGGTGAGGACCGCAAGGAGGTCATGGAGGCCCTCGCCGACCACGAGGAGCGGTTCAAACAGCGGCACGCCGAGGAGGAGCGCAGGCTGTGTTACGTGGCGCTGACCCGTTCCGAGCACTGCCTTCTCGCCTCCGGCCACTGGTGGAACGACCCCATGGCCGCGAACCCGAAGAAGCCGTCGCCCTTCCTCGACGAGATCGCGGAGCTGCTCGGCCAGCGGCCCGGAACCGGGGTGATCGAGCGCTGGACCTCGGAGCCAGGAGACAACCCGCTGTCGGAGACATCGCGGGAGGAGGTGTGGCCGGTCGATCCACTCGGCCGCCGTCGCGCGGCCGTGGACGAGGGCGCGCGTCTCGTCCTCAGGGAGCTGCAAGCCCTCGAAGCCGAGGAGCACCGGCAGGGCACCGTGTTGCCGGAGGTCACCGACGTTCCGGCAGGCCAAGTCGGCCAGGACACCGCTCACTCTGGCGTCGCCGCCGAGGAGGACGATCCCGACGGCTGGGTGGCCGACACCGACGTGTTGCTGGCCGAACGGGCCCGCACCAGGCAGCCGCAGGCCGAGGTCGAGCTACCCGGCAAGCTGTCGGTGAGCCAGCTCGTTGACCTCGCGGGGCAGCCGGACGATCTCGCGCGCAGGCTGCGCAGGCCACTGCCGTTCGCCCCGAACACCTACGCCCGCAGAGGAACCGAGTTCCACGGGTGGCTCGAACGCCGCTTCTCCGGCGACAAACTCCTCGACTTCGACGACCTGCCCGGCGCGGCCGACCTCGACGACGACGGCGACTCCGCCGATCTCGACGAACTCAAAGCGGCCTTCGAACGGAGCCCGTGGGCCAAGCGCACCCCGCACGACGTGGAAGTGGCCTTCTCCACCAACCTCGACGGCGTCACCGTGCGGGGCAGGATGGACGCGGTGTTCGCCGATCCGGACGGCGGCTGGACCGTCGTGGACTGGAAGACCGGCGCGCTGCCGGACGCTGGCCGCATGCAGGCGCTCGCCGTGCAGCTCGCCGCGTACCGGTTGGCGTGGGCGGATCTGACGGGCACACCTCTGGAGAAGGTGCGGGCCGCGTTCCACTACGTGCGGCTCAACCGCACCGTGCGGCCCGTCGATCTCGCCGACGCCGAGGGGCTGCGATCCTTGCTGCGTACGGTGCCGGGGCAGGCACAGGACGGTGAGCCGACATGACGACGGGAACGGGCGCTGGGCGATCATGGTGAGACCGTGGAAGTTCAACCTCCGCGAGGAGAAGCTGTCCGACCGGCCAGGACACGCGCTGGTCGGGATCGTCAACATGCCTGCCACCGTGATCAGCCCGGCGAGGGCGATCGCCCGCAGGGTGCTGTTCGCGCTGCTGGCCCTGCTCGCCGTCGTGTTCGTGGTCTACCTCGACAACGACGGGTACCGCGACGCCAACGACGACGGCATCTCGTTGCTCGACAGCTTCTACTACGCCACCGTGACGCTGTCCACGACGGGCTACGGTGACATCACGCCTGCCAGCGACACGGCCAGGCTGGTGAACATCATCCTCATCACGCCGTTGCGGGTGCTGTTCCTGATCGTGCTGATCGGAACGACACTGGAGGTGCTGACCGAGCGCTCACGGCAGGCGTTCCGGATCCAGAATTGGAGGCGCACAGTGCGCGACCACGTGGTCGTCATCGGGTTCGGCACGAAGGGCCGTTCGGCGGTGAACGCGCTGCTCGGCGAGGAGGACAGCGACCCGAGCCAGATCGTGGTCGTGGACACCGACCGCACCGCACTCGACGCGGCCAGCGCTCGCGGCCTGATCACGGTGCACGGTTCCGCGACGCGCTCGGACGTGCTGCGGGTCGCGGGTGTGCAGAGGGCCAGCGCGGTGGTGGTCGCCCCGAACCGCGACGACACGGCCGTGCTCGTCACGCTCAGCGCGAGGGAACTCGCTCCGAAGGCCCGCATCCTCGCGTCGGTGCGGGAGGCGGAGAACGTGCACCTGCTGAAGCAGTCCGGCGCCGATCAGGTCGTGGTGTCGAGCGAGACGGCAGGCCGCCTGCTGGGTATCGCCACGAGGACACCCAGGGTCGTGGACATGGTGGAGGACCTGCTCACACCGGAGGCCGGGCTCGCGATCGCGGAACGTCCCGTCGAACCGTCCGAGGAGGGCGGCTCGCCCCGGCACCTTCCCGACATCGTGCTGGGCCTCGTGCGCGACGGCACGCTCTACCGCGTGGACGCTCCCGAAGCCGACTCGCTGGAGCGGGGCGACCGGCTGCTCTACGTGAAGAAGGTGTCGGTCGGGGAGGAGACTGTGCCGTGACAGGTCACCGCCCCCACCTGGTGGGCAGCGGCTTGACGATCTGGAAGCATTGAGGCGTGCCGCAGCCCTCGAACCCAGAAAGACGGCGAACGCCGCGTTTGACACCGCAGGTGCTCGGTGTCGCCGCGGTGATGGGGATTCTGATCATGCTCGGGGCCTGGTGGATGGGGCCGTCGCTGTTCGGTGCCGGGTCCGCGCAGGCGGAGCGCAGGGTCGTCGATGCGACGGTGACCAAGCCCGTCGAATGCTCGAACCCCGACGCGGAGGAGGTCGTGCGGTTCCAGCTCGCAGGGCAGACCCACGAGGGGCTGCTCAGCGGGTGCGGACACGACCAGGACGAGTCGGTGCGGATCGCCCTTGAGGACGACCCCGCCGAGGCGGAAGGGCCGGTGGAGGTCGCACTCGCGGCCACCGCTCCGGGGATCAACGACCTGCGCAGGCCGGTGGGTCTCGGCCTGCTCCTGCTGGGCTGTGCCGGTGGGGGAACCTACGCCTTCCTGCTGGCTCGCGGCCCGAAGACCGAGCGCGCGAGCTTCGCGACGGTCTGACCCCGCCCGTACAGGGAGTACCAAAGCCTGTACGGGAAGTGCGGACACGCGTACGGGAAGTGCGGACACGGACATCAAGTGCCGACACGCGTGCAGGAAGTGCGGACACGGGTGGCTTGGCTTGGTCAGGCCACGTCCTCGCTCGGGGCTGCGAAGGTGTTGCAATCGACGATGCGGTTGTCGTAGGCGCCCGCACGCCACCACTTCGCGTAGTTGGCGTTGGTGCCGTGGTCGTGGGTTCCCGAGGTGTCGTCGCCCCTGGTCTCCTGGTCGTACCAGGCCGCGTTGTACATCTCGCGGGTGATCGACCCGCCCTGATCGACGTGCGCGCCGAGGAACATCCCCGAGAAGCACTGCGCCTGCAATTCCTTGCGCCGCGACATCTCCCGCCCGGCGGGGCTGTCCTTGCCCTCGGCGTAGATACGATCCCACGCCGCGTCCATGATCCCCGCCATCTCCTGAACATGATGGCCGTACTCGTGCGCGAACAACGCGAGATAGACGCCGGGGGTGTCGCCGTACTGCTGGGTCTGGAGCCCGTCGTAGGGCAGGTAGAGGTCGCCCTCGCAGTAGTACGCCGCCGTGGCGATACCGACGTTGATCCGGCCGCACTGGGTGTCGAAACTCGCGGAGGAGGGGAAGTGCAACCTCGGCGGGGTGAACGGCAGGTTGTAGGCCCGCAGGAACGGCTCCCACGCCGCGTCGAGACACTCTCGTGCGGCGGTGAAGAACGCCTCGGCGCCTTCCGGTGTGCTCTGCCATCCGGGCAGGTGGCAGGCGCGGTTGGCGAGGCCGGCGTCGGGGTCCTGGAGTATGGGGTGGTCGGCGAGCTTGAAGATCTTCGCGGGCTGATTCGGGTCCGCGGGTTGCCCCTCCGCCGACGCGCCGCCGGCAGGCGGAGTGGAGCGCGGGCCCGTCAGCTCCGAGCTGGTGCTGGGAGTGGGAGCCGGGCTTTCGCTGCTGGGCACGGCCGTGAGCGGCGAAGGCGGTGGCGCGGCGGGGTGAGTCGGCGTGGGGGTGCCGGTCCCGGTGGTGAACACGTACACCAGCACGAGGACACCGACGAGCAGCAGGGAACCTGCCCCGTACGCGACGGCGTACGGCCAGGCCGGTTTTCTCGGCGGCCGCCCAGCCGGACCCGCTGGTCCCTGCTGTGGGGAAGGGTGATGGCCTGAGGGTCGCGGGCCCTGACCGTGGCTCCCTGGTCCCTGCCACGGTGGCGGTTGTGTCATCTCGTCGTCCCCGCGCGTCGATCCGAACTCGCTCGCCAGCATAGCCAGCCGCCACCCGGCCGGGGCGGCTCGGCGGTGACTCGGCGGGTGCCTCGGAGGGAAGGTGTGCCTGGTTTCCCGTCGAACTCGTGCGCCGCCACGGCGGACCCCGGCAGGACCAGGTGAAGGGGGGAGGCGTCAGGATGGAGGTATGTCCGACTCCGCAGGCTGGTCAACATCCCGCGATCGGCGGCCGGGCGTCGTGCCGCTGCGCCCGCTGCTGCTCGGGGAGATCCTCGAAGGCGCCGTCACGACGCTGCGCAGGTACGCGGGTGTGGTGTTCGGTTCGGCCGCTGTCGTTGCGATCGTCAGTGCCGCGATCTACTACGCCGCCGACCTGTGGCTGCTCGACGCCACGAGCCCCGTTCCCGTGATCGCCGCGGACGCGCCTCCCGAGGTGCGGCTCGATCAGGCGATGACACAACTGCAAGAGACCGTCCCTCAGTTCGCGGTCCTGGCTCTGATCACGCTGGTGACTCAGACGTTCCTCGCGGGACTGCTGACGGTCGTGGTCGGCAGAGCGGTGCTCGGCCACAAGATCGGGGTGCGGCAGGCGTGGGAGGAGCTGCGGCCGAGGGTCGTGGCGCTGCTGGGTCTCACGCTGGTGGTGACCGTGGCGGTCATGGTGGGCACCTTCCTGTTCGTGGTGCCCGGCGTGTGGCTGTACGCGTTGCTGAGCCTCGCCACGCCAGCGCTGGTGCTCGAACGCGGCCGGGTCGGCGAAGCGCTGCGCCGTTCCGTGGCCCTCGTGCAGGGCGCGTGGTGGCGGGTGTTCGGCGTTCTGGTTGTCGCTGTCGTGCTCACCTGGGTGATCTCCAACCTGATCCAGTGGCCGTTCGGCCTCGCGATCGACCCGCAGGCCCCGCAACGCGGCTACACGCCGGAGGAGTTGCTGATCCGCGAGCTCGGCGGTGCCGTGGCGCGCACGGTCACGGTGCCGTTCTCTGCCGCCGTGACGGCGTTGCTCTACATCGACCAGCGCATGCGCAGGGAAAACCTCGCCGACGAACTGTCGAGGGCGGCCCGCCGCGACTGACGGAAGGCGCGTTTCGCCCGCGAAAAGCGGTGAGCTGCCGGTGCCCCGCTGATCGCACGAGCTGTCACGGACGGTGCGGAACTGTCGTGATGTCACTCACAGGTGGTTATTTCCCGGGCGGATGAAACACGGGGGCCGGAATTGCCGAAGAGCACGATGACGCCGCCGGTGCACCGTGTCCGGCTCAAGCGTCGCGGCGAGGTGACACCGTGGGTCGTCGTGGGTGCCGGAGACAGGGCGAACGGCGAAGGCCCTTTCGGCCGCGCGCGGCCGGGCTGGTGCTGCTGATGACGGTGACGGCATCGGTGCTGTCCGCGTGCTTCACCCCGCGAGCCACCACCGCGTCCACCGATCCGGCGTGGTGCGGCGATCAGTCGTCGATCATGATCCTCGGCGACTCGCACAGCACGGGATACGGGCTGCCCGACCATCCGGGAGGCGGGAGCTACGCCCCGACGGCTGTCGGTTGGACCTCGGTGCTGACCCGCCGCGCGTCCGACGAGTGGGGCACCATCACCACCGTCCTCGCCCGCAACGGCGCCATGGCGGCCGACTTCGGGGAGGGCGGTCGCTGGGAGGAGACGGCGAGCGCCACCGACGCCGTGCACGACGTGCAGCCCGCGCTGGTGATCGTCGCTCTCGGCACGGCCGAATTCGTCGCCGACCTCCCTCCGGCCGACTTCGACGAGCACTACCGCCGCCTCGTGGTCGAACTCCACACGGCGTCGCCGAGGACCACCGTGTTGCTGGTGGTGCAGCCCCAGGCAGGCACACGGCTCGTGCCCGACCCGGTGTATCCGTGGAACGCCTACACCGCCGTCATCGAGACGGTCGCGGCCGACCAGGGTGCCGAGGTGCTCGACCTCGGCGAGTACCTGCCCGCCGGTGGAACGCCGGGGGCGGAGGAGCTCTACCTGCCTGACGCGGTGCACCTCACCGCGGCAGGGCACAGGGTCGTGCATGCCGCCGTGTGGACGCTGCTCACGACGTGGTGCGGGCCGTGACCCGAGCACACCCCGAGGATCCAGCGAGTATCGAGAGCCTTCGGTGCCTTCGGAGTTCTCAGCGACTCAGCGCTTCGGCGACCAGTTCGTCGCTGAGCCGCCGCAGTCTCTCGCGCGCCCGCCTTTCGTGTGCCTGCGGGTGCGGGTCCGCCTCGTGGGTTCCGTTGAAGAACCGCCCCGTGACCTCGGTGAGGTCCTCGTCGAGGATCAACCGCAGCGTCGCGGCCACGCCCTCGTCCAGAGTGCTCAGGGGTGTGCGCCCCGACTCGCGCACCATCGTGGTGTCCATGAAGGTCGCGGGATGCAGGGCGTTGACCGTGACGCCGCTGCCCCTCAACTCCTCCGCGAGGTCGAACGTGTGCATGACCAGCGCGAGCTTGCTGCGCATGTAGGCGGACGCGCCGCTGTAGTGGCGGTGTAGCTGCGGGTCGAGGAAGCCGAACTCCTGCTGTCCCGCCGCCGCGACGTTGACGATACGAGCGGGAGCCTTCAGCAGCGGAAGGAGCCTGCGGGTGAGGTGATACGGAGCGAGGTAGTTGACGGCGAACCGCAACTCGTAGCCGTCGGCGCTCTCCTCGCGCCGCGTCGGGTCACGCCCGACCCCGACACCGGCGTTGTTCACCAGCACGCCGAGGCGGTCGTAGCGCTGGAGCAGCTCGGCGGCGAGACGATCGACCTGGCGTAGCTCGCTGAAGTCGGCGCGGACGACCTCGGCGCCCGTTTCCCGGCGCAGCGCGCGCAGCTTGGCGGGGTCGCGGCCGTGGGCGATCACCCTCGCGCCGCGACGGGTCAGCTCGGCCGCGAGACGCCTTCCGAGGCCGTCGGTGGCCCCGGTGACGAGGACGGTTCGCTCGCGTGGCTGTCCCAGGGAACTCAGTGCTCCTCTGCTGCTGGTGTGGCCGACGCTACCCGTAGGGTGTGGTCATGGCCGTCTCCGAACTCCACAAGTTCACCCTCGACAACGGCCTGCGGGTTGTGCTCGCGCCCGATCCGACGGCGCCGGTCGTCGGGGTGAGCGTGCACTACGACGTGGGCTTCCGCTCTGAACCGGAAGGGCGCACGGGGTTCGCCCACCTCTTCGAGCACCTGATGTTCCAGGGTAGCGAGAGCCTGGAGAAGCTCGCTCACTTTCGCCACGTGCAGAGCAGTGGGGGCACCTTCAACGGCTCGACCCACCCCGACTACACGGACTACTTCGAGGTGTTGCCGTCGGCTGCTCTCGAACGCGCGTTGTTCCTCGAGGCAGACCGGATGCGCGCACCGAAGCTGACGCGCGAGAACCTGGCCAACCAGATCGACGTGGTGAAGGAGGAAATCCGTCTCAACGTGCTGAACCGGCCCTACGGCGGGTTCCCGTGGATCCTTCTTCCCCCGGTGCTGTACTCGACGTTCCCCAACGCCCACAACGGCTACGGCGACTTCACCGACCTCGAACAGGCATCGCTCGACGACTGCGCGGCCTTCTTCGACACCTACTACTCGCCCGCCAACGCGGTGCTCACCGTGGCAGGCGACCTCGACGTCGAGCGCACCCGCGACCTCGTGGAGAAGCACTTCGGCGACGTGCCCGCGCGGCCGAAGCCGCACCGGCCCTCGTTCGACGAACCCCGCCCCACCGAACAGCGGCGGGGTACGCACATCGACCCGCACGCGCCGCTGCCGGCGCTCGCGGTGGGCTACCGCATGCCTGACCCGATCAACGAACTCGATGCCTACCTCGCCAATCTCGTGCTGGCGGGAGTGCTCACCGACGGTGACTCGTCGCGGTTGCAGCAACGCCTCGTGCACACCGAACCGCTGGTGACCGACGTCAACGCGGGGGCGGGACTCTTCGGGCCGTTCGAGGCGCGCAATCCCGACACGTTCTCGGTGACCGCGATCCACGGCCCCGACACGTCGCCGGAGCGGGTGCTCGACGCGCTCGACGCCGAACTCGACGCACTCGCCACCACGCCGCCGGGGGAGCGTGAACTCGCCAAGGTGACCGCCAGGTGGAGCGCCAACCTGCACTCCGATCACGACCGGCTCGTGGCCCGCACACTCGGACTCGGCTCGCTGGAGCTGCTCTACGGTGACGCGGCGCTGGTGTACCGGCTTCCGGAGCGTATCGCGGCGGTGACGGCAGAGCAGGTGTCCGAGGCGGCGAAGGCGCTGCGACCCGATTCGCGTGCCGTTCTCGTGGTGGAACCGGGACAGGGAGGTGCCCAGTGAGCGCGACCAGTTATCGCTCCGCCGAGGAGATCGGCCACACGGAGGAAGGCCCGAGGCCACTACCCCCGCTGGGAGAGCAGAAGCGCGCCACGGAACTCGCCCACGTGGACACGGTGCTCGGCAACGGGCTTCGCGTGCTCGCCGTGCGCAAGCCCACGGTGCCGATGGTCGAGCTGCGCCTGACGATCCCGTTCGCGGGTGACGATCCGATGCACCCGGCCACCGCCGAGGTTCTCGCCGAGACGCTGCTCACCGGCACCCGCCGCCGCGACCGCGTCGGCATCGACACCGACCTCGCGCTCATCGGCGGAGATCTCGGCACCGTCGTCGATCCCGAACACCTCCGGGTCTCGGGCAGCGCGCTGGCCGGGAAACTGCCCGAGTTGCTCGACGTGCTCGCCGATGTGCTCACCGAGGCGTCGCATGTGGACGCGGAGGTGCGCAGGGAGGCCGACCGGATCTCCGAGCGGCTCGCGGTGGCACGCACCCAGCCCAGGGTGATCGCACGGGAGGCGTTGCAGCGCCGGCGTTACGGCGACCACCCCTACACGCGCGAGATGCCGATGGCCACCGACGTCGCCGCCGTGGAAGGGGAGGGGGTGCGGTCGCTGCACGCGGCGTCGGTGCTGCCGGGCGGCTCCACGCTGGTCGTGGTCGGGGACGTTGACCCGGACACCGCGGTGGCCGAGGTCGAGCGCGCGCTGACGGGCTGGGCCAGTGACGTGCGGGCGCGGGAGCTGCCCCCGCTGCCGGACCTCTCGCCCGGCGATGTCCTGCTCGTCGGCAGGCCCGGCGCGGTGCAGTCGCAGATCCGGCTCTCGGCGCAGGCGCTGCCGAGGACGGACCCCCGCTACCCCGCGCTCCAGCTCGCCAACCTGACCTTCGGCGGCTACTTCTCGTCGCGCCTCGTGGAGAACATCCGCGAGGACAAGGGATACACCTACGGCGCGCACTCCGGGTTCGAGTTCACCGGGGCCAAGGCGACCGTCCAGGTCGAGGCCGACACCGCCAGCGAGGTCACCGCCGCCGCTCTGCTGGAGACCCGCTACGAGCTGGGCAGGCTCGCGCTCGTGCCACCCACGGACACCGAGGTCGATTCCGTCCGGCAGTACGCGGTGGGGACGTTGCTGATCGCGTCGTCGTCCCAGGCGGGACTCGCCAGTCAGCTCGCCGCGCTGACCGCCGTGGGACTGGGAATCGAATGGCTCGCCGAGCATCCGCAGCGGCTGGCCTCGGTGACCACGGAGCAGGTGGCGCAGGCCGCACTGGAGTTCTTCGCGCCCCACCGTTTCACCGGGGTCGTGGTCGGTGACGCCGATGTGCTCGCGCCGAAGCTGACCGCGCTGGGCGGTGTGGTCCTCGGCGCCGAGCCAGGTTCCGCCCGGTGAACCCGGCGATCTCGATGACCCCTGCGCACTCCGGCGCCTCGGCGAACGACGCCGTTCCGTTCCGGCTGTCGTCGCCACCCGCGTTGTCACGATCGACAGCCGACCGGCAGGAGGCGCTGCGCACCGACCCGGAACGGATGCGGGCAGGCTGGTCGTCGGCGCGGGTCGTGAGGGTGGACAGCCACGGCCGCTCCCCGGTGCCCCACGAGCTGATCACGAGTGCCGACCCGCGCGATGTGCCGCTGTCCACGACACCGGCGCCCGACGTCGCACCGGAGTTGCCCGACGGGGCCGTCTTCCTCGGGCAGTGGCAGGAGACCGACTACTGGGCCGTGCTCGCGGACCCTGGTGCCGATGCCGGCAGCCTTCCGCTCGACCTGGGCTGGGGTCTGCCGACAGAGGTTCCCGTCGCACGTGGCGAGGTGTGGGTGGACCTGCGGACACACGGCATGGTGCTCGGCGACACGGCCGCGGGGCTGCTCACCACGGCGGTGGCGCTGCGTAACTGGCATCGCCGTGCCCGGCACTGCGCCCTCTGCGGTGGGCCGACCGGCCTTCGGCAGTACGGCTGGGCCAGCGTGTGCGAGGAATGCGGGCGCGAGGAGTACCCGAGGACGGACCCCGCCGTGATCTGCCTCGTGCATGACGACATCGGTGTCAACGGCGAGAACGTGCTGCTGGCCCGGAGTCCGGTGTGGCCCGCGAAGCGTTACTCGGTGCTCGCTGGTTTCGTCGAGGCAGGCGAGTCGCTGGAGCTGTGCGTCGAGCGGGAGATCAGGGAGGAGGTCGGGGTGGCGGTCCGTGACATCCGCTATCTCGGAAGCCAGCCGTGGCCGTTCCCTCGCTCGATCATGATCGGGTTCGCTGCTCGTGCCGATGTCGCGGCTCGGGTGACCCCGGCCGAGGGTGAGATCGAGGACGCCATGTGGGTGTCTCGCGAACGGGTGCGTGCCGCTCTCACCCGGAACGACCCCGATCTCAGGCTCGCTGGGGGGACTTCTATCGCACACGTCATGTTGCGCGCGTGGGCGGAGGCAGGGAACTGAGCGGGAAGCGAGGCGATAGTCTCGCGGCACTCGGACAGACACGGGGGTAGGGGTCTTAGTGAGCGCGGCGCGGGCTGTGGGACTGCTGCTGGGCGTCATGGCCGACGCGATGGTCGGCGAGTCGGTGCGAGGGCGGGCTGACGCCACGATCGAGAAGGTCGCACGGGGAGTGCGTGGACGGCTGCCGTCGGACGGTCAGCTCGCCGGTGCGGTGCACGTCGGCGTGGTGGCAGGCGCGGCTGTGCTGGCGGGAACCGCCCTCGAACGCGTTGCCCGAGGCCGCCCGTTGCTGAGCGCTGTCACCACCGCCGCGGGCACCTGGGCGGTGCTCGGGGGAGCCCGCCTCGCCACCGACGGCACGGCGCTGGCCCGGCAGTTGGAGACGGGCGACGGCAACGCCACCCGCCAGACCCTGGCGCTCTGGGATTCACGCCGCTCGCAGGATCTCGACACGGTGGGGCTGGCGCGGGCCTCGGTGGAGGCCGTCGCGCACAACACGTCCCACACGGTGGTCGCGCCCCTGCTGTGGGGCGCGCTCGCGGGGATGCCCGGTCTGCTCGCGTCGCGCGCTGCAGGCGTGGTCGGCAGGGTGGCCACCGAAGGCGGGGGAAGTCGGCGGTTCGGACTTCCCGCCGCATGCCTCGACACGGCGATGAATCTGCTGCCCACCCGCGTGACGGCCGCGTTGACCGTGGCAGGAGCCCCGGTCGTCGGCGGGTCGGCCGGTGGCGCGTGGCGGGCCTTGCGGAGGGACACGGTGCTGCACCCCGACCCGAACTCGGGCCGGGTCGTCGCCGCCTACGCAGGCGCGCTGGAGATCCGGCTCGGCGGGCGCACGGTGTACCCGGACGGGGTCCGGGAGCTGCCCGTGCTCGGCGAGGGGCGCAATCCCGACGCGGGCCACGTCACCAGGGCGGTCGAGCTGTCCCGCGTGGTGGGCTGGCTCGCCGGTGCCACCTCGGCCGCCGCCGCCCTGCTGCCGGCCGTGCGTCGCGGGCGCCGGGGCTGAAGCGGGCGGCACCCCGGTCGGTGCCGGTCTTCCGCTCGCGCGATCAAAGCCGCAGGGGGTCACCGCCCGGTGCTCGTGTTACGCCGATCAGATGCGCGGGCGCGGAGTGCAGGCACCATGGCCAGCACTGCCCCCACGGGCTCGTGCGCTTCCTCCGGGTTAGCGCCGCGAGACGTCGGTGCCGGAGTGTCCACCGGTGCCGACAGTGCTCTCCGGATCCCGCTCGTCGTCCTTGTCACTGGTTCCGTTCTCGTCCTCGGCCAGC
This sequence comes from Saccharomonospora xinjiangensis XJ-54, assembly GCF_000258175.1. Lineage (NCBI taxonomy): Bacteria > Bacillati > Actinomycetota > Actinomycetes > Pseudonocardiales > Pseudonocardiaceae > Saccharomonospora > Saccharomonospora xinjiangensis. Next base: position 1,487,919 of record NZ_JH636049.1, on the reverse strand, counting down.
AGTTCGGCCACCGACTTGCGACGAGCGCCACCCTGGCCGTCCCCGGACAGCGCCCCTCCTGGCTTCAGCTCCCTGACGGTGAAGTAGCCCCACCCGAGGATCACCATCGTGCCGAACGCGATCCACTGGAGCGCGTAGGAGAAGTAGGGGCCCGCTTCGAGCACGGGCAGCGGCAGTGCACCGAGAACTCCCGGCTGCCCCTCGGTGAGCTGCACGTAGCCCGCCGAGATGTCGAGGCCGGTCGCGTCGGCGACGGTGCGGGAATTGACGGCGTAGGCGTGCAGCCTGCCCTGGGTGGAGGCGTCGGCGAACGCGGCCCGGCCCTGCGGGTCGATCTCGTCGCCGCGAATCCTGGCCTCGACGACGACCGTGCCGCCGGGTGGCGCGGCAAACGGCGGCACATCACCGTCCACGGGCCGAACGTAGCCCCGATCGACCAGAACCACCCTTCCCGAGGACGTCAGCAGTGGCGTCAGCACCTCGAAAGCCGGTTCGCCCTGCACGGTCCTCAGCCTGGCGATGACCTCGTGCTCGGGCAGGTAGGTGCCCTCGACCAGCACCCTGCGCCACTCGGTTCCCCGCCCCGGCCGCTGCCCTTCCGGCAGTACCTCGTCCAGCGGGCGTGGCTGTTGCCCGAACGACGTCGAGACGGCGTCGTTCTGCGCCTGGCGCTCGGCGTGACGGTCGAACTGCCACGGCGCGAGCACCGTGTAGCAGGTCACGGCGAACCCGAACACGACGAGCGTGAGCGCCAGCCAACCCGGCTGGAGCAGCAATTTCCAGCGCACGTCCACCACGGTATGCGGACCGGCGGACCGCTGTTCCGACAGGGGTACGCGGGTAGGGCGAGGGCGACCCTCGCTAACCGGGTGCCCGCAACGCCGCGTGGGCGGCGCTGCGCGCCTTGCTCGCGTAACCGCCGCCGAACAGGACGGTGTGCACGAGGAGCGGGAAGAGCTGGTGCAGGGGCACCCTCTGTTCGTCGCAGGGGGCGAGGGGACGGCCGAGGTCCTCGGCGGCCTCCCGGTACGCGCCGAGCACGTGGTCGAGCAGCGGCGTCCCGAAGAGGCGGAGCATGGCGAGGTCGGTCTCCCGATGTCCACCGTGCGCGGCGGGATCGAGCAGCCACACGCGGTCGTCCGCACCCCAGTGGACATTGCCGCTCCAGGCGTCGCCGTGCAGCCGGGACGGCGGTTCGCCCGCTCCGGCCAGTGCGGGAAGCCTGCCGCACACCTCATCGAACACGGCGGCCTCACCGGCTGAGAACAGCCCACGATCCACTGCCTGGCGCACGTACGGCTCCACCCGGCAGCGGGCGTAGAAGGAGGGCCAGTCGTCGTGTGGTTCGTTGCGCATGCGGGCGTGCCCGATCCAGGCGTCGGTGCGGCCCCCGGGCGGGGCGGAGCCGAATGCGGGGGCCTGCCGCAGGTGCAGGGCCGCCAGCCCGCGCCCGAATGTCTCCGCAGCCTCCACGGTGGGCCGTCCCCGCGGAATGTAGTCGATCACCAGCCAGTCGTCGTCGGCGCCGTGGACCTCGGGGATCGGCACATCACCGTGCTCTGCCAGCCACCGCAGTCCCGAGGCCTCCGCCACAGCAGCGCCGGGGCCCGGCCCGTGCTTGACGACGACCTCGCGGCCGTCCCGCAGGGTGACCACGGTGGCCTCTCCTGAGAGCGGCCGCTCGTGAGCGGCCCGCACCCCGGTGTGCCGCTGCGCGGCCCGCAGGACCTCGTGGTCGCTCACCGGTCACGCACCCAGCCGAGCAGCCCGTCCACCGCCCTCTCGATCATGGCGAGGACCTCGGCGAAGCCGTCGTCGCCCCCGTAGTACGGGTCGGGTACCTCGGCGCCGTCGGGCGCGGTGGGATCGAAGCTGCGCAGCAGGCGCAGCCTGGCCGGGTCGCCGACGAGGGGCCGCAGGTGGTTCAGGTGTCCCTGGTCGGCGGCGAGCAGCAGGTCGGCGGTCAGGTGGCCGGGACCGATCTGGGCAGCGACATGCCGCACGGGGTAGCCGCCAGCCCTCAGGATGGCCCTGGCCCGGGGATCGGCCGGTTCACCGACGTGCCAGTCGCCGATGCCTGCGCTGCGGACGATCACAGTCTCGGAGAGCCCGTGCTCGGTGAGGCGGTGGCGGAACACGATCTCGGCCATCGGTGAGCGGCAGATGTTGCCGGTGCACACGAAGACGATGCTGGTCGGCGAGTTCGCTCCTTGGCGGGAGTGGCGGGTGCGGTCGGCCATACACCCAGTGTCCCCCGCGCCATGGGAGGCGGTGCCGGTGGGGAAAGGCGCTTCGGCAATCGGTTCGGGGGAAATCGGGTCCCTGCGCGAGTCGGTCCGGTGGCAGGTGCGGAACGGCTCGACTAAGCTGCCGGTCTCGTCGGCATTCGGGAAATCGGAACTTCCGCTGCCGGCTTCGTTCAGAGAATGTCAAGCACACCTAGCACACTGGGGGGCTCCCATTTCCCCGTCGCATGCACTCCGTGCGCTCACACCGGATTCGCCGAACGGCAGGGCCTTGCTCGCGCTGGCCGCATCGGTCGTCATCACGGGCTGTCTCTGGGTGTGGGCCTGCGCCGAAACGCCCTCGTCACAACGGCTTCCGATCCTCCTCGTGGGTGGTGTCGCGCTGGCGTTGCTGTGCGCGGCGACGTTCGTGGCGGCCGTGCACTGCGCGGAACTACAGGATGTGCAGCAGCGCGCCGAAAAGCGGGAAACCGAACTCACCCTACTGGCTGACGAAACCCTTCCACTCGCCGCACGCCGATTACGAGAAGGCGCGTCGATCGACACCGTAAAGGCTGAATTGTCGAATCATTCGAATGAATTCTACGAGCGTATCGTGCACGTCTTCACGAAAGAGCTGGACGTGAGCGAGCGGCAGCGGGAAGCTGCCATGGCCGCGTGCGCCAATGCGGCGGGCCGGGTGCAGGCCATCGCCATCGGCATGCTGGCCGATCTCCGCGAGATGGAGTACCGGCACGACGAGGACGTGCTGGGCGACCTGCTCAAACTCGATCACTGCACGTCCCAGGCAGGCAGGCTGGCCGACAGTATCGCGGTGCTCACCGGTGCCAGGACGGGACGGCGGTGGACGAGGCCGATCATCATGGAGAGCATCCTGCGCGGTGCTATGGGAAGGATCAGCGCCTACCAGCGAGTCCGGCTGCATTCCGCCTGCACGGCCGCCGTCGTCGGCTACGCGGCTGAGGATGTGATGCACGTGCTGGCCGAGCTGATGGACAACGCCACGAAGTTCTCCAAGCCGTCTGAGGACGTGCACGTGTACGTCGAACAGCTCTCGTCGGGCGTTGTCGTGATCGTGGAGGACGCCGGGATCGGCATGAAGCCGCACGCCCTCGAACGCGCCGAGTTGGCCGTGTCCACCACGGAGCCCCTCGATCTCGCCGCGCTCTCGGGAACCCGGCTCGGCCTCGCGGTCGTCGGGCGGCTCGCGCGCAAGCACCAGTTGCGGGTCCGGTTCCGCCGGTCTCCGCGCGGCGGGGTCAGCGTGGTGCTGCGCATCCCGGCGACCCTGATCACAAAGCCGTGCCCCGAGGACGAGCCGACGGTGCGTCGCCGTCCCGTCGCCGACGCCCAGTCGGCATCCCAGGCGGCCCGCCTGCCCAAGCGCCGCCGTGGGCAGACGCTCGTCACGTCGCCGCCTCCGAGGGCGAGGCAGCGGGTGGAGGTCAAGCCGCGTGCCGATGCGGGCGCCCGGTTCAGTGCCTTCCGCAGCGCCGTGCGACCGAACACCCCACCGACCACAGCCGACTGAGGGAACTCGACCATGAGCACCACAGATCAGAGTCTCGAATGGTTCCTGCAGAGCCTGCTGGAGCAGACCCCGGGAGCACGCCACGCACTGGTGCTCTCGCGCGATGGGTTGAAGCTCTGCCACACACGCAATCTCGGGATCGACAAGGCTGACCAGCTCGCCGCGATCGCGGCCGGGGTGCAGGCGCTGGCGCAGAGTGCTTCCGCCGAGTTCGGCGACGGCTCGGGAGGTGTGCGGCAGTCCATGACCGAGTTCCACGGCGGTCTGCTCTTCGTGGTGGAGGCAGGGGAGGGCGCCCACCTCGCTGTGGTGGCGAGGGAGAACGCGGACGTCGGGCTCGTGGGGCACAAGATGAACGAGCTGGTGGAGCAGATCGGGGCGTTCCTCACCGCTCCGCCCCGGCACCGCAGGCGCAGCGGTCAGCCGGCATGACCACCGGCATCGACACCGCCCACGACCGGCCCGACCGGCTCTACACGATCACCAGCGGGCGGAGCAGGGGAGAGGCGGCCGGCATGGACCTCGTCACGCTGGTCGTGAGCGAGCGCGAGCCGGAGCCCGGCATGCAGTCCGAGTACACCCGCATCCTGTCGCTGTGTGCCGATCCCACGGCCGTGGTCGAGGTGGCGGCCGAGCTGGGCCTGCCCGTCAGCGTCGTCAAGATCCTCGTCGCCGACCTCGTGGCAACGGGCGCGGTCACGGTCCGCCACCCCTCCGCGCCGCGTGCCGCCGATCAGCTTCCCGATCCCGCGTTCCTGGAGAAGGTCCTTGTCGGACTTCGCAACCTCTGAGCGAGCCGTGTTCGGCACGCGCTCCACCCGCACACCTCTGCGCAGCACGGTGAAGGACGGCACGAAGATCGTCATCGTCGGCGGTTTCGGTGCGGGGAAGACCACTCTGGTGCGCTCGGTCAGCGAGATAAGGCCGCTGTCCACAGAGGAGACTATGACCGAGGCAGGTAGGGGCGTTGACAGCACCGCGGGGGTGGCGGGGAAGCTGCGCACGACGGTGGCGTTCGACTTCGGCCGGGTCTCGCTGACCGACGAGCTGGTGCTGTACCTGTTCGGCGCGCCGGGGCAGCGGCGGTTCTGGTTCCTGTGGGATCGCCTCTTCGCGGGAACGCTGGGTGCCGTCGTGCTGGTGGACACGAGGCGGATCGAGGACTCCTGGTACGCCATCGACCGGCTTGAGCAGTTCGGCATGCCGTTCGTCGTGGCCCGCAACAACTTCCCCGGCACAGCACACGGTCTCGACGAGCTGCGCGAGGCACTGTCCGTCGGTGACACGGTGCCGGTGGTTGACTGCGACGCGCGTGAGCGCGATTCGGCCAAGCAGGTGCTGATCACGCTTGTTCACCACCTCTACACGATGTCGAGGGCACGCGGAGCACGGTGCTGAGCGCGTTTGGGAGGATCACGGCATGGCTTCGACAGTGTCCGATGTGATCGCCGCTCTCGACGCGGCCTACCCGCGTGACCTCGCCGAGTCGTGGGACGCCGTTGGCCTGGTGTGCGGAGACCCCGCCGACGGGGTCGAGCGGGTGCTGGTGTGCGTCGATCCGGTGACGGCCACGGTGGACGAGGCACTGGAGTGGGGTGCCCAGCTCGTGGTGGCACACCATCCGCTGTTGCTGCGCGGCGTCCACGGCGTGGGCACCGACACGGCCAAGGGCAGGCTCGTGCATCGCCTCGTGCGGGCACACGCTGCCCTGTTCTGCGCCCACACCAACGCCGATTCCGCGGTGCCGGGAGTCTCGGACGCGCTCGCCGAGCGCATCGGGGTGCGGGTGCTCCGGCCACTCGCGCCGCACGCCGAGGGACCGGGTTTGACGGGTATCGGGAGGATCGGGGAATTGCCCGAGGCGGTGCCGTTCGCGGAGTTCGTGCGTCGCGTCGGCGCGGCGCTGCCCGCGACGCGGCCGGGCGTGCTCGGCGCGGGAGATCCGGATCGGCTCGTGCGGACGGTGGCGGTGTCCGGCGGTGCGGGGGACAGCTATCTCGCCGAGGCCACGGCGGCGGGCGTGGACGTCTACGTCACGGCCGACCTGCGTCACCACCCCGCCGGTGAACATCTCGAACGGGGTGGTCCCGCCCTCGTCGGCCTCACCCACTGGGCCAGCGAGTGGCCGTGGTGCGAGCAGGCCGCTGAGGTGATCAGGCAGGTCGGCGACATCGAGGTGCGGGTGTCAACGCGGTGTACCGACCCGTGGACCCTCCGCGCCGGGCAGCCGTGAACACCCGTATCCGGCGTCGATCGTGGGTTCCGTTCGGACCGGGAATCTCTACAGTGTGGGCATGACCGACGACGACCGGGACCGCGAAGCCGGCGAGCAGCCGCAGTCCGCGCACGACCTCGATTTCTGGTCGTTCGTCGAACTCGCCAACCAGCGCCTCGCGGGCGAGTACGGCTTCCGCCATCAACTGGCCACCGAGGTGCTGCTGACGCTCAACCGCGCGTCCAACATCGTCACCTACGATCTCGAGGCCGCGGTGCACCGCCCGCACGGCCTGTCGTGGTCGGCGTTCCGGCTGTTGTTCGTGACGTGGCTGGCGGGGCCGCTCGAACCGAAGAGGGCGGCCGTGCTGACGGGCATGAGCAGGGCGGCCGTGTCGAACCTGGCGAAGACGCTGGTGGCCGACGGGCTGCTCGACCGGAGCCCCGACGCGCGGGACGGCCGCTCCGTGCGGCTGTCGCTGACGGAGCAGGGGCACAAGGAGATCGTGGAGGTCTTCCGCGCGCACAACGAGCGCGAGCACGAGTGGACGAGTGTGCTGACCGGAACCGAGCAGCGCATCCTGATCATGCTGCTCAACAAGCTGATCACGAACCGGCATCAGTTCGACGTCAGGGGCCGCAACTGACCGGGAGGGCCGTTTCCCTCCTCCCACCTCACACGTCGAGGGCCGCCTCCCCGCACGGGAAGGCGGCCCTCGACGTCTCTCGGGTCGCGGTCGTGACAGCTACTTCACCGCGTTCAGATCGACGCCCTTCGTCTCCTTGCTCGTGGCCACGGCCACGAACGTGATCGCCATCGTCACCGCGAGGTAGCCGATCACCATGCCGACACCGAAGTTCTCGATGAGCCACACGGCGATGAACGGCGCGGGAGCGCCCGCGATGATCGACGAGCCCTGGAACACCAGCGAGGCACCCGCGTAGCGGTAACGCGTCGGGAAGAGTTCGGTGATCCACGCGGCTTCCGGACCGGCGAGCATGCCGTGGAAGAACGCACCGACGCACACGCCGATCCACAGCAACGGGACGCTTTCGAAGTGCACGAGCCAGAAGAAGATCGGTGCCCACGCGATCAGCACGGCCGTCGGCACGAGCATCGCCGTCTTACGCCCGACGCGGTCGGACCACGCACCTCCGCCGATCATGCCGACGAACTGGAACACCGATGCGAAGGTGACGGCGAGTACGACGTCCCCTCGGGCGAACCCGAAGAAGGAGGTCGCGTAGGCGATGACGAACGTCGTGTAGATGTAGAACGCGATGTTCTCGCCCAATCGCATGCCCAGGCCATGCAGCACCTGCCGTGGGCGGGACAGCGCGAGCAGGATGCTCGACTTCTTCTTCTCCTGCGTCTGCGGCGCGATGTGCGACTGAGCCTCGCGGAACACCGGAGACTCCTCCACACCCTTGCGGATCCAGAAGCCGATGATCAGCAGCGGGAGCGCGAACAGGAACGCCACTCGCCAGCCCCACGACTCGAACGCCGCGTCGCTTGTGGTCAGAGCCAGCACGGTGATCATCGCGGTGGCCAGCACCGTGCCTGCCGGAGCTCCGGCCTGTGGCCATGCGGCCCAGAACCCGCGCCGCTTCGGTTCGCCGTACTCGCTCACGAGGAGCACCGCGCCGCCGAACTCGCCGCCGAGAGCGAAGCCCTGCACCAGTCGCAGTGCCACGAGCAGGACCGTCGCGGTGATGCCGACGTCGTGGTAGGTCGGGAGGACACCGATGGCGGCGGTGGCCGTTCCCAGCAGCAGGAAGGTCACGACCAGCATGGGCTTGCGGCCGAAGCGGTCGCCGAGGTGGCCGAACACGATGCCGCCCAACGGCCTCGCCACGAACCCGAGGCCCTGTGTGGCGAGTGCGAGCAGCAACTTGGTGATGCCGTCCTCACCGGGGAAGAACAGCGGGCCGAGCACGGTGGCGGCGAGCACGCCGTAGATCGCGAAGTCGTACCACTCCAGGATGGCGCCTGCCATGCTGCCGGTGAGCACCCGCCGGAAGCCGGAGGGCGCGGTGGGTCGGTCCTTTCCCGCGCCCTCGGACACCGCGTCAACGGGTGATGCCATGGGAGTTCCTTTCGATGCCGGGCCCGGGAAGCCACGTCGGGGCCCCGGGGTGGGTCGGGCAACGGCGTGCCATTACGGCGACGGGATCGGTCGCGTCACCGAAGGCTCGCGGTTGGCGGGTCGTGGTCGTGTGGTCGGGGTGAGCGGGGTCGCGGCGGGGGCCTCGTGACGGTGGCTGGCCCTCACCCTCGGGGGGCGGCGCCGTGCCGGCCCGAGCTGCGGACGAGGTGATCGTCGCGGGCGAGCCGGACGGGGAAGGGCGGGTTGGTCCGGAAAGCCAGGTGCCGGACCATGGCGCGGTCTGCGCAGGTGGCATGGTCCTGTGGCGGTTGAGGGGAGCGCGGCTGCCTGCGGGAAGGCGAGCACGGAGGTCGAGAGGTGCTGGTGTGCCCGGTCGGTGTGGGGGAGCGGGCAGCGCAGCGCGGTCCCGGCGCTCGATCTCGCGTTCAGCGGACCCATGTCACCCCTCTATACGCCTCTGTACCAGGGAATTAACTGATATCGAACACTGCTGTTCGGCTATCGAGAACGAGGAGAGAGTAGGCAGCGCCACGGCGACGGTCAAGAGGTTGTTTCCGTGGTGAGATGTGCGCAGGACGTGCTTGGTACCGGGCCGAGGGGCGCGCCGGCCCGCAGATCACGACGGCGACGGGAACGATGTGCTGCTGGGTGACCCGGGTCGGCGGAGCGTGGCATCTCGGCATGGGGCAGGACCGGTCGTGGCCAGGGGGATGCGGAGCGTTCAGGTGGTGACGAGCCGGGCGAGGCGCTGCGCCGCGTCGAGGACCGCGCCCGCGGCCTTGTCGGTGTCCAAGCCCTCGATGGCGACCACGCCGACACTGCGTTCCAGTGGGTGGCCCTCGGTCCGGATGCCTGCCGACACCCCGACGGCGCCGCGTTCGAGTTCCCCCGTGGTCACGCTGTAGCCGTCCCGGCGCGCCTGCCGCACCGACTCAGGCTCGCGCGAACCCGGCGGTCGCATCGCGAGGATGGCGACGCCGGATGCCCCCAGGTTGAGCGGGTGCCTGCTGCCCACCCGGTAACCGACTCGCAGAACCGTGTCGGTCGGCTCGGCCACCATCAGCACGACGCACTCGTCGCCCTCCGCGGCTGCGATGAACGCCGTCGCGCGGGTGCGGTCGGCGAGTTCGGCGAGCACAGGGCGGGCACCGTGCAGGAATTGCGGTTCGAAGCGCGACGAGAGCACAGCGGCGCCGACTCCGAGCCGCAACCGGCCCGCGTCGGTCCGGCTCACCAGCGAATGTGCTTCCAAGGTCGCCACGATGCGGTAGCAGATGGCCCTGTGGACGCCCAGTTCGGCGGCCAGTTCCGCCACCGAGATGCCTTCGGGGCGCTGCGAGACGATGTCCAGCGCGCGAAGGCCGCGGTCGAGGGTTTGCAGGGTGCTCATCCGGTTCCTCATCAGGGGGCGTCAGGACGATGATCGCACAACGGCGTTCGGCGGCGCCGCCCCCGGCGCGTCCCCTCGGCCCTCGGTCCCCCTGTGGGAGGATCGGAAGGCGTGGGGCGGTGCGAGTCCGCCATGGAAGTCACACCGGGACGAACGCGCCAGGACGAACGGAGTACAGCAGTGAAGGCAGAACCCGCCGTGCAGCGTCAGTTGCTCGATCTGGCGAAGGTCGATGCCGAGCTGAACCGGGTCGCTCACCGCCGCCGCACCCTGCCGGAGCTGGCCGAGATCGAGGACGTGGAGAAGCGCCTGCGGGAGCGCAGGGACGCGCTGATCGCCGTGCAGACGTCGGCCTCGGACCTCGATCGCGAGGTGAGCAAGCAGGAGCGCGAGGTCGAGTCGGTGAGGGCGAGGGCCGACCGCGACCGCAAGCTCATGGAGTCGGGTTCGGTGTCCGCGAAGCAGCTTTCCGACCTGGAACACGAGCTGGAGACTCTCGCGCGCAGGCAGGCGGCGCTGGAGGACGACCAGCTCGAACTGATGGAGCGCAAGGAAGCCGTTGACGCCGACGTGCAGCGCACGGCGGCCGAGGTGGACAAGACGGAGCGAGAACTCGACGAGGTGCGGAAGCGGCGGGACGAGGCGCTCGCCGACCTCGATACCACGCGGGCGCGACGCGAAGCGGATCGCGAGGGTCTGCTGCCGAAGCTGCCGGAGAACCTGGTCGCCCTCTACGAGCGGGTGCGCGCCCACAAGGGCATCGGCGCCGCGTTGCTCAAGGCCCGCCGGTGTGGCGCCTGCCAGCTGGAACTCGACCGCAGCACCATCGCCGAGATCAAGGCCACCGCCGACGACGAGGTCGTCCAGTGCGACAACTGCGGTGCGGTCCTCGTGCGCACGCTGGAGTCGGGCCTGTGATCTCGAAGGTCGTCGTCGAGGCCGACGGGGGGTCGCGGGGCAACCCCGGCCCCGCCGGCTACGGCGCGGTGGTGCGTGACCCGGACACCGGGGACGTGCTCGCCGAACGGCAGGACGGTCTCGGCGTCGCCACGAACAACGTCGCCGAGTACACCGGGTTGATCGCGGGACTCGAAGCGGCTGCGGAACTCGGGGCGTCCACAGTGGAGGCCCGGCTCGACTCCAAGCTCGTCGTCGAGCAGATGAGCGGGCGATGGAAGATCAAGAACGCCGCGCTGCAACCGCTGGCGTTGCGGGCGAGGGAGCTGGCAGGACGCTTCGACCGCGTCACCTACACCTGGGTGCCGAGGGCGAAGAACGCCCACGCCGACCGGCTGGCGAACGAGGCGATGGATGCCCAGGCCGAGGGGCGCAAGGTGGTGCGGGCCGGGACACCGGCCGGCACTTCGGCCGAGCCGCCGAAGGAGGACCGCAGGGAACCAGCGGCGCAACGGTCTCCGCAGCGTTGGACGGGCGCGTCCGGAACACCCACCAGGCTGCTGTTGCTGCGCCACGCACAGACACCGTTGTCCATCGACCGGCGTTACTCGGGTGCGGGCGACGTGAGCCTCACCGAACTCGGACTGAGGCAGGCCGAGTCCGCTGCCAAGCGCATCGCCACAATGGACGACCTCGGCGAGCAGCCACATGTGGTGTCCTCGCCGCTCACCCGCGCCGCCCAGACGGCACAGAAGGTGGCCGATGCCCTCGGCGTCAGTGTGGAGACTCACCGCGAGCTGAGGGAGACCGACTTCGGGGAGTGGGAGGGGCTCACCTTCGACGAGGCCGCCCTGCGAGACCCCGAACTGCACCGCAGGTGGCTGCGCAACGCCTCCGTGCGGCCCCCTGGCGGAGAGAGCTTCGACGAGGTGCACCGCAGGGTGCGCAGGGCGGAAAGTGATGTGCTGGCCCGGTACGGCGGCGGCACCGTGGTGATCGTCAGCCATGTCACGCCCATCAAGTCGCTGCTGCGCAGCGCGCTCGACACCGGTCCCTCGCTGCTGTACCGGCTGCATCTCGACCTGGCGTCGCTGTCGGTGGTCGATCTCTACCCCGACGGGAACGCCTCCGTGCGGCTGGTCAACGACACCTGCCACCTGAACTGAGCGCCGGGGTAGGCTTGCCGGGTGGACGAGTTGGCAGGGCGGCCGCGACCGAGGGTTTCGCCTCAGGTCGAGGAAAGTCCGGACTCCACAGGGCAGGGTGGTTGCTAACGGCAACCCGGGGTGACCCGCGGGACAGTGCCACAGAAAACAGACCGCCCGGCCACGGCCGGGTAAGGGTGAAACGGTGGTGTAAGAGACCACCAGCGCCTCGGGTGACCGGGGCGGCTCGGTAAACCCCACCCGGAGCAAGGCCAAGAGGGAGCCGTGAGGTTCCTGCGCAGGCGTTCGAGGGCTGCCCGCCCGATGCCTGCGGGTAGGCCGCTTGAGCCTGCCGGCGACGGCAGGCCCAGATGGATGGTCGCCCATCGTCCGCCGCGAGGCGGACGTGGACAGAATCCGGCTTACATGCCAGCTCGTCCACCGCCCGGCTCACGGTCTCCCCGCATCGGAAGCGGAAACCGCGCCGGGCCTTTCACATCACTGCGGTGTCATCCGGAAGGTCAGATATTCGACCGTCCAGCCGTCCTTGGTCAGGCTTCGCCCGGCCACGACGGTGCGGTCGAAACCGGCCTCGTCGGCGAGGAAGATCAAGTGGTCGAGGTCGCCCGACGTCCCGAAGAAGATCAGCATGCGGCCGTTCTCGGTCAGGTGTTCGCGCGCCCTGCCGAAGAATCGGTTCATGGCGCCGTAGTTCTCGTCGGTGATCGCGGTCTCGAACAGGGAGCGCGGGCGGAACCACCGGAACGGCGGGTCGAACACGATCAGGTCGAACCGGCCGTCCACCTCACTGAAGACGTCGCTGTGCTGTACCTCGACGCGGTCGGCGACCCCGTTGCGTCTCGCGTTGTCCTCGGCGGCCCGCAGTGCTTTCGGATTCGTGTCCACGGCGAGGACCGACTCGGCGCGGGACGCCGCGAGGATGGCGTTCACCCCGCTCCCTGTGCCCATGTCGAGAACGCGGTCCCCCTCGCGTACCTCGGCGAGGACGGCGCGGCCGAGGAGGTCCGAAACGGGGGTGATGGGCTGGACCTCGGACGGCACGACGATGGTGTGCCCGAAATAGGACACGCTGCTCACCGGCCGATCCGGTGCGGACGACGCGCGATAGGCCCTCTCGTGCCAGCGGCGAATGCGTTCGACGCGGTCGGCAGGCATGCGTGGCCGGTGCGCCGGAGTTCCCGAGCCTTCGGTCATGCCGTCGATCATGCCCCGTGGCCCCGGTTCCCCACGACCACTGTGTTCACGGTCGGTGATCGCCGGGGAGCGTGATCCGGCATAGTGTGCTCGGGAACTCAGGTGAGCCGCATCGGCTTTGCCGCGGACCGGGGGGGAGAGACGGCAACGGATGAACGAGCCTTACCGGGCAGCGGCCGACCGGCTCGATGACGACAACGCCGTCGAACGCCTGGCCGGTCTTGCCGCCCTCCAGCGCCTCGGACAGTCGGAACCCGCGCAGCGGCCTGCGATTGTCGAGGCGTGGTGTGACTACCTGCGCCGGCCTTTCCTCGACCCTGAGGCTGAGGGCCTCGGCGAGCGGGAAAGAGCCGACCGGCGCGACGAACTCGAAGTCCGGCACCGGATTCAGTGGCTTCTGCGTGAGCACGTCCATTCCGGACCGTACCGGGGTGAACCCGCCTCGCCGCAGTACTGGGGCGACGAGCTGGAGGTGGACCTCGCCCGCGCCACTCTCCACACCCTCGACCTGAGTTTCCGTAGCATTCATCCACGCGCCACCTTCCCCGGAGCCCGGTTTCTCGGCGACACCGTGTTCACCGGTGCAGGCTTCGGCGAGTACGCCTCCTTCTTCAAGGCTGTCTTCAGCGGGGACAGTACGTCCTTCCGGGACTCCACTTTCACCGGCGAAGGCATGTCGTTCGACGGCGCCACGTTCGCCGGGGAGACCTCGTTCGAGCAGAGCTCGTTCAGTGGCGCCGCCTGGTTCAGTGGGGCGGTGTTCGGCGGGCGCACGTCGTTCGAGCAGAGCTCGTTCAGCGGTGACGCCTGGTTCACCGGCGCGGTGTTCAGCGGGCGCACCTCGTTCGCAGGAGCTGTCTTCCACAGTGACACTCTTTTCGAACACGCCACCTTCGCCGGGGACACCTCGTTTCGGACGACGTCGCTGCGCGGCGACGACGCCTGGTTCGAGGGCGTCACGTTCGCGGGGCGAACGGACTTCGGCGAGGCCTTCTTCGGCGGGATGGCCTGGTTCGAGGGGGCGATGTTCCGAGGGGAAGCCCGGTTCGACGCGGCGACGTTCGGTGACGACGACAACCGGTTCGACGACGTGGTGGCGCCATACGGTGCCTCGCATGTCTGGCCCGAAGGGTGGACGTTGGTGCGGGAGAGCGACGTGGAGGGATCGGCCGGTGGTGGTCGGGGCGTGTTTTGGGGCCGATTGACGTTGTTGGAGGACATGGCCGAGAACGGTTTCGACGAGCTCGCCGAGGACGGACCGTGGTAGCCGCCTTCCCGGCTTGACCAAGACCGCACCGACGGTCCTTCCTGGGAGCGGCGGGAGAAACCTTCCTTCGGCGGCCCGCCGAACATTAGGGTGAGCGCATGGATCGCGCCGTTGCCGCCGAAGTCGCCCCGCGCTGTCACCGGGTGCTGGAACCTTTGCATGCCGTCGTCTACTTCGCTCCCGAGGTGGAGCAGAGCTTCGCCGACGCGGGCTTGGACGACGACCGCATGGCCTACTTCGCGGGCCGCGCCGCGCCACTCGGGCCTGTCGGGGCGGGTGTGGTGAGCGCGACGTTCTACAACTTCAACCCGAGGCTTGTGGCGCGCTGCATCCCGAAGGCGTGGAGCCTCGTCGAACCCGCGGAGGTGCTCAAGCTGCGGTTCGCGGGTGCCGAGGCCGCCCTGCGCAGGCTTCTTGGTGACGCGGCAGACGCTCCGGAACTCACCGAACTCGCCGGGCTGGTGCGCGAGGCGGCGGAGGCGTGCACTCCCGAAGGTCGTCCGTTGTTCGCGGCCCACGCCGATCTCCCGTGGCCCGACGGCCCTGTGGCGACGCTGTGGCACGGCGCGAGCCTGCTGCGTGAACACCGGGGAGACGGGCACATCGGTGTCCTCGTCTCCGAGGGACTGTCCGGCATCGAGGCCCTCGTCACCCACATCGCCACGGGGAAGGGCTTCCGGCTCGACGTCGCCAAGCGGCTGCGCGGGTGGAGCGACGAGGAGTGGGCCACCGCGGAGCAGGGCTTGCGCGAACGGGAAATCCTCGACGCCGACGGCGCGCTGACGGAGCAGGGACAGGCGCTGCGTGCCCGGCTGGAGGAGCGCACCGACGAGGTGTCCTCGGCGCCGTACCGGATGATCGGTGAGGATTCGGCTCGTCGCATCGCCGAACTCGCCAAGCCGTTCACGCGGACGGTGCTGAAGGCCGGGGGTATCCCGCAGGAGCTGTTCGCCAGGGGCTGAGTGCGCAGGCTTTGAGCCGCCTTTGGGGTTTGAGCCGCCTTTGGGGATAGTTTGTTACTCCCCTCAACGGAGGACTCAAAGTCGTCGTCGGGGTTTATCGGCGAACGGCGCGGAATCGACTGGTCAGCGCATTTCAGCGGACGCCCTTGCCGGAGACAACGATCCGTTCGCGATGAGGTATGTGGCCGATTGCTGTCGTCGGAGGCCGATCCCGCGCGGGTACGCCGAGTTCGGTGATCCGGGCGCGCCAGGGAATCACGGCTGTGACATCGCCGAACGGGCGGTCATCGCAGATCACCCCGGTTTCTGTCCTCGCTGCCGGATGCCGCGCGGAACGACATCGGCACCCTGCTGATCGTCCGGAGTCGTGCGACAGAAAACCGTGACCGCTGACTCGATCGCCCCGCTCGGGGGCGCGGTCCGGACGAAGCGCGATTTCCCAGCGAGGCGGAGGCGGGCCAAGCGCGCACCGTTTGCGAGCCGCCACGACTGATCGTCGGCGGCACCGCCTGGCGCGTATTCGAAAAACCCGTCCGCGGGCCTGCCGCGCCGCGCCCGGCTGGGAAATCTCGAACGGGCGAAGTATCACGGCACGTGACCGGACTGGGGGGCCACCCGGCCGGTCCACAGCGCGATGTCACCCACTTGCCCGATCTCCGGCGTCCCCCTGACATGGGTTGGGACCACTGTCCGATCTCCGTTCCGCGACCCCCTCGGGGCATGGTTCACTGTCTTAGCGGTCACTGACCGAGGGAGCTCTGGCACACACTGTGAAGGGACGTCAACGCGCATGAGTGAGTTCGGGCACGCGGTGGGACACCCGCGCGGAACTCGCGCGGATCGTCACGACGACACCCACGGACAGGGGGACGTGCTCGTCCCGGTGTGTGAGACCACGCGGGGAGGCCGAGTGGAGAGCCTGCGGCGCAGGGCCAGACCTTTGACCGCCACCGGTCATCACGCCATGATGTTGGATGAACACGGCACGTGCCGGACAGCCGGTGCTGCGCACATCCGTGCGTGGCTCCACACACCCCGGGCACTCGGGAGCATGCGATGACCACGATGACGCTTGTGACACTCGCACAGGCCGAGCTCGACACGGACAACGTCCAGGGCTGGATCCTGGACAACATCATCCCGCTTGTGCTGCTCGCCGTCGCGCTGCTCTTGCTGTGGCTCGGTGGCGGCAAGGGCGACAACGCGGGTGTGATGCGCAGGCTGGCCGGTGTGGTCATCGCGCTGGCGATCGTCGGCCTCGCCGTGAGCGGGCTCGGTGTCGATGTCGGCCAATGGCTGGCCAGTCTGTTCACGAGCTGACGTAGGGCACGCGCGGTGCGCATTCGAACTGACGACGAGATCTACCGCGTCGATGCCGTCTGGCTCGGTCCGCCGAAAGCGACGTTCCCGTGGCGGGCGCGCTACGTCGCGTGGGGCGTGGGGATCCCGGTGTTCCTCGTCGTGCTCGGTGTCGAGCGGCAGGTCGGCATCGGTTTCGACTTCTTCTCGACGGCGTGGGCGCTGGTCATCACCATCGCGCTCACGCGCATCATCACCTCGAAGATCAGCCACGAACGTCCGCTCGGTGCGGTGTTCACGATGTGGTGGCGCGAACTCCACGCCCCCCGTGAACGCCGGACTCCGACAGGGGGTGCCGCGAGTGCGAGCAAGATCAGGGTGAACCGTGAGCGGCCGAGACCGCGTGCTTCACGCCGGAGAACCCGGCGTGGGGCGGCACAACCACCGGCCCCGTATCCGCCAGACAGCCCAGCACGAGCGCGCCGTCGCCCGCCGGCGGCGGTCGGGAGGTAGTCGTTGTTCGGTCGCGGCAGTAGCCGGAAAGCACAGTACCCGGCATCAGCACAGAAGGCAGGCAGCGGCCGTAGCGGCAGGAGACTGCCCGGCGAGGCGGCCGTTCCCACTTACACGCCGTCGATCGCCGCTCGCTCCATCGACGGGCACCTGCTCCGCACGGGACACGAAGTCTATGCGTGGTACCGGCTCGCGCCGCAGCGGTGGTCGTTCCGGTCGGATTCGCAGCGGCGTGACCTGATCGCCGCGATCGCCGGTCAGTACGCGGAATTGCAGGGCCGCTGGCTGCACCTGAGGGTCACCACGCGGCCGTATCCCATCAGGATGTGGGCCGAGGCGCACGTGCACAACGCGCACAACCGCCCCTCCGATGTTCCCGGTGCGTTGTCGTTCGACGACTACCTCGTCGGCGAGCAGCAGCAGCTGATGGGCCGGTCGATGGCGGAGAAGGAGGTCTATCTCGGGGTTCAGGTCCAGACCCGCAGAGTCGTCGATCGCGCCGTGGAACGCGCGGCACCGTTGCTGCGGAAGATCCTGCCCGAGGCCGTCGATGCCGAACTGGCGGCGCTGGACTCCGAGGTCGAGCACCTCGACCAGGTGATCGGAGCGCCCGGTCTCGAAGGGCGTCCCGTGCAGGCCGAGGAGATGTCCTGGCTGATGCACCGTTCGTGCTCGCTGGGGCTGCCAGCGCCGAGGAACCTGCCTGCGGTGCCGGGCGCGGCGTGGGAGCCGGAGGACCTCGCGAGTTTCACCGACGCCGCCGACTTCCACTGCGACCCGTACGCGCCGACCGTGACGGTGCGCGGTCGCACCGGCTCCAACGCCGGTGTCGCTCGCCACGTCGCCGTGCTCACCGTCGGCCAGATGCACGGGCTCGCGATCCCCGAGGTCGATGATCCATGGGTGCAGCACGCCGACCGGTTGCCGTCGGCGGTGGAGTGGTCCGCGCGCATCTACGTGCGAAGGCCCGAGGAGGTCGCAGGCGAGCTGCAACGCCAGATGAACAAGGTGCGTTCGCAGGTCAAGCACTACACCGACGAACACGATCTGGAGCCACCGCAGTCGCTGGCAAGGCAGGCGTCGCGGGTGCTGGAGATCGACGACGAGATGACCTCGGGTTTCACGGCGCTGGCCACGCGGGTTCGCTCGTGGTGGCGGCTCGCCGTGTCGGGGCCGACGGAGCGCGACGCCCTCCGTCTCGCGCAGCAGCTGCTCGACCTCTACAAGCCCAAGGTCGCCATCGAGCACCCCGAGGCGCAGTACGCGCTCGCGCGGGAGTTCATCCCCGGTGAACCGTTGTCGTCCGGCGCCTACCTTCGCCGGGGTTCGGTGGTGTGGGCCGCGTCGGCCGTGCCCACCGCGACGGCGGAGGTGGGTGACCGGCGGGGCATCCTGCTCGGCGAGACGTGCACGGCCACGCGAAGGCCGGTGGCGTGGGACCCGTGGATGGCACAGGAGATCCGCGACGGCTCCGGTCTGACGGCGATGGTCGCCGGTCTCGGTGGTGGCAAGTCGTTCCTCGGTGGCGGCATCGTCTACAAGACACTGCGATCCGGCGCCCACTGGACGATCCTCGACCCGTCCGGTCCGCTGTCGGCGCTCTGCGAACTGCCGGAGATCCGGCCGTACGCGCGGCCCATCAACCTGCTCAACGCCCAGCCGGGCATCCTCAACCCGTATCGGGTGGTGGCGGAACCGCAGCTCGAACACTTCCTGGACGAGGAGGATCCCGAGCGGGCCTGGCGGCGTGAGCGCGCGCTCGCGGGCGCCACTCGCAGGCGGCTGGTGCTCGACGTGCTCAGCGGTGTTCTGCCGTACGAGGTGGCGCGGATGCCGCAGACGCGCATCGTGCTGCTCCGCGCCGTGCGCAGGGTGGGAGGACGCTACGACGCCGATCCTGGTCAGGTGATCGACGCGCTGCGGCGGGACTCCAGCGAGCACCACGAGCACGCCGTCGTGGTGGCCGACTTCCTCGACGAGCTACGCGAGCGCATGTCGCTGCTCATCCCGGAAGCCGACGCCGACCCGTACTCCAACACCCGCGACGACCGGCTCACCGTCCTGACGATGGCGGGGCTGACACTGCCGAAGGAGGGTGTGGGCCGCGAGCACTGGACCGACGCCGAGGCGCTGGGTGTGGAGATGCTCAACCTCGCGGCGTGGCTCACCCAGCGCTCGGTCTACGAGAAGCCGAAAGAAGAACGCAAGGGCGTCTGGATCGACGAGGCGTTCTTCCTGTCGGAGGTCCCCACGGGTCGGGTACTGATGAACCGGTTCGCGCGTGACTCCCGCAAGTGGAATGTGCGTGTGCTGCTGTCGTCGCAGATCCCCGCCGACTTCCTGAAGATCCAGGGTTTCGTGGCGCTGCTCGACTCGGTATTCGTCGGGCGGCTCGACGACGACGACACCCAGGCCGACGCGTTGCGCCTGCTCAAGGTTCCCGTCGGCGTCGGCTATGAGCACGTGGTGGCCGCGCTGGGACGAAGGCCGGGGTCACGCCGTGATGTCGAACGGGACACCGACCCGAGGCAGTTCATCTTCGCCGACGGCGCTGGCGGCGTCGAGCGCATCAGGGTGGACTTCTCCGGCCCGCACCTCGAACACCTGCGGGCGGCGCTCGACACCACACCCGGATCGGCTCGCGACAGCGGCAACAAGGGTTCCCGCCCCGTGGGTGGCGACAACCACGGCGATCGGCGTGAGGAGGCCGTGCGGGTGCCCGAACCACCGGAACCGGATCTGGAGGAGGAACTCGAACGCGCGGCCGAGCTGGAGGTCGGCCTCACCGAGGAGGACGTGCTGAACGGCACAGCTGGAACCGAAGGGGCGAAGCGCCCCGGTGCCGCGGGTGAGGACGGGGAAAAGCGTTCTGAGAGCAGGGAACGCGCTGCTGCCGGCAAGGGCGGCACCGGCAGGGACGCGGCATGAACACGATCATGACGTTGGTGGCCGTCGCATGCTGCGCGTGGGCGTGGCGGGCGGTGCGGGCTCGCCGTCGTGGCGGCCCGATCCGGCGCAGGGGGCCCGCGCTGGCGATGGTGGTCGCGGTGCTGGGGCTCCAGTTGACGCTCACCGCGCCCGCGTCGGCGCAGGACGGGTGCGAGGTGCCGAACCCGGAACGGCCGGGTGCGGGAATGGTGGGTGCCATCGACCCGCCAGCCGCGAACGGGGAGGCGGGCAGTGCCTACCTCGACTACGGCTACGCGGGCATGGTGTGGCACGTCTACGACTGCGACAACGGCGCGCTGAGCCTCGGCTCACCCGAGTCCACCATCGACACGTGGGCGGGCAACCAGCTCTTCAACATCGCCAAGAACATCGTGGGCGCCACGAACTCGCTGCATTACACGGTGTTGGAGGGCGGGCTGCTCAACCCCATCTACAACGCCGTCTCCGACGGAGCGAAGGCCGTCTACGACAACGTCTACACCCAGCTTTTCGGACTGTTCGCGCTGGTGCTGGCGATCCTGCTGTTCCGCAACATCTGGCGGGGCGATCTCTCGACCGTCAGCAAACGCGCGCTGTTCGCGCTCGGCGGGGTGTGGCTTGCCGCGTCGTCGATGGCTCTGCTGCGGTACTACGACGACATCGACCGCGCCATCGTGCAGACCACGACCAACATCCAGGCCGGGTTCGTTGACGAGACCGAGGATCGCGTCGTGCGGCACATCCTGCCGACGGACCTGCACAACGAGGTGGTCTACGACAACTGGCTGCGCGGGGAGTTCGGTGCTCCCGACTCGCCGCAGGCCGACGAGTTCGGCAGGAAGCTGCTCGACGCGCAGGCCTTCACGTGGGAGGAGATGCGGGCAGGCGACGACGCCGACGAGGCGTTGATCGAGGAGAAGAAGTCGGCCTTCAGGGAGATCGCGGGCCAGCTCGGCCCCGCGTCGGGCTACTTCACCGGCGAGGACGGCAGCCGCACCGGCGTCGGGTTCCTCGCCTTCCTGCAAAGCCTGTGCTACGCGCTGTTCCAGCTCTTCGCGAAGGCCGCTGTGCTGCTCGCGCAGATCCTGGTCCGCCTTTTCACCCTGACGGCGCCGTTGATCGGGCTCGTCGCCATCCTGCACCACGACATCCTGCGCAGGGTCGGCAAGGTCGTCGGCACGGTAGCGTTCAACCTGCTCGTGCTGTCGGTGCTCGCAGGCGTGCAGGCGCTGCTGCTGCGCGCGATCTTCACGGCCGGCAGTGCGTTGTCGATGTTGACGCAGATGGTGGTCGCAGGGCTGGTCACGGTGTTGCTGTTCATGGTGGGCAAGCCGGGACGGCGGTTGTGGCAGATGGTGGAGATGTCCGTCGGCATGGTCGGTGCCGCCGTGCCGAGCCCCAAGGGCGGGATCTTCTCGCGGTTCCGCAGGGGCGGTCAGGGGCCGAGCCCTCAGGACGAGTTCTGGAAGACCGTCGCGGAGGAGGACGCCGCGGAGGGCGGTTCGAACACGCGGGGAGCGACCGGTGTGCTGGCCGGTGGGCGCAACCGTCCCGAAGCCACGATCGTGGCCACAGCCGAACGTCTCGACACCCGCGCCGGAAGCGGCGCGCACCCGGCCACACTGTGGTCTCCGGGCGGGGCGCGGGCCGCGCTGCCGCCCGCTGGGGGCGACTCGGCCGGGGTGTTCGGGCAGCATCCGCCGAGCCGGTCGCCGGGCGACTATCTCGGCAGGCGAGAGCAGACGGCGGTCTCCGGCGGCAGCCGCAGGGTCGATACCGCGCCGGTGAGCGATCCCGGGTGGGACCGGTTGGACGACGTCGATCCGGTCGTGGTGCCGTCGCGGCTGTCCTCGGTCGCCGACCCCGTCATGGCCGCACCCTCGACCTCCCCCGGCGTGCCGAACAGCCCGGCTACTGCGGCCGTACCACAGCCGCGCAGGGTGGAGCACGAACTGGTGGCAGGCAAACCGGTCTTCGTGCTGTACCGGCCGTCGCGAGGGCTCGAAGTCCGTGACGACGGTCGTGACACCGACCGCGTGGTCAGGTAAGGGGCCGGGGGGAGCACGGCATGCCGATTCGCACGAACCGGGGCAGGGCCGCGGTGTATCGCCGCCTGTGGGGCTGGCCGATGCGCTCGCCGACACACCTTGTCGGCACCGTCGTCTTTCTCGTCGCGCTCATGGTGGCGGCCGGAATCCTCGTGCCGAGGCTGGTGGGTGACACCGGGACGGCATCGGTGCCGTCCGGTGCGGCGGGATCGGCACGGGAGGGCACCACCGGCACCACGGGTGTCGGCGCGGAGCCGACTCTCGACCGCGAGACGCTGCCCACCCGGTTGTCCGAACCACTCGCCACACCCACGCCGGTGGAACCCGCGCCGGAGGCGCTGCGCGTGGCGAAGCAGTGGGCGACGGCGTGGGTGTCCGCACCCGACAGCGGGGCGGACGGAGCCGGGGACGCGTGGTTGGAGAGCCTTCGCCCTCACACCACAGAGGAATTCCTGCCACAACTGAGCACAGTGGACCCCGGCAACGTCGAGGCCACCACGGTCGTCGGGGAGCCGAAGGCCCGCGAGTCGTACCCGAAGTCGGTGAAGGCCGAGATCACCACAGACGGGCCGGCTCTGCTCGTCACCGTGATCGAGACCGGCGACGGGTGGAAGGTGTCCGGCTACACCGAGGCAACCGGGTGAGGGGGGTGACTGTGCCGTGCGTGCCGGACTGCTGATCGGATTCGTCGCCGCCGCGGCCACCACGGTGTTCGTGGCTGCCGGTGCGGTGATGGTGCTGGACAGCCAGCGGCAACAGGCCGCAGCCACCCCGCTGAGCTGCAACGCCGCCCTCGGCCCAACCCAGCCGGGTCAGCAGGGCAGGGGTGGGACCGACGCTGCGAACCTGACCGACGAGCAACTGGGCACGGTGTCGCTCATCATCTCGATCGGCAAGGAACGCGAACTGTCACCGAGGGCATGGCAGATCGCCATCCAGGCAGGCATGACCGAGTCGGGTCTGCGTAACGTCAACTACGGCGACCGCGACTCGCTCGGCATCTTCCAGATGCGGCCCTCGATGGGCTGGGGTTCGCCCGCTCAGGTCACGGACCCGAGATACGCGGTGAACAAGTTCTACGACGTGCTGGAGGCTCTGCCCGACTGGGAGGGTATGCGACCGGGGGACGCGGCTCAGGCCGTGGAACGTTCGGCGTTTCCCGACCGCTACCACCAATGGGAGCCCATGGCGGCGTATCTCGTCGAGACGATGGGGGAGGTGCCGGACGCCACGGGCTGCGGCACCGGCCTCGGGGCCGCGCTGCCGCCCAACGAAGAGGCGGCCGAGGCCATCGAATTCGCGCTGGACGAGCGCGGAGACCCCTACGTGTGGGGAGCGACCGGCCCCGACTCGTACGACTGCTCCGGACTGATGTTGCGGGCCTACGAGTCGGCGGGGATCTCGTTGCCGCGCGTGTCGCGCGACCAGTACAAGGCGGGCGCGATGCTGCCGGTGGAGCAGGCTCAGCCGGGTGATCTGGTGTTCTGGGCCTACGACTCGGCGGACCCGTCCACCATTCACCACGTCGCCATGTACCTGGGTGACGGAAAGATCGTGGAGGCACAGCAGTCGGGGGTGCCCGTGCACACGCGGGACTTCTCGTTCGACGAGGCCGGTCTGGTGCCGCAGGCCGTGCGGCCGGGGGTGTGAGGAGACAGCGTGG
The DNA here is from genome assembly GCF_000258175.1 of Saccharomonospora xinjiangensis XJ-54. Classification (NCBI taxonomy): domain Bacteria; kingdom Bacillati; phylum Actinomycetota; class Actinomycetes; order Pseudonocardiales; family Pseudonocardiaceae; genus Saccharomonospora; species Saccharomonospora xinjiangensis. The sequence goes on along the minus strand of NZ_JH636049.1, from coordinate 1,464,493 downwards.
GCAAGAAGTGGGGCAAGCGGCGTAAGTCGAAGAGCCCGGTGGTGGTGCCGCAGGCGTTCGACGCCGCGTTCGGGATCTCCGCACAAGGCAGGCAGGTGAACCAGCCGCCCGGCCGGGCTCCCGCGTCGAGTACGCCGCTGGCCGATCGGTTGTCCGTGGAGGCGCCGGGGATCACGGACGACTACGTGGTGCTGCCACGGTCTCTCGCCGAGAACATGCCGCTGCCCTGGCAGCAGCAGATGGCGGCGTTGCTGGCGCAGTTCCACGAGACCCATCGGTCCCTGTCGTGGCCCGCCTACCGCGTCGTGCCGTCGCGGCCGGAGCGGCTGGTGGATCTGGACGAGGAGCAGCTCGCCGAAGCGGGTTACCTCGTGGAACTCGACACGGACGGCGAGATGGTCTATCGCGACCGTTCAGGGCGGCGCGTGGACGAACCCGCGAACACCGTGGTCCTGGTGCCCTGCCTCGACCCGATCGTGCGCGAACCCGGGGGTGCCGACGACCGGGGGGAACGCGGGGCAGGCAAGCCGGGTGCGGCGCCCATGAACATCGGTCCGCAACCGGTGTGGCGCACCACCCCCGCACCGGCGACGACACCGGCGGTGCCGCCGCTTCCTCCACCGCCCACCGCACCGTCACTCGCGCCACCCCCCGTCGCGGTGCCCGAGCCGGTGCCGATGCCGGAGACGCCAGGACCGCCCCCGGCATCGCCGGAGCGCGGTCCGGACGATCGAGACTGGTTCGACGATCTGGAAGACGAGACCACCGCCTCGCGCGGCGGGCACGACGACCGGCAGAGCGAGCCACCGCCCGAGGTGAAGGCGAGTGCGAGCGAGGCACAGCCGGAGTTCGGCCCGACAGGCGATGAGCCCACGGAGATCCCTTACCGCTACCGCCGCTGAGTCGTCCGTGCCACGCTGACAGGTATGGCACCCAAACGTAAGGACTCGAATCCGCCTGAGGGCTGGTGGTACAACACGCGCACGGGCGAGGTCGAGCACGGCGAGCTGTCGCGTGCCATCGACCTCATGGGGCCGTATCCCGACGAGGCCACAGCGCGCCGCGCACTCGAGATCGCCAGGGAGCGCACGAAACGCGCCGACGAGGCAGAGGCTGAGTGGGAGGGCGAGGACCTCGGCGAGCGGTGAGTGGGCACGCGGCTGATCCGATGACCGGGCACGGCCTGGCGCCACCGGGTTAGGGTCGAGGAGTGGCTCTGGTGGCGCACGGCCAGGGCGCCGGCGACTTCGCCTCGCTGCGCGCCGAGTTCGCGCTGCCGGAGTCCTTCTCTCCCGGCGCCCTCGCCGAGGCCGAAGCCGTGGCGAGCGACCCCGCGCCCGGCTGTCACCCTCGCGAGGACGCCACCGGACTGCCGCTGGTGACCGTCGATCCGCCGGGGTCCAAGGACCTCGACCAGGCCATGCTGCTGGAGCGGCGGGGCAGGTCCGGCTTCCGCGTGCATTACGCGATCGCCGACGTCGCCGCGTTCGTCTCACCGGGCGGGGCGCTGGACGCCGAGGCCAGAGGTCGCGGTCAGACGCTGTATCTGCCGGACGGCAACGTGGAACTGCACCCGGCGATCCTGTCCGAGCACGCGGCGAGCCTGCTGCCCGGCGTGGTGCGGCCCTCGGTGTTGTGGACCCTCGACGTGGACGCCGACGGCGAGCCCTTCGCCGTGCGGGTACGCCGCGCCTGGGTCCGTTCGCAGGAGCGGCTCGACTACGACACGGTGGCCACGGCGCTGCGGGACGGCACACCTCATCCTTCCGTCGCGCTGCTTCCCGAACTGGGCAGGTTGCGGCGTGAGCTGGCGATGCTGCGGGGCGCGCTGGAGCCACAGGTGCCCGAGCAACGCATCAGCACGGGGCCGCAGGGCGGCTGGGCGCTGGTGCGAAGGCCGAGACACGACGTCGAGGAGTGGAACGCCGAGATCTCCCTGCTCACGGGGATGGCCGCGGCGGAACTGATGATCGAGGCAGGGATCGGTGTGCTGCGCACGGTGCCCGAGGCAGGAGACGACGCGGTGGACTGGCTGCGCCGGTCGGCCCGTGCGCTCGGCGTGCCGTGGCCCGACACGGCAGGCGTGGCGGAGGTGCTGTCGGGGCTCGATCCGGCCGAGCCGTCGTCGCTGGCGTTGCACGCGGGCACGGTGCGGTTGCTCAGGGGAGCGGGGTACACGGCCTTCGACGGCGAGGTTCCGGACTGTGTCGGTCATGCGGGCATCGGCGGCCCTTACGCGCATGTGACCGCGCCGATCCGGCGGCTGGTGGATCGCTTCGCCACCGAGGTGTGTCTCGCGGTCACAGCGGGGGACGAGGTGCCGGAGTGGGTGCGCCGTGCCCTTCCCGAGCTGCCGAGGCTGATGGGTCTTTCCGACGCGAGGGCGTCGCAGGTCGAGCGGGCCTGCCTCGACCAGGTCGGGGCGTGGGTGCTCGCCGACCACGTCGGCACGACGTTCGACGGGGTCGTGCTGCGGTCGGGCTCGTCGGGTACGGCGGAGGTGTTCGTCGAGAACCCGCCTGTGCTGGCGCGCTGCGCCGGCGTGACGGCGCAGGAGGGCACCGAGGTCACGGTGCGGCTCACCGAGGTCGATGTCGCCAACCGGAGGGTGTGTTTTGAGCAAGCGTGACGAGAACGGCGAGAAGCAGCGGGACCAGGGCTGGACCGACGACGAGAAGGCGCTGAGGGACCAGGTACTGGCCGGGTACAGCGTCGTCGTGAACGTCCGAAAGTCGGGGCCGCACAAGCGGCTCGTGCCGTGGCTGGCCGAGCGTGACCTCATCACCTACGTCGGACACGGAAGTAACCGGCATTCGTGGCCGGAGTCCGACTTCGCCAACCCCTTCGTGAAGGAGGCGGGCAAGGACCGCAGGGCGATGGTCCGGCACTACCGCGAATACCTTCGCGAGCAGCCCGAACTGCTGCGCCGCCTGCGTGGCGGCGAACTGAACGGGCGGGCGCTGGGCTGCTGGTGCACCCCGGAGCCCTGCCATGCCGACGTTCTGCTGGAGTACACGACGTGAAGGACGATCTGGGCGACGACGTCGCCTTGCCCCGGCCTCCGCGCAGGGTCGTGTCACTGGTGCCGTCGTTGACGGAGGCGGTGGCGGTGACCGTGCCGGGGATTCTGGTGGGGGCCACCGACTACTGCACGCATCCCGCCGACCTCGACGTCGTCAGGGTGGGCGGATCGAAGTACCCGAAGGTCGATGCGATGCTGGACTGCGCGCCGGATCTGGTGGTGGGCAACGCGGAGGAGAACCGGCCGGAGGACGTGCGCCGCCTGCGTGAGGCCGGTATCGCCGTGTGGGTCACCGAGGCGCCCGCGACCGTGCCCATGGCGCTGGAGTCGCTGCGCACGCTGTTCACGCACGCCTTCGACGTCGAGGTGCCCGCGTGGCTCACCAAGGCCGACCGCGCTTTCCGTGACCCGGCTCCCGTGCGCACCCGCGCCGTCGTGCCGGTCTGGCGCAAGCCCTGGGTGGTGCTCGGTAGGGACACCTTCGGCGGTGATGTGTTGCGTCGCCTCGGCGTCCACAACGTCTACGCCGATCACGCCGACCGCTATCCGCGGCCTGACGTCGCGGAGTTGAGGGCCCGCTTCGCCGACGGCGAGGCCGACCTGCTCGTGCTGCCCGACGAGCCGTACGTCTTCACCGACGACGACGGCCCGGACCACTTTCCCGGCATCCCCTACGTGCTGGTGTCGGGGCGGCGGCTCACGTGGTACGGCCCCTCACTGGCCGACGCCAGGGGAGAACTCGACGCCGCGCTCTCGCGGGTGCGGACGCGGTGACGGCCCCGTCAGCGGTGCCGGTTCAGCGGTTCACCGCGAAGGTGTCGGTCGCGCGCCGAAGAGCAGCGAGCACGCCGGGGTCGGTGACCGCGTGCCCCGCGCCCTCGACCACGGTCAACGTCGAGCCGGGCCACGCGCGATGCAGGTCGAAGGCCGTGACGGGCGGGCACACCACGTCGTAGCGGCCCTGCACGATGTGGCCGGGAATCCCCGCGAGCCGGTCGGCGTCGCGCAACAGCTGCCCTTCGTCGAGCCACGCGCCGTGAGTGAAGTAGTGCAGGGCGATCCGGGCGAAGGCGACGGCGAACGGCGGGGCGCTGTAGCCGGAGAGGAAGTGCGACTGCGGTGTGATCGACACGATCGCGCCTTCCCACGCGCTCCACGCGACGGCCGCACGCAGGGCTGTGTCGGGGTCCGCGCTCGCGACGAGGTCTGCGTAGGCGGCGAGGAGATCGTCCCGCGCCGACGGCGGCACGAGCTCGACGTAGCGTTGCCACGCCTCGGGGAAGAGGTGGCCCGCACCGCCGTTGTAGAGCCAGTCGAGTTCCGGCTTCCTCGCGGTGAACACCCCGCGCAGCACCAGTTCGCTGACGCGCCGGGGATGGGTCTCGGCGTAGGCGAGCGCGAGCGTGGCACCCCACGAGCCGCCGAACACGAGCCAGCTCCCGATGCCGAGATGCTCGCGTAGCACCTCCATGTCGGCCACGAGGTGCCAGGTCGTGTTCACTGAGAGATCGACGTCGTCGTCGCCGACGTGCGGGGTGCTCCGGCCGCAGCCACGCTGATCGAACTGCACGATCCGGTACACGGCGGGGTCGAAATGCCTGCGGGAGAGCGGGCTGCTCCCGCCGCCGGGACCACCATGCAGCACGACGGCGGGCTTGCCGTCCGGCCTGCCACTGGCCTCCCAGTACACCCGCTGCCCTTCGCCGACGTCCAGCATGCCGCTGGCGTGTGGCGTGATCGGCGGGTAGAGCTCCGGCTCCGGCACGACCTGCGACACCGCTGACCTCCCGTACGAGAACGACCCCGCGCCGACAGGCGTCACCCTGCGGCGCGGGGTCGTTCTTAGCAGGTCCGCCGCGACGCCGGTGACGGTGACGTCGGTGGTGGCGGTGGTGGTGGTCGGCGGTGCCGGTGAGGTCAGTGGAAGGTGTGCTCGGGCGTGGGGAACGACCGGCCGCGCACCTCGTCGGCGAACGTCCGCGCCGCCGTGGTCAGCGCACCGGCGAGATCGGCGTACTGCTTGACGAAACGCGGGACGCGTCCGGTGCGCAGCCCCGCCATGTCCTGCCACACGAGCACCTGCGCGTCGCAGTCCGGTCCCGCACCGATGCCCACCGTGGGAATGGTCAGCTCGTGGGTGATCTGCTTGGCGACCTCGGCGGGCACCATTTCCATGACCACCGCGAACGCACCCGCGTCCTGCAACGCCAGCGCGTCCGCGATCAGAGCGTCACCGGCGGCTCCGCGCCCCTGGACGCGATAGCCACCGAGGCTGTGCTCGCTCTGCGGGGTGAAACCGATGTGCCCCATCACGGGCACCCCGGCCGAGGTCACGGCCTCGACATGCGGTGCGAACCGGCGGCCGCCCTCCAGCTTGACGGCGTGGGCCCTGCCCTCCTTCATGAACCGCACCGACGTGGCCACCGCCTGTTCCGGCGAGACCTGGTACGAGCCGAACGGCAGATCGGCCACCACGAGCGGCTTCGTCACCGACCTGGTGACCGCCCTGACGAGGAACAGCATCTCCTCGACCGTGACGGGCAGGGAGGACTCGTATGCGTACACCGTGTTGGCCGCCGAGTCGCCGACCAGCAACACCGGAATGCCCGCGTCCTCGAAGAGGCGGGCCGTGTAGGTGTCGTAGGCGGTGAGCATCGGCCACGGCTCGCCGCGTTCCTTCAGCTCCTGAAGGTGGTGGATGCGAACCCGCTTGCGCAGCGGCGCCTGCTCGGGCGGCTGCCCGTAGGGCGCCGTCGTCTCGCTGTCCTGGGTGTGTGCACTGTCCGTGCTCGCCGATGAGGCTTCCGCACGAGAGCGTGGTGTGTCGGGTGACATCGCTGTCGCACCGTCCTTCCCTCGAGGCCACTCTGGGTCCCCGGGTCGTGGATCGTTGGTACTTTCCAGCGTCCCACCGGAGGAAAACCCCGCCCAACCCCGCTGCGACGGAGTTCACACGCGGGAAAGGGAGGCCAGGAGTGACCGTTCGGCTACCACGGTGGCCTGATGCGTGGTAAGTAACTCGCCATGCCGTCGGTTCCGCACCGTGCCGAGCCACCGTTGGGGGCGGTCCGCCGGTTCACAGCGGGGTTGCTGTTCCTCGGCGCCGTGGCGCACAGCGGTTTCCTCGCCGAGGCGTTCCTCGACACCGCGCTGTCGCCGTGGCACAACTTTCCCGCGCGGCTCGCCTCGGCGGGGCAGCCCTACAGCGACGTGTTCCGGTACGCGGACTGTGTCGCCGGTGCCGCCTTCGTGCTGGCCGGCCCCTCGCTGTTCCGGATCGCGCCCGTGCACTGGCAGGGAAGGCTCACCGTGACCGTGCTGTCCGCGTACGGCGTCGTTCTTCTGCTGAGGGCCGCGTTCCCCCCTGAGTGTCTCCCCGACGGCGCGGGGAGATGCGTTTCTCACGGCGGGGCGAGTGATCTGCTGGTGTTGCTGGCCGGTGTGCAGCATGTCGTGGGGCCGCTCATCGTGGGAGCCTGGTGGCGTGGAAGGTGGAAGCGCATCACCCTCGCACTGTTCGTGGTCCAGTTCGCCCTGTGGGCAGTGCTCGTGGGCGCGAGCTGGTTGCTCGACGGCCGTTTCGTAGGCGTGGCCGCGCGGCTGCAGGTGGTCGGGGCTTCGGTGTTGTTCGGGGCAGGTGCCGTCTACATCCTCCGCATGGGGCGCCGTGCGGAGGATGTGCGGAGGCCAGCCGAGGCATCGTCGAGGGAAGGGGCCACCTCGTGCCCGGGTTGATCGGGCCGGTCGCCGACGAACGCGAGGGACTGCTCGACTACCTCGCCCAGCAACGCTACGTGGTGTGTCTCGCCGCGTACGGGTTGACCGACCGGCAGATCCGGCAGACACCGACGGTCAGCTCGCTGTGCGTCGGCGGAATCCTGAAGCACGTCTGCCGCACGGAGCGGACCTGGATCGACCTGGTGTGCGGTCTCGGGCTGACCGATCCCGGCGACGATCTGCGGCTCGCTCCCGGCGAGACCCTCGCCGACCTCATCACCGAGTACGAGCGGGTGGCCACGCGCACCGAGGAGGTCGTCATGGGTATCGACGACCTCGGGCAGCCCGTTCCGGTTCCCCGTGGGGTTCCATGGTTTCCCGACGACGTGGAAGCGTGGTCGGTGCGCTGGGTCCTGCTGCATCTGATCGAGGAGACCGCCCGGCACGCCGGGCACGCCGACATCATCAGGGAGTCGCTCGACGGAGCCACGGCGTTCCCGCTCATGGCGGCGGCGGAGGGCTGGCCCGCGACGCCGTGGCTGACGCCGTGGCGTCCGCCGGGGCCGCGGTACTAGAGGTCGAACAGCGCGGGCTGATCGCCGTGAGCCCGTTCGATGGCGAGTAGCCGCTGTTTGGTGGACACCCCACCGGGGCCGGAGAACCCGCCGATGGCGCCGCCCGCCGCCAGCACGCGGTGGCACGGGACGATGGGCGCGAACGGGTTGGCACCGAGCGCGCGGCCCACAGCCCGCGCGGCACCCGGCTCCCCGATGTGCGTGGCGACGTCCCCGTAGGTCACCGTGTGCCCGACGGGAATCGTGCGGACGAACTCGTACACGCTCCGCTGGAAGGCCGGCACGGAGGCCAGGTCGAGCGGCACCTCGGAGAGGTCAACGGCGTCGCCGCGCAACAGCGAGACGACTCCGTCGATGACGTGCCGCAACGAGTCCGGCACCGTGTTTTTGGTGCCTTCCCTGCCGTCGGGCACGGCTGCGGCGAGGCGAGAACGCACCGCGTCCGCGTCGGCCTCGGGCAGCAGGCTGCGCACCACGGTGCCGGCCCGCCATGCGATGCCGCCGTGTCCGAGGGGCGTGCCGAACACTGCGAAGCCGGATATGCCCGCTGTCCCCGAGCTCATGATCGGTGGACCTCCCGCCACCTGTTGGTCATGGGAAGCCTTCGGTCGCGGCCGAACGCCTTGAACGTGATCTTCGTGCCGGGCGGGTACTGCCGCCGCTTGTACTCGGCGCTGTCCACCATCCGCACCACCCTATCGATGACCTCGGCCTCGAACCCCGCCGCGAGCAGGTCGGCGAACCCCCGGTCGCCCTCGACGTAGTCGTCGAGGATGTCGTCGAGCAGTGCGTAGTCGGGCAGCGAGTCGGTGTCGAGCTGGCCGGGCCGCAACTCGGCCGAAGGGGGTTTGGAGATCGAGTTGGGCGGAATCGGCGGGGTCTCGCCGCGCTTCTCCGCCTCCGCGTTGCGCCAGCGGGCCAGCTCCCATACGTAGGTCTTGAACACGTCCTTGATGGGCGCGAACCCGCCGACCGCGTCGCCGTAGATGGTGGAGTAGCCGACGGCGAGTTCGGTTTTGTTGCCCGTCGCGAGCACGAGGTGGCCCTCGAGGTTCGACAGCGCCATCAGCAGCATGCCGCGGACCCGCGCCTGGATGTTCTCCTCGGCGAGGCCCGTCAGGTTCAACTGATCGACGTAGGTGGCGACCATGTCCTGCACCGGTTCGACGCGGAAGTGGCAGCCGAGACGCTCGGCGAGGTCGGCGGCGTCGGCGCGCGAGTGCTCCGAGGAGTACTTCGACGGCATCGACACCCCGTGGACCGCGTCGGCGCCCAGCGCGTCGGCGGCCAGCGCCGCCGTGACCGCGGAGTCGATGCCCCCGGAGAAGCCGAGGATCACCGAGCGGAAGCCGTTCTTGCGCGCGTAGTCGCGAAGGCCGACGACCAGGGCCGACCACACCTCCGCCTCCTCGGGCAGCGGTTCGGCGACCACGGGCCGGTACGCGGGCGGATACTCGTCGAGCGGGGTGTCGGTGAGCACGCGCCGACGCACCCGGAAACCCTCGGCCACGTCACCGGCGTCCTCCCGCCTGCGCCGCGGCAGGTCGAGATCGACCACGAGCAGTTGCTCGACGAACTGGGGCGCGCGAGCCAGCAACGTCCCGTCCTCGGCCACCACGATCGAATCACCGTCGAACACCAGATCGTCCTGCCCTCCGACCTGATTGGTGTACACGATCGGGGCCTTGGCCTCGGCCGCCCGCCGCGCCACGAGAGGCAACCGCACGTCGTCCTTCGACCGCTCGTACGGCGAGGCGTTGGGCGACAGCACGAGATCGACACCGTACGCGCCGAGCGCGGTCACGGGGCCGCCGTCCTGCCACAGGTCCTCGCACACCACCATGCCGAGATCGACACCGTGCAGCCGCACAACGGCGAGTTCGTGACCCGGTTTGAAGTACCGGCGCTCGTCGAACACGCCGTAGTTGGGCAGGTGGTGCTTGTACTGCCTCGCCACGACCTCGCCCCGGTACAGGACGGCGGCGGCGTTACGAGGGCCCTCCTCATCGGCGTCGAGATACCCCACGACGACCAGGACGTCGCCACAGCCCGCGTCCGCCACCGCGTGGGCCAGTTCACCGACGGCCGCCTTCGAAGCCTCGGCGAACGCGCCCCGCAACGCGAGGTCCTCCACCGGGTAGCCGGTCAAGGTCATCTCGGGGAAGACCACGACGTGAGCGCCCTCCGCCGAAGCCAGCCGGGTGTTCTCGACGACGAGTGCGGCATTGCCGTCCAGGTCGCCGACACAGGTGTTCACCTGGGCGAGAGCGATGCGCAGTTGTGGCATGCCCCCATTCTTGCCCACGTGCTCAGGACCGTTTCTTGCGAAGCATGCTTCGTACCTTCTTGAGTGCCTGCTCGGCGTCGGAGCCGAACGGGTTGTCCTGCACCAGGTAGGTCCAGGTGGAGGTCGGTCTCTTGACACCGGCTCCTGCGAGGTCGGCATCCTCGCCGGTGATCTCGGCCTCCAGCAGTGTTTTGGCGGAGCGCTTCGCCAGCTCGTCCTTGATCCTGCGGAACGCCGGGACAGCGGTCCGGTGGAACTCGTCCAGCGGGGTCTCCTTCGCGAGCGCCCTCAGATGGATGGTCTCCCGCACCTCGGTGAGGAACGCCAGATGGTCGGCCCACAGCTGGTCGAGATGGAACAGCACGATCTCGCGGCACACCCGCCGCAGCGACTCCTCACCGAGCGAGTCCTCCAGTTCGTCGCAGCGCCCGGGTTCCGCTTCCCTCAGCAGGGTCGTCGCCGTCTCCGTCCGCAGCACCTCGTCGCGGTACCGCAGCAGTTCGGACCGCTGGTGCTCGATGAGGCGCGTGTAACGCCAGGTGTTGCGGTGGATCTCCAGATCGACACCTTCGGCGACGCGTTGCGCGTGGTTGATCTGCCGGTGAGCCGCCGCGTCGGTGATCTCGCCGGTGTCCTCGTCGCTCGGGATGCCCTCGGGGACGTCGGGCGCGTGGGCGAGGACCAGCTCGTCAGCGAGGCTCGCGAAGAACACCGAACTGCCGGGGTCTCCCTGCCTCCCCGCCCTTCCACGCAACTGGTCGTCGAGCCTGCTGCTCGGATACCGCGCGGTGCCGATGACGTGGAGGCCGCCGAGTTCGGCCACCCGCTCGGCGTCGGCGCCGTCGGCGCCACCGAGCTTGATGTCCGTGCCCCTTCCCGCCATCTGCGTGGACACCGTGATCGCCCCGTGGGCCCCGGCCTGCGCGATGACGGCGGCTTCCTCGGCATCGTTGCGCGCGTTGAGGACGACGCACGAAAGGCCGGCCTTGCGCAGTTTCTCAGCCAGTTCCTCCGACTCGGCGACGTCCTGAGTGCCGACGAGGATCGGCCTTCCCGTCTCGTGCACCGTCCGGATCTCCTCCACGATGGCGCGCAGCTTGCGCGTCGGCGTCGTGTAGACGCGGTGCGGGAGGTCCTCACGGATGGTGGGCGTGTTCGGCGGGATGACGGCGACTTCCAGCTCGTAGAACTCCCGGAGTTGCTCGGCGACCGCCACCGCGGTTCCGGTCATTCCCGCCACCTGCGGATAACGCGCGATCAACGCCTGCACCGTGATGGAGTCGAGGATCTCCCCGTGGTCGGACGGCGGGAGCTGCTCCTTCGCCTCCACCGCCGCCTGCAGGCCGTCGGGCCAGCGCTGCAATTCGGCGACCCTGCCCCGCGAGGCGTTGATGAGGTGCACCTTGCCGTCGCGCACCAGGTAATCGACGTCTCTGGTCAACAGCGCGTGCGCGTGCAGCGCCGCGTTCACGGCCGCGAGCCGATCGGCGCCCGTGTCGCCGTAGAGGTCGATGCCGCCGAGCGCCTTCTCCACGACGGACGCGCCCGTCGTGGTGAGCCAGGCGTTGCGGCCGTCGGCGTCGGTCTCGTAGTGCAACCCCAGCCTCAGCCGCCGGACGATCTTCGCGACCTCCTCGTCGGCGACACCGGCGTCAACGGAACCCGCCATCACCAGCGGAACCCTCGCCTCGTCCACGAGCACCGAATCGGCCTCGTCAACGACGGCCACCTCGGGTTCCGGCTGCGTGAGCTCGCCGACGGACGTCACCAGCCGGTCGCGAAGGACGTCGAACCCGATCTCGCTGACCGCTCCGTAGCACACCTCGCGGTGGTAGGCGTCCCGGCGGGCCTCTCTGGTCAGCGCGGGCTCGACCCAGCCGACGGACACCCCGAGCAGGTCGTACACCGGGCGCATCCACTCGGCGTCGCGGCGCGCGAGGTAGTCGTTGACGGAGATGACGTGTACGCGCTTGCCCGCGAGTGCGTAGCCCGCCGCGGCGAGCGCGCCCGACAGCGTCTTGCCCTCGCCGGTGGCCATCTGCACGACGTGGCCCGTGAGCAGGGCCATCGTGCCGACCAGCTGCACGTCGAACGCGCGTTCCCCGAGCGCCCGCCGCGCCGCCTCCCTGCCCAGCGCGCACACCTCGACCAGCAAGTCGTCGTCCAGCTCACCGGCTTCGCGGACCTTCGCCGCCCGCTCGGTGAGCTCGGCGTCGGACAGCTTCTCCAGTTCGGGCTCCACCTCATCGATGCGCGGCAGGAGCGCCTCGTACCGCGTCAGGTCCGCACTCGCGGGCCGGGACAGCATGCGTCTCAACGTCTTCCCGACCCGGCTCAACAACGCCACCTGCGCTTCTCCCATCTACTAGCCCGCGCCCCGACCAACGTAGCCGCCGGCGTGCCGTGTTCCCAGCGGTAATGGCACGATCGCAGGCGTGCGCACGACGAAACGCTACCTGCCGGTGGCCGCCGCCTTCCTCCTTCTCTCGTCGCTGACCGCCTGTTCGGACTCGGGCGACGACGGGCCGACGGTGCCTGCCGGGCCGGTTCCGGAGGGGCTTGAGAAGTTCTACGCGCAACAACTGGAGTGGGGGGAGTGCGCGCCGTTCGCCACGAACGCGATGGCGAAGCAGGCGTTCTCCGGTGACGGCCTCGAGTGCGCGAGGCTCACCGTCCCGCTGTCGTACGCCGAGCCGCAGGGCACCACGATCACCGTCGGGTTGCTGCGCAGGCAGGCGAGCGACCCCGGCAGCAGGATCGGCTCGCTCGTGCTGAACCCGGGAGGTCCAGGGGGCTCGGGCATGACCGCCGCGGCCCAGCTGTCGAGCGCCGTCGGCGGCACCGAGCTGGGCGAGCGTTTCGACTTCGTCGGCTTCGACCCGCGCGGAATCGGGGCCAGCGAGCCCGCCGTCGATTGCCTCACCGACGCGGAGATGGACGCCGATCGCGCCGATCTCACGGCGTACGACGGCATCGACGACGTCGCCGACGCGGAGAAGGAGGCCGAGGATTTCGCGGCCAAGTGTGTCGAGCGCACGCGACACGGCAAGAAGATGCTGGCCAACCTCGGTACCCGCGATGTGGTGCGTGACATGGACGTGCTGCGTTCCGCGCTCGGCGACGAGAAGCTGACCTACCTCGGCTACTCCTACGGCACGCGCATCGGCTACACGTACGCGGAGACGTTTCCCCGCAACGTCAGGGCGCTGCTGCTCGACGGGGCGGTGGACCCTGAGCAGGACATGGTGGAGGCGCTGGTTGCGCAGGCGGAGGGCTTCGGCGGCACCTTCGGCGAGTTCGTGAAGTGGTGTGCGGGCCGAGCTGACTGCGCTCTGGGCAGGGACCCCAGCGCCGCCGTGGCGACCTACCAGGACCTCGTGCGGCCGCTGCTCGACGAGCCGGTGGCGTTGCCCGACGGCCGGGTCCTTTCCTACGAGGACGCCACGACCGGCACCGTGGCCGCGCTGTACAGCAGGCAGGTGTGGCCGACCCTCAACCAGGGGCTCGCCGCTCTCGGCAAAGGTGACGGCGCGGTCATGATGGCGCTGGCCGACATGTACTACGAGCGCGGTCCGGACGGGAAGTACGCCTCGACGCACGAGGGCCTCGTGGCGATCCGCTGTGTGGACGACCCTCCGGTCACCGACAGGGAACGCATCGAGGCCGCGCAGGCCGAGTACGTCGAGAAGGCCGAGTTCCTCGACCCCGGTCTTCCCCCGTCGGCAGCACGGGATGCCTGCGCGTTCTGGCCGGTCGAGCACACGTCCGAACCGCACCTGCCCGAAGTCGAGGGCGTTCCTCCCACGCTGGTGGTGTCCACGACGAACGACCCGGCGACGCCGTACCAGGCAGGCGTCAACCTCGCCAAGGCGATGGACGGCAGGCTCCTGACCTTCGAGGGCGCGCAGCACACCGCGTTCCTCTCGGCAGGCAGCGACTGCGTTGACAAGGCGGGTGTGGCCTACCTCGTCGATGGCACCCTGCCACCTGAGGGCACCCGCTGCGCGTGAGCGCGAAGAGTCACCGGCGGCCTGCTGAGGGGTCGCTCGGCCTCACTTCGACGGCATTGTGCCTGGTCAGTGCGAGTTCCAGCTGTGTGGCGCCCTCGTTCTTCTTCCTCGGAGGCACCTGAACCCAGACCCGCATGAGCCGGTGGCTGCCGTCCGCGATCCAGAACTTGACGTCCACGTCGTCATGGACACCGGGCAGCAGGGCCGACACGACCTCGTGCCGGAGCTCGCCGCCGATCCGGTAGGTCTCGATGTCGTCGAGCTCTTCACGCGTCTCCGTGGTCAGGTTCGTCGCCTCGGCGAGCAGCTGCCGGATGCCGGTGGCGGGGTCGAGCAGCCTGGCTGGGGCGTAATCGGCGGGAACGGGGCGCCGCACCGTCGTTCCGTCCTGCTCGGTCAGCGACAGGGTGTTGCCTTCGACGACGAACGAATACCGGACGCGTTCGGTGAGAAGCTGGGCGTCGGCCTCGCCGGTCGCCGAGCCGTTGGGCCCCCTTCCCCGGTCGGCGACCCCCTCCACCTCCCGTACCTGGAGACCCGGAACCGCGCCGGTGAGCCGGAACTCGAAAGCCACGCTGGCCAGTTCCTCAAGAGCACCCTCGGCCGCGTTGACGAGCCCTTCCGCCCCGGGCAGCGGCCCGGAGTTGTCCGGATTGGCTGTGCACGCCGGCAACGAGGCAGACACGACGAGCGCGGCGACGAGGTTCAGCGCAAGGCGGCGAGGGAGCATGCGAGCTACCGTATCGGGAGTTTTCCGGCCGTCAGGCCACGGTGCGCATCACCCTCGCGGGCGGAAGTCCAGCGGGAACGTGGGAAGGGCGAGGCTTCAGAGCCTTCCCGAAACACCGCGTTAACACGGGCGGCATAGGGTCGCGGCATGGATCGCCAGCAGGAGTTCGTGCTGCGCACGCTGGAGGAACGCGACATCCGCTTCGTGCGCCTGTGGTTCACCGACGTCCTCGGTTTCCTGAAATCGGTGGCCGTCGCGCCCGCCGAACTCGAAGGCGCCTTCAGCGAGGGCATCGGCTTCGACGGCTCCGCCATCGAGGGCTTCGCCCGCGTGTACGAGTCCGACATGGTCGCCAAGCCCGACCCCGCGACATTCCAGGTGTTGCCGTGGGAGACCACGGACGGCGACAGGTACTCGGCGCGGATGTTCTGCGACATCGCGATGCCCGACGGCTCGCCGTCCTGGGCCGACCCACGCCACGTGCTGCGCCGCCAGCTCGCGAAGGCGAGCGAGGCGGGCTTCACCTGCTACGTGCACCCCGAGATCGAGTTCTTCCTCCTCGCGAACATGCCCGAGGACGGAACGGAGCCGGAACCCGCCGACAACGGCGGGTACTTCGACCAGGCCAGCCACGCCACGGCGACCCATTTCCGCAGGCACGCCATCGAGGCGCTGGAGGAGATGGGCATCTCCGTCGAGTTCTCCCACCACGAGGGCGCTCCTGGTCAGCAGGAGATCGACCTCAGGTACGCCGACGCGCTCACGATGGCCGACAACGTGATGACGTTCCGCTACGTCGTCAAGGAGGTGGCCCTGACCCAGGGCGTGCGGGCCACTTTCATGCCGAAACCGTTCAGCGACCAGCCGGGTTCGGGAATGCACACGCATATGTCGCTGTTCGAGGGCGACCGCAACGCCTTCTACAGCCCCGAAGACCCCTATGAGCTGTCGGAGACGGGCAAGGCGTTCGTCGCGGGCCTGCTGCACCACGCCAGGGAGATCTCTGCGGTCACGAACCAGTGGGTGAACTCCTACAAGCGCCTCATCCAGGGCGGCGAGGCGCCGACGACGGTGTCGTGGGGAAGGGCCAACCGCTCCGCCCTCGTGCGCGTGCCCATGTACTCGCCGGGCAAGGCGTCGTCCCGCAGGGTGGAGATCCGCACGCCCGACT
>NZ_JH636049.1:147839-148881 GCF_000258175.1 Saccharomonospora xinjiangensis XJ-54 | reverse complement strand
GCCGCCGATACGGCCGACACGACGGCAGCCGATTCCGTGCCGACCGGCGAAGCGCCGCTGCCCTGGGTCCTGTCGGCTCAGTCCAAACCTGCCCTGCGCGAGCAGGCCGCCCGACTGGCCGCGCATCTCACGGCGCACCCGGCCGCCACCCTGCCCGAGATCGGGGCCGCCCTGGCGACCTCCCGTGCGGAGCTGGAGCACCGCGCCGTGGTGTTCGGGGCGGACCGCGACACGATGTCGGCCGGCCTCTCCGCACTCGCCGCGAACAGGGCGGACGCGAGCGTGATCGTCGGCCGCGCGGCTACCGGGCTTGGCTCGGTCGGGTCCGTGTGGGTGTTTCCGGGGCAGGGGGCGCAGTGGGTTGGGATGGCCGCTGATCTGATCGGGACGGATGAGGTTTTCACGACTGCGTTGGTCGAGTGTGAGTCGGCGTTGGTGCCGTGGGTGGATTTCTCGGTGTCCGAGGTGTTGGGCGGTGCTGATGAGGAGTTGCTCGGCCGGGTTGATGTGGTGCAGCCGGTTTTGTGGGCGGTGATGGTCGCGCTGGCGGCGGTGTGGCGTGCTCGGGGTGTTGCGCCGAGCGTGGTGGTGGGTCATTCGCAGGGGGAGATCGCTGCTGCGACGGTGGCTGGGCTGCTCTCTGTTGCTGAGGGTGCTCGCTTGGTGGCCACTCGTTCGCGGTTGATTGCTGATCGTCTTTCCGGACGGGGGGCCATGCTGGCTGTGGATCTTGGGCAGGCCGAGGCCACTGAACTGGCGGCTGAGGCGGATGGCCGTGCGGCTCCGACGTCCGAAAACCGCGACACCATGGGCGGCAGTGTTGCGGTGGCTGTGGTGAATGGTCCTGGGCAGACGGTGTTGTCGGGGGACCGGTCGGTGTTGGAGTCGGTGGCTGCAGAGTGTGCAGAGCGCGGGGTGCGGGTGCGGTGGTTGCCGGTGGATTATGCCTCGCATTCGCCGCAGGTGGCCGCGGTTCGTGAGGAGTGGCTTGCCACGGCCGGGGGCAGTGGAAACCACACCCGGCACGGTGCCGATGGTTTCG
>NZ_JH636049.1:146491-147739 GCF_000258175.1 Saccharomonospora xinjiangensis XJ-54 | reverse complement strand
TCCTGTCGTTATCCCGGCGGGGTGGACTCCCCGGAAGACCTGTGGACGCTCCTCGCCGAGGGCGGCGACGCGATCGGGAGCTTCCCAGCCGATCGCGACTGGAATCTGGACGTCCTGTTCGGCTCCGCCACCGGGTCCGCCGCTCGCGCGGGTGGGTTTCTGCATGACGTGGCGGAGTTCGATGCTGGTTTGTTCGGGATCTCGCCGCGTGAGGCGGTGGCGATGGATCCGCAGCAGCGGTTGTTGCTGGAGGCGTCGTGGGAGGCGTTGGAGCGGGCGGGTATCGCGCCGTCGTCGGTGAAGGGGAGTCCGACCGGGGTCTTCGCCGGGGTCATGTACAGCGACTACCTGAGCAGACTCACGGTGGTCCCCGACGGGGCGGAGGGCTACCTCAGCACCGGCGGATCCAACAGTGTCGCCTCGGGTCGGATCGCGTATACGTTCGGTTTTGAGGGGCCGGCGGTGACGGTGGATACGGCGTGTTCGTCGTCGTTGGTGGCGTTGCATCTTGCGGTGCAGTCGTTGCGGTCGGGTGAGTGTTCGTTGGCGTTGGCCGGTGGTGTGACGGTGATGTCGACGCCGGGTGGTTTTGTGGAGTTTTCCCGGCAGGGTGGTCTGGCGTCGGATGGTCGGTGTAAGTCCTTCGCGGAGGGTGCGGACGGCACGGGCTTCTCCGAGGGGGTCGGGGTCCTGGTCCTGCAACGTCTCTCCGACGCGGTGGCCGATGGTCGTCGGGTTCTGGCGGTGGTCAAGGGTTCGGCGGTGAATCAGGATGGTGCGTCGAATGGGTTGACGGCGCCGAATGGTCCGTCGCAGCAGCGGGTGATCCGTCAGGCTTTGGCGAATGCGCGTTTGTCCACTGGGGATGTGGATGTGGTGGAGGCGCATGGTACGGGGACTCGGCTTGGTGATCCGATTGAGGCGCAGGCTCTGTTGGCGACCTACGGGCAGGACCGTGCCGAGGGGATGCCGTTGTGGCTGGGTTCGGTGAAGTCGAACATCGGGCATACGCAGGCTGCTGCGGGTGTGGCTGGTGTGATCAAGATGGTCATGGCGATGTGGCATGGGGTGTTGCCGCGGACCCTGCATGTGGGTGAGCCCACGTCGCAGGTGGATTGGTCGTCGGGTGCGGTGGAGTTGCTGACCGAGTCGCGGCCGTGGCCCGAGGTGGATCGTCCCCGACGGGCCGCGGTGTCCTCTTTCGGCTTCAGCGGCACCAATGCCCACGTCATCCTCGAACAGCCAGCC
>NZ_JH636049.1:144475-146391 GCF_000258175.1 Saccharomonospora xinjiangensis XJ-54 | reverse complement strand
GTCGAATGGGTTGACGGCGCCGAATGGTCCGTCGCAGCAGCGGGTGATCCGTCAGGCTTTGGCGAACGCGCGTTTGTCCACTGGGGACGTTGACGTCGTGGAGGCACACGGCACGGGGACTCGGCTGGGTGATCCGATTGAGGCGCAGGCTCTGTTGGCGACGTACGGCCGGGACCGGGAGCAGGCGGATCCGGTGTTTTTGGGTTCGGTGAAGTCGAACATCGGGCATACGCAGGCTGCTGCGGGTGTGGCTGGTGTGATCAAGATGGTCATGGCGATGTGGCATGGGGTGTTGCCGCGGACCCTGCATGTGGGTGAGCCCACGTCGCAGGTGGATTGGTCGTCGGGTGCGGTGGAGTTGCTGACCGAGTCGCGGCCGTGGCCCGAGGTGGACCGTCCCCGACGGGCCGCGGTGTCCTCCTTCGGGATCAGCGGCACCAACGCCCACGTCATCCTCGAACAAGCCCCAGCCCTCGACGAGCCGAAGGAGGCGGGCGACGGCGAGACGATCGACTCGGCGCCCGTCACCGACACGGCCGGACCGCTCCCGTGGGTGCTCTCCGGCCGGACCGCGGCGGCCCTGCGTGATCAGGCTCAGCGGTTGGCCGCGCACCTGACCGCCCGTCCGGATCTTGCGCCGGCGGACGTTGCTTGTTCGCTCGTCAGGACGCGGGCGGCGTTGGAGCATCGTGCTGTGGTGTTGGGGGTGGGGGCGGCTGAGTTGGTTGCGGGTGTGGGTGCGGTTGCCGAGGGTCGTGGCGCTCCTGGTGTGGTGTCGGGTGTGGTGCGGCAGGCGGGCCGGGTTGGGTTGGTGTTTTCGGGGCAGGGCTCCCAATACGCGGGGATGGGTCGGGAGTTGTATGGGGCGTTTCCGGTGTTTGCGGAGGCGTTTGATGAGGTGTGTGCGGAGTTGGATCCGTTGTTGGGGTTCTCTTTGCGTGATGCTGTGTTCGCCGACCCTGACACCGACACCGGCGCCGACTCCGGCGCCGGCGCGGATGCTGGTGTGGATGCCGCTGCGGGTGGGGTGACCGGTGTTGGGCGGGGTGGTCTTGCCTGGGGGTTGTCTGCTGGTTCGATCGACGATACGGGGGTGGCGCAGCCTGCTTTGTTCGCGGTGGAGGTTGCGTTGGTGCGGTTGTTGGAGTCCTTCGGTGTTGTTCCTGAGGTGGTGGCTGGTCATTCTCTGGGGGAGGTGACGGCGGCTTTCGTGGCGGGGTTGTGGTCGTTGCCGCAGGCGTGTCGGGTGGTGGCGGCGCGGGCGAGTCTGATGCAGGCGCTGCCGGCGGGTGGGGCGATGGCCTCGATCGCCGCCACCGAAGAAGAGGTACGAGCCCATCTGGCGACCCGGGTCGCCGCGTCGGCGGGGGAGCGGTCGGAGTCCACCGTGGACATCGCGGCGGTAAACGGTCCACTCGCGACCGTGATTTCCGGTGAGGCCGTCGAGGTTTCCGAGGTCGTCGGCTGGTGGCGGGATCGGGGTCGTCGGGTGCGGCGCCTTCAGGTCAGCCACGCCTTTCACTCGTCACTGCTGGACCCGATGCTCGAGGACTACGGTCGCGAGCTGGAGACCGTGGTGGCTGACGTTCCGGCGGTCCCGCTGGTCTCGACGGTGACCGGTACGGTGCTCGACCCCGTGACGGCGGCCGACCCCGGATACTGGGTGCGGCAGGTGCGCGAGCCCGTGCGTTACGCCGACGCGGTCCGCACGCTGCGCGAGCTGGACGTCACCACGGTGATCGAGGTCGGACCTGGCACCACCCTCACCAGTTTGGCCGAGACCGTCCTCGATGCCGACCCGATGCCCGGCAGCCCGAGCGAGGAAGCCGCCGACAAGGCGACGTCGCCGTCCGGCGGGGCCGAGCCCCCGGCGCCGATGCGGTGCCTGCCGTCGCTGCGTCCCGACGCGGAGTGCG
>NZ_JH636049.1:136740-144375 GCF_000258175.1 Saccharomonospora xinjiangensis XJ-54 | reverse complement strand
CGACGCTGGCGTGCCGCGTCGCCGAACGCGGCGCACGCCAGATTCTGCTGGCACCGCGCGTCCCCGCCGAGACGGCCGGACGGGACGACTCGGCGCTGACGGCTCGGCTTGCCGAACTCGGCGCGTCCGTCCGTGTCGTCGGCGACACCGGCGAGGCCCTCGACGAGACGCTCATCGGACTGCTCGGCGCAACCCCGCTCGCCGCCGTCGTCCACGTCGAGACGGCGGCGGCGCCCGTCGGACGGCTCTGCGACGTCGATCCGGCCGAGTTCGACGCCGGGGTGCGCGCCGTCCTGCGCTCGATCTCCGAGGTGATCGGGTTCGCCCGCAGGGCGGGCGCCGCCGACCTGTTGATGTTCTCCTCGCTGACCGGCGTGTGGGGAGCGGGCGGATATGCGGCACAGGCCGCGATCGAGTCCCACCTCGACGCGCTGGGTCGGCGCCCCTCTGCCGACGGCCCCCGCGTCCGCTCGCTTTCCTGGGGGACCTGGGAGCAGGAGTCGGTCCGCAGCGCGTCGGACGCGACGAACGATCACTGGAGTGACCGCGGGTTGCGACCCATGGCGGCCGACCGTGCCCTGGACGTCCTGGACGCGGCGATGGCCGCCGCCGTCGAGCCCTGGATCGTCGCCGACATCGACTGGGCGGTCTTCGCCGCCGCCTACACCAGCCTGCGCCCCGGACCGCTCGTAGAGGGACTGGTGGCCGCCGACGCCGAGGAGCAGGCCTCCTCCGCCGCTGCGGCGACCGAGGACGTCCGCCTGCGCGACGTCGATGCCGAGGAGCGGCGCAGCCTGCTGCTCGACCGGGTGCGGGGCGACGCCGCCCTGCTCCTCGGCCACGCCTCGGCCGCTGCCGTTGGGGCCGACCAGGCTTTCCGGGACATGGGCATGGACTCGCTCACGGCCGTCCGGCTGCGTGACCGGCTCGCCGCGAGCACGGGCCTGCGACTGTCCAGCACGCTGGTCTTCGACCACCCGACTCCTCAGGCGCTCGTCCGCCACCTGGAGACCGAACTCCTCGGCACCGCGGCGGAGCCGAACCGGGACCGGCCTGCCGAAGTCGCCGAGGTCGCGGCCGTCGCCGACGACGAGCCGATCGCGATCATCGGAATGGCCTGCCGCTTCCCCGGCGGCATCGACTCGCCCGAGTCGCTCTGGCGGCTGCTCGTCGGCGGCGAGGACGCGATGTCGCCCTTCCCGCTGGATCGCGGCTGGGATGTCGAGGCGCTCTACCATGCTGATCCGGCCAACCGGGGCACGAGCTACACCCGCACCGGCGGCTTCCTGCACGACCCCGCCGGTTTCGACGCCGACTTCTTCGGCATCTCTCCGCGTGAGGCGACGGCGATGGACCCGCAGCAGCGGCTGCTGCTGGAGACCTCCTGGGAGGCCTTCGAACGGGCGGGCATCGATCCTTCGCTGATGCGGGGCAGCGCGACCGGTGTCTTCACCGGCATCGCCTGGCGCGACTACGGCAGCGATCCGGGCCGGGACGCTGAGGCCGCCGAGGGATACCTGATGACCGGCAACGCGACGAGCATCGCCTCCGGTCGAGTCGCGTACACGCTGGGTTTGGAGGGCCCGGCGATCACGGTTGACACGGCCTGCTCCTCATCGCTGGTCGCCCTGCACCTGGCTGGCCAGGCGCTGCGCGGCGGCGAGTGCTCGATGGCGCTGGCCGGTGGGGCAGCCGTGATGGCCACGCCCGTCGCCTTCGTCGAGTTCTCCCGCCAGCGCGGTCTCGCACCCGACGGCCGCTGCAAGCCGTTCGCCAAGGCGGCGGACGGCACCGGCTGGTCGGAAGGCGTCGGCGTGCTGCTTCTGGAACGACTCTCCGACGCACGGCGCAACGGCCGCCGGGTGCTGGGGATCGTCCGAGGCACCGCGATCAATCAGGACGGGGCCAGCAACGGACTGTCCGCCCCCAGCGGGCCTGCGCAGCAGCGGGTCATCCAACAGGCGCTGGCCCACTCCGGACTCACAGCGGACGATGTCGACGCGGTCGAGGCGCACGGCACGGGCACCAGACTGGGCGATCCGATCGAGGCGCAGGCGCTGCTCGCCACCTACGGCCGGGGCCGGTCGGAGGACCGGCCGCTATGGCTCGGCTCGGTGAAGTCCAACATCGGCCACACCGGGGCGGCCGCAGGCGTCGCCGGTGTGATCAAGATGGTGATGGCGCTGCGGCACGAGATGCTGCCGCGCACCCTGCACGTGGACGAGCCCACGCCCGAGGTGGACTGGACGACGGGCGGCGTGCGGCTGCTGACCGACGCTCGCGACTGGCCCCGACACGACCGGCCGCGTCGCGCCGGGGTGTCGGCGTTCGGCTTCAGCGGGACCAACGCGCACATCCTGCTGGAGGAGGCTGACCGGGCGGAACCCGGGCCTGCCACCGTCCCGGAGGTCGCCGCCCTGCCGCCGGTCGTCCGGCCGGACGCGGTGCCGCTGCTGCTCTCCGCGCGCGGAGAGTCCGCGCTGCGCGCGCAGAGCCGACGCCTGCGCCGGCTGCTGATCGAACAGCCCGAGTTGTCGATCGTGGACGTGGCCTGCTCGCTAACGACGAGCCGCACGACGCACCGGTATCGCGCGGTGGTGGTCGGCGCCGACCGAGCGGAGCTGCTCGCCGGGCTCGACGCGGTAGCCGACGGGCGCGAGGCCGCCGGTGTCGTGACAGGCATCGCCCACGACGGCGACCGTCGTCCGGTGTTCGTCTTCCCGGGGCAGGGCTCCCAATGGCAGGGAATGGCAGCGGAACTGCTGGCCGCCTCGCCCGTCTTCGCTCAGTCGATCGCCGCCTGCGAGCGGGCACTGACCCCCTTCGTGGACTGGTCGCTGCGTGACCTGCTGAGCCCCGACGCCGATCCGGCGCTCGCCGATCGCGTCGACGTCGTGCAGCCTGTGCTGTGGGCGGTGCTGGTGTCGCTGGCGGAGTTGTGGCGCTCCTGCGGCGTGGTCCCCGCTGCCGTCCTCGGTCACTCACAGGGGGAGATCGCGGCGGCCTGCATCGCGGGCGGCCTCTCACTCTCCGACGGGGCCAGGATCGTCGCCCGGCGCAGTCAGGCCGTCGCTGAGACCCTCGCGGGCGGCGGCGGAATGGCGTCGGTGGGCCTGTCCGCGCGGCGGACGACGGAGGCGATCACGGCACTCGGCGACTCCGCCGCGGGCCTGGCGATCGCCGCGGTGAACGGACCGACCTCGACCGTTGTCGCGGGCGGGACGGCGGCGTTGGACGCGCTCGTGGCGCACTGCTCGGCCAGCGGCCTCCGTGCGCGTCGCGTCGCGGTTGATTACGCGTCGCATTCCGAGCAGGTGGAGGCGCTGCACACCCGGCTGCTCGCACTGTTCGAGGGAGTCGAGCCGCACGCCGGTGAGGTGCCGTTCTACTCGACAGTGGAGGCCGCCCGACTGGGCACGGCCGAGCTGGACGCCGAGTACTGGTATCGGAACCTGCGCCGCACGGTGCGGTTCGAGGAGACCACGCGTGCCCTCCTCGCCGACCGGCACGAAGTGTTTCTGGAGGTCAGCCCGCACCCGGTGCTCGCCATGAGTATCGAGGAAATCCTCGCGGACACCGCTGTCGACGAAGGCTTCGCCGGGGCGACCCTGCGGCGGGACGACGGGGGAGCGGCTCGGTTCCTCACCGCGCTGGCCGACCTGCACGTCCGAGGCGTCCCCGTGGACTGGCCACGCCTGCTCGGCGGCTGGGGAGGCAGAACGATCGACCTCCCGACGTATGCCTTCCAACGGGAACGGTTCTGGCTCGACCCTGACCCGGCACCCTCGCCGGTCGGCTCCCGGCCGCGTCCGGGCGTGGGCTCGGTGGAGGACTCCTTCTGGGCAGCCGTGGAGCAGGGCGACACGGCGGGTGTCACGCGGCTGGTGGCGGACTCGGCGGCGGACGACCACGACGCGGTGGCGTCGGTGGTGCCGATGCTGTCCCGGTGGCGGCGCCGCGCCCGGGAGCACGAGGTCGTGGACTCATGGCGGTATCGCGTCCGGTGGGCGCGGGTGTCGGTGTCGGCGGAAGCCGACACCGCTCGACTCGACGGCCGCTGGGTGCTCGTCGACTCTGCATCGGAGACCGACGACGCGGAGCAGATGACCCGTGCCCTGTCTCGCGGGGGCGCCGAGGTGGTCCGGGTCACGGTGGAACAAGGCCTCGATCGGGGGGCGCTGGCCGAGCGACTGCGGACGACGATCGCCGTAGACGGCCCGGTGAACGGCGTGGTGTCGCTGCTCGCCCTGCCGCAGCCGGTCGGATGCCGACTCGACGTCGAGGATCCCGCCGCCCGCCGCCCGCCCGTCGTGCCGGGCCTCGAAGCCCGGCATGACCTGCCCGACACGGTGTCGAGCGGCGGGCTCGCCGACACGGTGACGTTGTTCCAGGCACTGGGGGACGCGGGTGTGGCCGCGCCGCTGTGGTGCGTCACCCGCGACGCGGTGTCCCCACACGGGCCCGGCTCCGCATTCGTCGATCCCGAACAGGCGATGGTGTGGGGTGTGGGCCGCGTGGCGGCGCTGGAACAGCCGGATCAGTGGGGCGGCATGATCGACCTGCCCGCGTCCCTCGGGGATCAGACCGTCTCCCGGCTGTGCGGGGTCCTCGCAGGCACCATGGGCGAGGATCAGGTGGCGGTGCGCTCCTCCGGGGTGTTCGCACGCCGGCTCGTCCGAGCACCGCTGCCCATGACCGGCCAGGTCGAGTCCGCTGCCGGGCGCACGCCTGACACCGCACCCAGCGCAGCGGCGGACGATCGGACCATTCTCCTCACCCCCGCGACGTCTGGCCGTTGGACGGCGGGTGGCACGGTGCTGGTCACCGGCGGCACCGGGGCGCTGGGTGCCCAGGTGGCGCGGTGGCTCGTCGGTCGCGGCGTCGAGCACCTCGTGCTCACCTCGCGGCGCGGTGCGGCGGCGCCGGGAGCCGAGGACCTCGCCGACGAGCTTCGCCGCCTCGGTGCGGAGGTCACTCTCGCGGCCTGCGACGTGGCCGAGCGCGACGCGCTGCGCCGTGTCCTGGACGAGATCCCGGCTGAGGCGCCGCTGACCGGTGTGGTGCACACCGCCGGGATCCTGGACGACACCACGATCGAGGCGCTCACGCCGCGGCAGATCCGCGCGGTGCTCGACGTCAAGGCCCAGGGCGCGGTGAACCTGCATCACCTCACACGCGATCATGACCTCGCCTGCTTCCTGTTGTTCTCCTCGGCTGGTGCGACCGTTGGTGTGCCGGGCCAGGGCAACTACGCACCCGGCAACGTCTTCCTCGACGCACTCGCCGAGTGGCGACGCGCCGCGGGTCTGCCCGCGACCTCCGTCGCATGGGGAGCCTGGGAAGCCAGCGGCATGGCCACGGGCGCCGTGCGAGACCTCTTCGAACGCCACGGCACTCCGGCGCTGGACCCCGCCTTGGCCCTGACGGCCCTGAACCAGGCGGTCGAGCATCACGAGACCTTCCTGTGCGTCGCGGACATCCGCTGGGAGCGTTACCTCGTCGCCTATACCGCCGCCCGCCCGAGCACCCTGTTCGACGAGGTGCCAGAAGTGCGCGAGCTGATCGATCGGGAGCGTCTCGGCGCTTCGGGACCGGCTTCGGCCGCAGCCACGGCGATCGACCGCCTGCGCGGCCTGCCCGCACGGGAACGGGACAAGGAGCTCGCCGACCTGGTGCGCTCCACCGTCGCCGTCGTGCTGGGCCACGGATCACCGGAGCAGGTCGATCCGCGTCGGCCGTTCCAGGAGATCGGGTTCGACTCGGTGACCTCCGTCGAACTGCGCAACCGCCTCAATGGCGCGACCGGGCTCCGGCTGCCGGTCACGGCGATCTTCGACCATCCCACTCCGGCCGCGCTGGCCGCCGAACTGGCCCAGGGGCTGCTCGGCACGAGGGACGAGCCCGCCGCCGCCGTCGTGAACCAGCGGATCGCCGAGGACGACGACCCGATCGCCGTGGTCGGCATGGCCTGCCGTCTGCCGGGTGACGTGCGGTCCCCGGAACAACTGTGGCAACTGCTCGCCGAGGGCCGTGACGGTCTCGTTCCGCTGCCGGTCGACCGGGGCTGGGAGGACGAGCGAACGGACGGATCCGCCGAGGACTCGCCTTCGCTCCCGGCCGCGGGCGGCTTCCTCGCCGACGCCACCGAATTCGACGCCGGTCTGTTCGGGATCTCGCCTCGTGAGGCGGTGGCGATGGATCCGCAGCAGCGCCTGTTGCTGGAGACCGCATGGGAGGCCTTCGAACGGAGTGGCCTCGACCCACACTCGGTCCACGGCCGCGACATCGGCGTCTTCGCGGGCGTCGCGGGCGTTGACTACGTGACTCGTCAACGGCATGCGACCGAAACGGGTCGGGGACACCTCATGACGGGCAACGCGGCGAGTGTCCTGTCCGGACGAGTCTCCTATGTCTTCGGTCTTGAGGGTCCTGCGGTGACGGTGGACACCGCGTGCTCGTCGTCGCTGGTGGCCCTGCACCAGGCGGCACAGTCCCTGCGCGCCGGTGAGTGTTCGATGGCTCTGGCTGGCGGGGTGACGGTCATGGCCACTCCGCTGGTGCTCCAGCAGTTCACTCAACAGGGCGGGCTTGCCGCCGACGGCCGGGTCAAGGCCTTCTCGGATGCGGCGGACGGCACCGGCATGGCCGAGGGTGTCGGGCTGCTGGTGTTGGAGCGGTTGTCGGATGCGGTGCGCAACGGCAGGCGGGTTCTCGCTGTCGTGCGGGGTTCGGCGGTGAATCAGGATGGTGCGTCGAATGGGTTGACGGCGCCGAATGGTCCGTCGCAGCAGCGGGTGATCCGTCAGGCTTTGGCGAACGCGCGTTTGTCCACTGGGGACGTTGACGTCGTGGAGGCACACGGCACCGGTACCCGGCTTGGTGATCCGATTGAGGCGCAGGCTCTGTTGGCGACCTACGGGCAGGACCGTGCCGAGGGTATGCCGTTGTGGCTGGGTTCGGTGAAGTCGAACATCGGGCATACGCAGGCTGCTGCGGGTGTGGCTGGTGTGATCAAGATGGTCATGGCGATGTGGCATGGGGTGTTGCCGCGGACCCTGCATGTGGGTGAGCCCACGTCGCAGGTGGATTGGTCGTCGGGTGCGGTGGAGTTGCTGACCGAGTCGCGGCCGTGGCCCGAGGTGGACCGTCCCCGCAGGGCCGCGGTGTCCTCCTTCGGGATCAGCGGCACCAACGCCCACGTCATCCTCGAACAGCCCCCGGCCCACGACAGCACCCACGACAGCACCCACGAGTCCGACGCGGAACAGCCGACCCACGGGGCGACCGAGGCTCCGTCCTCGACCCCGCCGTGGGTGATCTCGGGTGGGTCGGCGCAGGCGCTGCGTGCCCAGGCCGCGCGGCTCCTCGAACGACTCGCCGCCGACTCCGAGTGGTCTCCCGTCCAGGTGGCCGTCGCACTGACCAGGTCACGTGCGCGGCTCGACCACCGAGCGGTGGTGCTCGGCTCCGACCGAGCCGAACTCCTCGCCGGCCTCACCGCGGTGGCCGACGACCGTGACGCCCCTGGTGTCGTGCGCGGAACCGCCCGGCAGACGGGACGGGTGGCGATGGTCTTCACCGGGCAGGGCTCCCAACACGCCGGGATGGGACGCGAGCTTTACGAGCACTACCCGC
>NZ_JH636049.1:116320-136640 GCF_000258175.1 Saccharomonospora xinjiangensis XJ-54 | reverse complement strand
GGGCTGCCGTCGAACGCGACGATCCGGCTGAGGTCGCCCGGCTGGTCACCCTGCCCAGTGAGGACGTCGAGGACCTCACGTCGGTGCTGCCCGCCCTGTCGCGGTGGCGCCGCCGATCACGCGATCGGGAACGGGTGGACTCCTGGCGATACCGCGTGCGCTGGACGGGAGTGCCGATGCTCGAGCGCGCCGCGTCGGCGCCGCTGCCCGGCACCTGGCTCCTCGTCGACGTGGACCCCGCCGCCGGGCAGCCCGCCGTCGAGGCCGCCCGTATCGAGGAACTGCTCGTGCAGGGCGGGGCACAGGTGATGCGGATCGGCATCGAACCCGGTCTGGGCCGCGTCGCGCTGGCCACGCGACTGCGACGTCTCGTCGAGGCCGAGCCGTCGCCCGCCGGGATCGTGTCGCTGCTGGGCCTGCCGAGGCCGACCGTCGATCCCGCGACGGCGTCGGGTGATCTCGCTGACCCGGTGCCGCCGACGCTGCCCGTCAGTGACCTGGTGTCCGCGGTCACGCTGGTGCAGGCCCTCGGCGACGCGGCGGTGACCGCCCCGTTGTGGTGTCTGACACGCGGCGCCGTTTCGACCAGGGACGACGACCCACCCGCTGATCCCACGCAGGCGATGCTGTGGGGACTGGGCCGGGTCGTCGCCCTGGAACACCCTGAGCGCTGGGGCGGCCTGGTAGACCTCCCGAGTCTCCTCGGGCTGTCCGAAGCGGACGCCGCCCGGATCGGCTCGCGGCTGCGTGGCGTCCTGGCAGGGGAGTCGGGAGAGGATCAGGTCGCGGTGCGTCCGGCCGGAGTGTTCGGCCGCAGGCTCGTGCGAGCGCCGCTGGGCACAGATGTTGCGAGGGCCGCCGAGTGCTGGCGGACTCGCGGGACAGTCCTGGTGACGGGCGGCACCGGCGCGCTGGGCGTCCGCGTCGCCCGCTGGCTGGCCAGCCGGGGAGCCGAGCGACTCGTGTTGATCTCGCGGCGCGGCCCGGCCGCGCCCGGGGCCGCCGAACTGGTCGCGGAACTGGCCGCCGTCGGTGTTGAGACCGTCGTCGTCGCCTGTGACGTCACAGATCGGGACGCACTGCGCGAGGTTCTCGACGACATCCCCCCGACGACGCCGTTGACCGGCGTCGTCCACACCGCGGGAGTCCTCGACGACACGGCACTGACCGACCTCTCCGAATCGCGGATCGCCGAGGTCCTGCGGGCCAAGACACAGGGACTGGCCACTCTGCACCAGCTCACCCGGCACCACCCGATCACCGCGTTCGTGTCGTTCTCGTCGATCTCGGGGGTGTGGGGCAGCGGAAGCCAGGGGGCCTACGCGGCCGCCAACGCCGCCGCCGACGCGATCGCCGAGCAGCGCAGGGCCGCGGGCCTGCCCTCGACGTCGATCGCCTGGGGAGCCTGGGCCGGGAGCGGGATGGCCTCGGGCGAGGCGGGAGATTACCTCCGGCGGCGCGGCGTGCTGCCCATGTCGCCGGAGGAGGCGATGGCGGCCCTGGAGGCCTCGGTCGGTAACGACGATATGGCGATCGCGGTGGCCGATGTGGACTGGGCGAACTTCGTCCCTTCGTTCACCCTGCACCGTCCGCAGCCGCTGCTGTCGGAACTGCCGGAGGCACAGCAGGCGGTGAACTCGACCGCCTCCACAGCCTCCGCCGCAGCCGACGGCGACGGGGACGAACGGGACGACCTGGTGCGACAACTGACCGCGATGCCACCGGGGGAACGGGCGCGGGCCGTGCTCGACCTGGTGCGGTCCGAGGTCGCCTCGGTTCTGGGCTTCACCTCCGCCGATCAGGTCGATCCCGACGCGGCCTTCCAGTCCGTCGGCTTCGACTCGCTGATCGCGGTGGAGTTGCGCAACAACCTCAGCCGGAGCACCGGCCTGCCGCTCCCGCCCACGCTGGTCTTCGACCATCCCACCCCCGCGTCGGTGGCCGAACACCTGGGCACCCGACTGTCGGCTGAGGCCCCGACTGCCGACCTACCGATCAGTGCGCAGCTGGACCGGCTCGAAGCCGCCTTGGCCAAGGTCGACGCGCGGGACACCTCCCGGTCACAGATCACCACCCGCCTGCGCGGGCTGCTGCTCAAGTGGACCGACGAACCTTCCCCAGCGGCCGAGGCCACCGTTGACGACGAGATCGAGTCGGCCTCCGACGAGGCGCTTTTCGAGTTCATTCGAGGACGGCTCGGCAGGAACTGATCCCGCCCGCCTCGACCCCGCGTTCTGCTGACGCGAACCACGCTAGGAGTAACTGGACATGGCGAACGAAGAAGAGCTCCGCGACTACCTCAAGTGGGTCACGGCTGATCTTCACCGGACCCGGCAGCGCCTGCTCGACGTCGAGTCGCGCGAACGGGAGCCGATCGCGGTCATCGGTATGGCCTGCCGTTATCCCGGCGGCGTCGAGTCGCCCGCGGACCTGTGGCGTCTCGTCGACGACGGCGTCGACGCCGTCACCGGGTTGCCTGCCGATCGGGGCTGGGATCTCGACTCGATCTCGGGCGGTGCGGCAGCAGGCGACTCCGCGGGCGAGTTCGGCGGTGGGTTCCTCGCCGACGTGGCGTCCTTCGACGCGGAACTGTTCGGGATCTCTCCGCGCGAAGCACTGGCGATGGACCCGCAGCAGCGCCTGCTGCTGGAGGCGTCGTGGGAGGTGTTCGAGCGCGCTGGCATCGACGCTTCAACCGTCGAGGGCAGCCGCACCGGTGTGTTCGCGGGGGTGTCCGGTCGTGACTACGGCGGCGCGCTCACCGACATGCCCGAGGAGGTCCAGGGCTACCTGCTGACCGGCAACGCGACCAGCGTCGTGTCCGGTCGCGTCGCCTACACCTTCGGCCTGGAGGGGCCCGCGGTGACGGTGGACACGGCGTGTTCGTCGTCATTGGTGGCCCTGCATCTGGCCGCGCAGGCGCTACGTGCCGACGAGTGTTCGCTGGCGGTGGTCGGCGGCGTGGAGGTCATGGCCTCACCTGTCATCGTGCGGGAGTTCGCCCGGCAGGGCGGCCTGGCGCCCGACGGGCGTTGCAAGTCGTTCGCGGCCTCGGCGGACGGCACCGGCTGGGGTGAGGGCGTGGGCGTCCTGCTCGTCGAGCGGTTGTCGGATGCGGTGCGCAACGGCAGGCGGATTCTCGCTGTCGTGCGGGGTTCGGCGGTGAATCAGGATGGTGCGTCGAATGGGTTGACGGCGCCGAATGGTCCGTCACAGCAGCGGGTGATCCGTGAGGCGCTGGTCAACGCGCAGATCAGTCCGGCGGATGTCGATGTGGTGGAGGCGCACGGCACCGGGACTCGGCTTGGTGATCCGATTGAGGCGCAGGCGTTGTTGGCGACCTACGGGCAGGACCGTGCCGAGGGGATGCCGTTGTGGCTGGGTTCGGTGAAGTCCAACATCGGACACGGTCAGGCGGCTGCGGGTGTGGCTGGTGTGATCAAGATGGTCATGGCGATGCGGCATGGGGTGCTGCCGCGGACCCTGCATGTGGACGAACCCACGCCGCAGGTGGATTGGTCGTCGGGTGCGGTGGAGTTGCTGACCGAGCCGCGGCCGTGGCCCGAGGTGGACCGTCCCCGACGGGCCGCGGTGTCCTCCTTCGGGATCAGCGGCACCAACGCCCACGTCATCCTCGAACAAGCCCCGGCCCTCGACGAGCCGGCGGAGGCGGCCGACGGCGAGACCGACCTCGGCGATGAGACCGCCGTCGGAGCCGGGGACGGCCGTACCCTCGGCCCGGGTCCCGTCCCGTGGGTGCTCTCCGGCCGGACCGCGGGGGCTTTGCGTGATCAGGCTCAGCGGTTGGCCGCGCACGTGACCGCCCGTCCGGGCCTTGCGCTGGCCGATGTTGCTTGTTCGCTCGTCAGGGCGCGGGCGGCGTTGGAGCATCGTGCGGTGGTGCTCGGCTCTGATCGAGCTGAACTTCTCGCCGGTCTTGCTGCGGTGGCCGAGGGTCGTGGCGCTCCTGGTGTGGTGTCGGGTGTGGTGCGGCAGGCGGGCCGGGTTGGGTTGGTGTTTTCGGGGCAGGGCTCCCAATACGCGGGGATGGGTCGGGAGTTGTATGGGGCGTTTCCGGTGTTCGCGGAGGCGTTTGATGAGGTGTGTGCGGAGTTGGATCCGTTGTTGGGGTTCTCTTTGCGGGAGGCCGTGTTCGCCATCGAGCCCGCGCAGCCTCCCGGTGCCCGGACGATCGACGATACGGGGGTGGCGCAGCCTGCTTTGTTCGCGGTGGAGGTTGCGTTGGTGCGGTTGTTGGGGTCGTTCGGTGTTGTTCCTGAGGTGGTGGCTGGTCATTCTCTGGGGGAGGTGACGGCGGCTTTCGTGGCGGGGTTGTGGTCGTTGCCGCAGGCGTGTCGGGTGGTGGCGGCGCGGGCGGGGTTGATGCAGGCGTTGCCTGGGGGTGGGGCGATGGCCTCGATCGCGGCCACCGAAGAAGAGGTGCGGACGAGTATCGGCGAATCGGACGTTCCGGGGGGCGCGTCGGGAGTGGACGTCGCGGCGGTCAACGGACCGAACGCGACGGTCGTGTCAGGAGACGCGGGCGCTGTGGGCCGGGTGATGGAGTTTTGGCGGGCCCGGGGTCGTCGGGTCCGCGCGCTCTCGGTGTCGCATGCGTTTCATTCCGCGCTGATGGACCCCATGCTCGACGACTATGGCCAGGTTCTCGCCCGGGTCCAGTTCGGCTCGCCGAGGTTGCCGGTGGTGTCCACCGTGACGGGTGGCGTGCTCGCGCCCGCCGTCCTGACCGATCCGGGGTATTGGGTGCGGCAGGTGCGGGAACCGGTGCGGTTCGCCGACGCTGCGGGCGCGCTGCGCGACCTCGGTGTGACCACCGTGATCGAGGTCGGACCCGGCGCGGTGCTCACCACACTTCTCGACGCCGTCGCCGAGGCGGCTGACGGCACGGCTTCCGAACAGCGACGGTTCGCCGCTCCCGACGCCGGACGGTCCGAGGAGCACACCGGCCCGATCCCGAGCGCGGCAGCCCCCATGTCGTGTGTGTCGCTGCTGCGCGCGGGACGAGGCGAGCAGGAAACCCTGCTCGCCGGGCTCGCCTCGGTGCACGTCTCCTGTGCCCGCCTCGACTGGTCGCCGGTGTTCCCGGCCCGCGTGTCCCCGCTGGAGCTGCCCACCTACGCGTTCCAGCGCCAGCGGTTCTGGCTGGACGCAGAGGGGGGCCGGGGGGACGCGCGCGGCCTGGGGCTGACGGCGGGCGGGCATCCCGTGCTGGGAGCGCGAGTGGACCTCCCGGACTCCCGAGGCGTGGTGCTTACCGGGGTGCTGTCCGTCTCGGCCGTGCCCTGGTCGTCGGATCACCAGGTCGGTGGGGCGATCGTGTTCCCCGGCACGGGACTGGTGGACTGGGTGCTGCACGCGGCAGCCGACCTGGACGCCCCGATCCTCGAAGAGCTGACCCTGCACGCCCCGGTGCTCCTGCCGCCGACCGGTGCGCTCACGGTGCGCGTGCACCTCGACCACCCCGAGACCGACGGACGCCGGGCGGTCACGGTGCACACCCGGCCGGCGTCCGACCCGGACGCCGACTGGACCGCACACGCCGTCGGCACCCTGCTGGAGTCCGATCCGACCCTTCCGCAGACGGCACTGGACGGGTTCGCGAAGGCGTGGCCACCGCCCGGAAGCCGCCCGGTGGAGACCACCGAGCTGTACGACACCTTCACCGAGGCAGGACTGACCTACGGCCCGGCCTTCCGGGGCCTGCGGGCGGCCTGGGTCGGGACGGACGCGGTGTTCGCCGAGGTGGAGCTGCCGGACTTCGCCGACGCTTCGGGAGTCGGTCGCCCCACGGAGATCGCCCACGCGGTGCACCCGGCGCTGTTCGACGCCGCCCTGCACGCGCTCGGCCTGCCCGAGGTGGCTCGGGTCCTGCGTCCGCAGGACGACGGCGGCACCGGAGTCCGGCTGCCCTTCTCCTGGATGGGAGTCCAGGTGCACGCGGTCGGGGCCACCCGTCTTCGGGTGCGGCTGAACCGGGCCGGGGACGGCGCCCTGGGGTTGGCCATGACCGATCCGGACGGGACGCCGGTGCTGACCGTCGACCGGGTAATCCTGCGTCCGCTCGCCCCTGGCGCGCTCGACGACGCCACGGGCCAGGACTCGGCCCTGTTCGAGGTGACGTGGGTCCCCGCGACACTGCCCGCCGTGCCGCCGGAGTCCGCGCGGTCCGCCGAGTGGTTCGCCATGCTGCCCGCGGCCGGACCGTCGGCGAGGGCCGAGTCCGAATCCGGGACCGAGTCCGAATCCGTGGGTGACGAACGGCTCGGCCCCGTTCGCTGTCTCCCCGACCTGGCCCGGCTCTCCTCGGCCGTCGACCATGTGGGGAACGCGCCCGCGCTGATCGTGCTGGACTGTCGTGGCGCCGGTCAGGCAGGCGACGACGCCTTGACCGAGGCGGTGCACCGCGACGTCGCCCGAGTGATCCGCACCGTCCAGTCGCTGCTGGCCGACGACGTTCTGCTCGACACCCGGCTGCTGGTGGTCACCAGCGACGCCGTGGCGGCGGAGCCCGCCGACCCGGTCGACGGGCTGGCCGGTTCGGCGATCTGGGGTCTGTTGCGCACCGCCCAGACGGAGAACCCCGACCGCATCACGCTGCTCGATCTGGCCTCCGCCGTCCCCGCCGAACTCGATCCGGGCCTGCTGCGCAGCCTGCTCGTCGCGGAGGACTCGCAGGTCGCGATCCGCGAAGAGCGGGTGCTGGTGCCCCGACTCGGCCGGTCGAGCCTCACGCGGACGTCCGATCAGGA
This sequence comes from Saccharomonospora xinjiangensis XJ-54, assembly GCF_000258175.1. NCBI lineage: Bacteria > Bacillati > Actinomycetota > Actinomycetes > Pseudonocardiales > Pseudonocardiaceae > Saccharomonospora > Saccharomonospora xinjiangensis. The sequence continues at coordinate 129,870 of NZ_JH636049.1, read as the reverse complement.
CGAGCTGATCCTGCCCGGCGGCCGCTGGCGGATCGGGGTGGCGTCACCCGGATCTTTGACCGGCGTCAACGTGCTGCCGTCGTCGCCACGCGGACAAAAACCCCTGGCCCCCGGCGAGGTCCGGGTGTCCGTCCGCGCGGCGGGGGTGAACTTCCGTGACGTGATGGCGGCGCTGGGGATGTACCCCGACGTCATCGAGATCGGCGGCGAGGGCGCGGGCGTCGTCGTCGAGGTCGGTGCCGAGGTCACCGGCCTCGCCTGCGGTGACCTCGTGACGGGCGTGTTCTCCGGCGCGTTCGCGTCCGAGGTCGTCGTGGACCGCCGTTGCCTGATCGCCGTGCCGACCGGCTGGTCGGCGGTCGAGGCCGCGTCGGTGCCGAGCGTGTTCCTCACCGCGTACCACGGACTGGTCGAGCTGGCTGGCCTGTCCGCGGGTCGCTCGGTGCTGATTCACGCGGCGGCGGGCGGTGTCGGCTCAGCCGCCGTGCAGGTGGCTCGCGCGGTCGGGGCGGAGGTTTTCGTCACCGCGTCCCCCGGCAAGCACGCGGTGCTGCGGGACTGGGGGATCCCGGCGGAGAGGATCTCCTCCTCCCGCGACCTCGAATTCGAGTCGCGGGTGCTCTCGGCGACCGACGGCCGAGGCGTCGATGTCGTGTTGAACGCCCTGGCGGGGCCTTTCGTGGATGCCTCGCTGCGGACACTGGCCCCCGGCGGAGTGCTGCTGGAGATGGGCAAGACCGACCTGCGGGACGCCGGGCAGGTCGCCGACGAGCATCCCGGAGTCCGGTACGAACCCTTCGACGTGTCGGCGCTGCACCCCGACCGGGTCGCACACGCGCTCGCTCGGCTCGGGGAGCTGTTCGAGCAGGGCGTGTTGACACCGCCGCCGATCACCGAGTTCGACGTCCGCCGCATCCGCCCCGCCCTACGGGCACTGGCGGGTGCAACCCTGGTCGGAAAGGCGGTGCTGACGGTACCTCGACCGGTGCCGCCGGGAACGACTGTGCTGATCACCGGCGGTCTCGGGTCCTTGGGCCGTGCCGTGGCACGCCACCTCGTCGCCGTGCACGGCGTCACCGACCTACTGCTGGTGTCCCGGCGCGGCGAGGACACGCCGGGGGCGGCCGCGTTCGTCGCCGACCTCGCCACCCTCGGCGCCCGAGCCCGCGTGTCCAGCGCGGACGTCACCGACGCCAGGGCCCTCGCCGAGGCGATCGACTCGATTCCCGAGGATCGGCCGCTGGCCGGCGTCGTCCACGCTGCCGGGGTCGTCTCCGACGGCGTGCTCGCCACCCTCGACGCGACGAGGATCGAGGAGGTACTGGCGCCCAAAGTCACCGGAGCCTGGAACCTGCACAGGGCCACCCAGCACCTGGACCTGCCGTTGTTCGTGACATTCTCCTCCGTCGCGGGCGTCTGGGGGGCAGCAGGCCAGGCGGTCTATGCGGCAGGCAACGCGTTCCTCGACGGCCTCGTCGCGCATCGCCGCGCGCTCGGCCTCGCGGGCACCGCGCTCGCGTGGGGCCCGTGGTCCGCCGATTCCGGGATGACCGCGGGTCTGACTAGTACGGACCGCAATCGACTGAGCCGCGGCGGGGTGACCCCCCTGACGCGGGAACGCGCCATGGCGCTGCTCGACATCCTGCTGGCGACGCGACCGACCCATGCTGTCCCGGTGGACCTCGACCCCGCCGCGCTGCGCGACTGGGATCGCGTTCCGGAACTGCTGCGCGCCCTGGTGCGCGTCCGCAAGACCCGCGCGCCGCGACGGGCCGCGACGTCGGCATCGACCGAGATCGGCTGGGCGGACCGGATCTCCGGACTCGCCGAGCCGGAACGCCGCAGGCAGGCGGTCGATACGGTCCGCGGGGAGGCGGCAGCGGTGCTCGGTCACGCGGGCGCCGACCGGGTCGCGGCGGACCAGCCTTTCAGCGACCTGGGCTTCGATTCGCTGACCGCCGTGGAACTCCGCAACCGGCTCCGAGCGGCCACGGGGCTGACACTGCCCGCCACCGCCGTCTTCGACCATCCGACACCCGCCGACCTCGCCCGTCACCTGTTGAGCAGGATCGCGCCTGCCGATGGCGGTGTCGCGGCGAGCACGACGCATCGCCCGATGAACACCGGCACAGGACGGGACGACGACGTCGTCGTGGTGGGCATGGCCTGCCGCTTCCCGGGAGACGTCGGTTCGCCGGAGGATCTCTGGGAGCTGGTGGCCCAGGGCCGCGACGCGGTGGACGCCTTCCCCGACGATCGCGGATGGCGGCCGTCCGACACCGACGGCTTCGCCAGGGTCGGCGGCTTCGTCACCGACGCCGCGGGTTTCGACGCCGGTTTGTTCGGGATCTCGCCGCGTGAGGCGGTGGCGATGGATCCGCAGCAGCGCCTGCTGCTGGAGACCGCATGGGAGGCCTTCGAGCGCTCGGGTCTGGCCCCGAACTCGCTGGGCGGCAGCGACACGGGTGTGTTCGTCGGCAAGGCGAGCCAGGACTACGGGCTGGGCGCCGTCGGGCTGCCCGAGACCGTCCGCACGCATCTGAGCACCGGGATCTCGAACAGCGTGACCTCCGGTCGCGTCGCCTACGCCTTCGGATTGCAGGGTCCGACGCTGACGGTGGATACGGCGTGTTCGTCGTCGCTGGTCGCCCTGCACCTGGCCGCGCAGTCACTGCGGCAGGGCGAGTGCTCCCTGGCACTGGCGGGCGGCGTCACCATCATGGCGACCCCCGGCATCTTCGATGACTTCCATCGGCAGCGTGGTCTGGCTGCCGACGGTCGGTGTAAGTCGTTCTCGGATGCGGCGGATGGCACGGGCTGGGGTGAGGGTGTCGGGCTGCTGGTGTTGGAGCGGTTGTCGGATGCGGTGCGGAATGGTCGTCGGGTTCTGGCGGTGGTCAAGGGTTCGGCGGTGAATCAGGATGGTGCGTCGAATGGGTTGACGGCGCCGAATGGTCCGTCGCAGCAGCGGGTGATCCGTCAGGCTTTGGCGAATGCGCGTTTGTCCACTGGGGATGTGGATGTGGTGGAGGTGCATGGCACCGGGACTCGGCTCGGTGATCCGATTGAGGCGCAGGCTCTGTTGGCGACCTACGGGCAGGACCGTGCCGAGGGGATGCCGTTGTGGCTGGGTTCGGTGAAGTCGAACATCGGCCACACTGTCGCTGCTGCGGGTGTGGCTGGTGTGATCAAGATGGTCATGGCGATGTGGCATGGGGTGTTGCCGCGGACGTTGCATGTGGGTGAGCCCACGTCGCAGGTGGATTGGTCGTCGGGTGCGGTGGAGTTGCTGACCGAGTCGCGGCCGTGGCCCGAGGTGGACCGTCCCCGACGGGCCGCGGTGTCCTCCTTCGGGATCAGCGGCACCAACGCCCACGTCATCCTCGAACAAGCCCCAGCCCTCGACAGCACCCACCACGGCGCCCTGGTCACTGACGATGAGCAGCCGCTGGTCCTCGCCGAGCCGAAGGAGGCGGGCGACGGCGCGACGATTGACTCGGCGCCCGTCACCGACACGGCCGGACCGCTCCCGTGGGTGCTCTCCGGCCGGACTGCGGGGGCCCTGCGTGATCAGGCTCAGCGGTTGGCCGCGCATCTGGCCGCCCACCCCGAGACGTCCGACGCCGACGTGGCATACGCCCTGGCGACGACCAGGGCGCTGCTCGAACACCGGGCGGTGATCCTCGGCGCGGACCGGGACGAACTCGCGGCGGGCGCGGCCGCCCTCGCCCAGGGACGCTCCACCCCGGCGGTGATCACGGGCACGGCCGAGAACGAGGGCAGGCTGGCCATGGTGTTCACCGGCCAGGGAACCCAGTACCCCGGCATGGGCCGCGAACTCTATGCCGCCTACCCGGTCTTCGCCGCAGCCTTCGACGAGGTCTGCGCTGAACTGGACCAGCTACTGGGCTGTTCACTGCGCGAGGTTCTCTTCGCGGCGGACGACGAAACGGGGCCCGGGGGACAGCCCTCGGCCGGTGCCGTCCACGCGACCGGGCTGGCACAGCCGGGGCTCTTCGCGATCGAGGTGGCGCTGGTCCGTCTGGCCGAGTCCTTCGGCGTGGTGCCCGACATCGTGAGCGGACACTCGCTGGGCGAGGTCACGGCGGCGTTCGTGGCAGGTTTGTGGTCGCTGCCCCAGGCGTGCCGGGTGGTCGCCGCGCGGGCCAGGCTGATGCAGGCACTGCCCGAGGGCGGCGCGATGGCCGCGATCGTCGCGACGGAGCAGGAGGTCCGGGATGATCTGATCGATCGTGCGGCGCGGCGGCTCGGGGAGGGCGCCGCACAGTCCCCGGGCTCGCCACCACCCCTCCCGGTGAGCATCGGGGCGGTGAACGGCCCGACGGCGACCGTGATCTCCGGCGAGGCCGCGCTCGTCGAGGAGATCGCCGAGTCGTGGCGGGCGCGTGGGCGTCGGGTCCGGAACTTGACGGTGTCGCACGCCTTCCACTCCGCTCTGATGGACCCGATGCTCGACGACTACCGGCGGGAGCTGTCCGACGTCGAGTTCGACACACCAACCATGCCTATGATCTCGACGGTGTTCGGCGCCGAGGCGGGCCTCGCCGCGATGGCGGACCTCGAGTACTGGGTGCGTCAGGTCCGCGAGCCGGTGCGGTTCGCGGACGCGGTGCGCAGCCTGCGGCGGCTCGGGGTGTCCACCGTGATCGAGGTCGGCCCCGGCACAGTGCTGTCGATGCTCGCCCGTGACACCCTCGACCACGACCGGGACGACGGCCGAGACACCGCCGGGGTGCGCTGTGTCCCCCTTCTGCGCACCGGGCGCGGCGAGGTGGACGCGGTCCTGACCGGACTGGCCGCGGCCTGCGTCGGGGGAGTGCCGGTGGACTGGTCGCCTCAGCTGCCGTCCGCACCGTCGTCGGTGGACCTGCCGACCTACGCCTTTCAACACGAGCGGTACTGGCTCGACGCCGGCGCGAGTTCCGGCGACCCGCGCGGACTCGGCCTGGGCGCCGCCGACCACCCCATGCTCGGCGCGGTCGTGGAGTCGCCCGACACGGCGGGCGTCGTGGTGACCGGCAGCCTCTCGCTGGCAGCGCAGCCCTGGCTGGCGGATCACCAGGTTGCGGGTGTCGTCGTGCTGCCCGGCACCGCCTTCGTGGAGATCGTCCTCCAGGCCGGGCGTCACGTTGGCCGTGACACCGTGGCCGAACTGACCCTGGAGGTCCCGCTCGTGCTGACGGCGGGCGAGGAGGTCCACACTCGGGTCGTCGTCGGCTCGCCGGACGAGACCGACGCCATGCCCGTCACCGTGTACGCGCGTGCGCAGGACGCCCCGCGGGACGAGACCTGGACTCGGCACGCCCACGGCAGCCTGACCGTCGGCCACGCCGTGCCGACCGCCCGACCGGGCCCATGGCCGCCGGTCGATGCCGATCCGGCCGACGTGGCCGACCTCTACCCGGCGGACTCGGACTCGGGCCTCACCTACGGGCCGGCCTTCCAAGGCCTGCACCGTGCCTGGCGAAAGGCGCACGAGGTCTTCGCGGAGGTGCGACTGCCCGGCTCCGTGCGGGAGGAGGCGGGCCGGTTCGGGATGCACCCCGCACTGCTGGACGCGGCCCTGCACACCATCGGACTCGCCGCGAGCCCGACCGACGACCCCACCCGGTTGCCCTTCGCCTGGACCGGGGTGACCGTCTACCAGGCCGGAGCCGCCGCCGCCCGGGTCCGGATGTCGCCCGGTGCGGGAACGGCGCTCTCGATCGAGCTGACCGACGAGCTGGGTCGGCCGCTAGCCTCGATCGGGGGTGTCACCCTCCGGCCGGTCTCACAGGCCGGGCCTGCCGCGGCGGGCAGGCGGCGGCCGGATGCCCTTTTCCGGCTCGAGTGGACCTCCTCGCCGAGCACGCCGGAGCCCGCCGCGCCCGTCGGCTGGGCGGTGCTCGATCAGGCCACACCGGATCGGCTGCCTGCTCGGATCGGCGGGGCCGAGCTACCCCGGCTGGCGGATCTCGGCGCCGGGTCCTCCTCGGTGACGGGCACGGCGCGGCCGGAGGTCGTCCTCGCCGAGTTGGCGGGCGACCACCTGTCCGACGATCCCGCCGAGGCCGTGCGCGACACCGTGCATCGGACGTTCGGCCTGCTGCTTCGATGGCTCGCCGACGACGGTCTGTCCTCGACCAGGCTCGTGCTGGTGACTCGGAGGGCCCTCGCGACGGCCGACGACGAGGACGTCGTCGATCTGGCCGCAGCCTCGGCTCTCGGGCTGGTTCGCTCCGCACAGTCCGAGCATCCCGACCGGTTCCTGATCATCGACGTCGATGGGGAAGAGGCGTCCATTCAGGCGCTGCCTGCCGCCGTGGCCGCGGCGACGGCGGCAGCCGAACCCCAGATGGCCATTCGGGCGGGCACGCTGCTCACCCCCCGCCTGGCGCGGTCGGTGCCGACCGAAGCAGACCCGCCGCGAACCGCCGCGTCCGACGCGGACGCGCGGGATGTCTCTCTCCCGTGGGACCGCGTTCCTGGAGGAACGGTGGTGGTGACGGGTGGCACCGGCCTGCTCGGCGGCGCCGTCGCGAGGCATCTGGTCGCCGAGCACGGGACGCGCAGGCTGCTGTTGCTCGGCAGACAGGGCGGCGACACCCCTGCGGCGGAGCGCCTCGCCGAGGAGTTGGCGGAACTGGGGGCTGACGCCTCCTTCGCGGCCTGCGACGTCGGCGATCGCACGGCGCTCGCGGCGGTGCTCGCGGCCGTCCCCGCCGAACACCCGGTGACGGCCGTGGTGCACGCCGCAGGTGTGCTCGACGACGGGCTGCTCACGTCGCTGACGCCCGAGCGGATCGACCGGGTGTTGCGAGCCAAGGTGAGCGGGGCGGTCAACCTGCACGAGGCGACCTTGGAGCTCGGCGCCGTTCCACTGGTGTTGTTCTCCTCCGTCGCCGGGCTGCTGGGCTCGGCCGGTCAGGCGAACTACGCCGCGGCCAACGCCTTCCTCGACGCTCTGGCACAGCACAGGAGGGCGCTCGGCCTGCCAGCCGTGTCGCTGGCCTGGGGACCTTGGACCGGGGCGGACGGCGGCATGACCGGCGGACTCGACGGCGCCGCAACCCAGCGCACGGCGCGCACCGGGCTGCGGGCGCTGTCGATTTCGGAGGGACTGCGGCTGTTCGACCTCGCCGTCGCCTCCGATCGACCCGTGGTGTCCCCGGCCGACTGGGTGCTGGGCACAGCCGCCGAGCGTCGGGACGGCCCGGTTCCCGCACTGCTGCGTGGTCTCGTGCGCGCACCGGCCCGGCGCCTGCACTCAGCCGGCGACGCGGGCGCGGCGCTGCGGTCGAGCCTGGCCGGACTGTCCACGGCAGACGCCAGGTCCGCGCTCGTCACTCTGGTGCGGCAGGAGGCGGCCGCCGTCATCGGCCATCGGTCCGTGGAGATGGTGAGCGCGACGACCGCGTTCACGGAACTGGGCTTCGACTCACTGACCTCGGTGGAGCTGCGCAACCGACTGAACGAGCTGACCGGACGGCACATGCCCGCCACGCTGGTGTTCGATTATCCGTCGCCCTCGGAGGTGGGGGACTTCCTCGCCGCCGAGCTCGGTGCGCGGCCGGAGGCCCCGGACGGCGCGATCCTCGCTCAGCTGGACCGGCTGGAACAGGGCGTCTCCTCGGCCGAGCTCAGCGGCGAGGCCCGCAGGGCCCTGGCGACCCGGTTGACAGTGCTCCTGTCGAAACTCGGCGACGCCGGCCACGAGGAGCCTGGTGACGCGGACGTGGCGCTGCACGCCGCCGACGCGGACGAACTCCTCCGGCTGATCGACGACGAGTTCGGTGGCATCTAAAGCCGTGTCCTCGACCGTCGGACGACCACCCCGACCAGCGCAGTCCGCCATGGGGGCCGACGGGCCACGAGACACACCACATTTGCCTTACCAACCCGTAACCCACAGACATTCGTAGATAAGGGTTCCGCAGAGAATAGGGGCAGGCTAGGGGGCGACGCTCGACCAGTCGTCGCATTAAGGTGGTCGCAACCTATTCGGCCGAATTCGCGTTGATTTTTGGAGTGAGATCATGACTGACGCTGCCACGGATTCCGTAGTGGAATTTCCGATTCTGCGAAAATGCCCCTACGAGCCGCCCGCCGAGTACGGTGAAATGCTGGCGTCGGGCGGACCCAGCCCGATTCGCCTGTACAACGGGACCCAGGGCTGGCTGGTCACCGGGTACGACGATGCCAAGGCCGTGCTATCCGACCCGCTGTTCAGCTCGGACGCCACCAACCCCGGATACCCGATGTTGAGTGCCGCGATGGAGGGTACCCGTGCCTTCTCGACCCTGATCACGCTCGACGCGCCGGAGCACACCAGACTTCGGCGCACCGTGATCAGTGAGTTCACCGTGCGTCGAATGCACGGTCTCCGGCCGCTCATTCAGCGGACCGCGGACGAGCTGATCGACGCCATGCTGGCCGCAGACAAGCCGGTGGATCTGGTGCAGGCCTATTCGACGCCGATGGCAGGCAGCGTGATCTGCCATCTGCTGGGCATCTCCTACGCGGATATGCAGGAGTTCGTCGCGAAGAGCCAGGACGTCCCGCTGGAGACCAGTGACTCCCTGGACGCCGACGACGTCGGATCCGCGATGAACGCCCACCTGGTCCCGGTCACTCAGTATCTCTACCAGGCGATCATGGAGAAGGAGCGCGAGCCGGGGGACGACCTGCTCAGCAGGGTCATCGCCAAGCACGTCGCCACCGGGACACTGACCCACGCCGAACTGGTCAACCTGTGCTTCCTGTTCTTTGGCGCAGGTCAGCTGCCCACCGCGTCGATGATCTCCCTGGGCGTGGCGGCCCTGCTGGAGAACCCCGAGCAGCTCGCCGCCCTGAGGGCCGACGAGACCGTGCTGCCGGGAGCCGTGGACGAGCTGCTGCGCTATGTCAGCGTCTCCGACCTGTCGGGGTTGCGCGTGGCGACCGCGGACGTCGAGATCGGCGGCGTGGCGATCGCGGCGGGTGACCCCGTCATCGTGGCCAACGGCGCGGCCAACCGCGACACCGAGGTCTTCGACGAGCCCAACGTGCTGGACGTGCACCGCAACGCTCGCGCACACATCGCCTTCGGGCACGGCTCCCATCAGTGCCTCGGCGCCAACCTCACCCGGGTGGAACTGGAGATCGCCTACGGCACGCTGTTCCGCCGCATCCCCGGCCTCCGCCTCGCCGTGCCCGCCTCGGAGCTGACGGGCCTGCCGGGCTCGCCGCTGCCCGACATCATGTCGATGCCGGTCACCTGGTGAGCGCCGACGCCGCAGGGCCACACGTCCACGCCGACCGGGAGGTCTGCACCGGTTCGGGGAAGTGCGTCCTGATTGCCCCGGAAATCTTCGACCAAGACGACGACGGCCTCGTCCTGCTGCTGGATCCGGAGCCTGATCCTCGCCTGCACGACGCCGCGAAGGAGGCGGTGGCGTTGTGCCCGGTCCGGGCACTGCGGATCGCCTGACGCGCAGGCCGGGCGTCCTCCTGCCGTGGTGACCGGAGCGAATCGGGGCTCGGCTTTCCCGCCGCCCAAGGACTGGTGATTCGTCGATTTCCAGGTGAATGCGAGAAACGTGGTTCGTCAGGGAAATATCGCGGCGGATTATGCCCCTATGTGCACCCCTAAAATCCCCTAGTGGCGAGTCTCGACTCCGCAGTCCCGGTTCGGGGTTCCGGGAGGCTGTTCCCGGCTGTAGCGTGCACCGCGAATAGCGCGGTCGATGAGGCGAAGAAACCGGATCGGGTATGCGGTTCGGGGGTGCGAGAGTCGTCACGCCGACGTCGGCGGGACGGTCTTCCTGTGCGCCGGGCGTCGAATTCCCGGGGCGAGTCCCGCTCGTCGTGAGTGCGGCCGCCGCGCGCCCGCGCGTGGGCGGCGCGGCAAGCGACTAGGCAGGTTCGACCAGATCAATAACCACGGCGGGAATTGTCACGGCCGGACAGCCGGGGACGCGACAGGTGAGTTCTGGCCGGTGTGCAGAGTGGAGATGGCGATGGAAATGGCCGAGGATAGACTGCGCAGTTATCTGAAGCGGGTGACGACCGAGCTCCAGCAGACCAGAACGAGACTGCAGGATGTCAAGGATCGGGCACAGGAACCGATCGCCGTCATCGGAATGTCCTGTCGATTCCCTGGCGGAGTGAGCTCTCCCGGCGAATTCTGGGAATTGATGGCGAACGGCACCGACGCCATCACAGGATTCCCCGCCGATCGGGGCTGGGAATCACTGGAACTGCCGGACGGCGGATACGTCCGGCAAGGCGGATTCCTGCATGACGCGGCCGAGTTCGACGCCGAATTCTTCGAAATCTCGCCTCGTGAGGCTGCGGCGATGGATCCGCAGCAGCGACTGCTGCTGGAGACCTCCTGGGAGGCGGTCGAGCACGCGGGCCTCGATCCCTCCGTCCTGCGTGGCAGTCGCACCGGGGTCTTCGTCGGTGGCACCCCACAGGACTTCGCCACCGTGTCCGTCGGGGCTCCCGCCGAGGCGGCGGGCTTCATCCTCACGGGCACGGCGGGCAGCATCCTCTCCGGGCGGCTCGCCTACACCCTCGGACTGGAGGGGCCTGGGGTCACCGTTGACACCGCCTGCTCGTCCTCGCTGGTCGCGCTGCACCTCGCGATCCGCGCCCTGCGCAACGACGAGTGCTCGATGGCGTTGGCAGGCGGCGTGACGGTGATGTCGACGCCCGGCGCCTTCGTGGAGTTCTCCCGGCAGAACGGGCTCGCGGCCGACGGTCGCTGCAAGCCCTTCTCCGAGGCCGCGGACGGTGTCGGCTGGTCCGAGGGCGTCGGCCTGCTGTTGGTGGAGCGACTTTCCGACGCGCGCCGCAACGGTCACCCGGTGCTGGCGATCCTGCGGGGCTCCGCCGTGAACTCCGACGGCGCGTCCAATGGACTGACCGCGCCGAACGGCCCCTCACAGCGACGAGTGATCCGACAGGCCCTGCTCGACGCGGGGGTGGCTGCGGGCGACGTCGATCTGGTTGAGGCGCACGGCACCGGCACGGAGCTGGGCGATCCCATTGAGGCGCAGGCCCTGCTCGCCACCTACGGGCGTCGTCGGGAGCCGGGCAGGCCGCTGCTGCTCGGCTCGGTGAAATCCAATATCGGACACACCCAGGCCGCTGCGGGTGTGGCGGGAGTGATAAAGGCGGTCCTCGCCCTGCGCCGCGGGATAGTGCCCCCGTCGCTGCACGCCGCGGAGCCGACCACCAAGGTGATGTGGCCCGACGGGGCCGTGCGGCTGGTGGCTGAGGCCACCCCGCTGCCCGAACTCGACCGACCCCGCCTCGCGGGCGTGTCCTCCTTCGGGTTCAGCGGCACCAACGCGCACGTCATCGTCGAGGAGGCGCCCGCGACACCTCCGCTCCCCGCCGCCGAAGGGGACGCCACCGCGGGCTGGGTGCCCTGGGTGTTGTCCGGCCGTACCGAGGACGCGCTGCGTGCGCAGGCGCAGCGGCTCGTCGCCGCCCTCGACGCCGCTCCGGAGTGGTCGGCGGCCGACGTGGCCTCGGCACTCCTGCGAGGCAGGTCCTGCTTCGAACACCGCGCGGTGGTCGTCGGAGACGATCTCGACACGCTGCGCGCCGGGGTGTTGGCCGTGGCCGAAGGCAGGCCCTCGCCCTCGGCCGTCGTGGGATCCGGCACCTCCGCGACGGGACCGGTGCTGGTCTTCCCCGGACAGGGCTCGCAGTGGCCCGGCATGGCCGCGGACCTCCTGACGTCCTGCCCGCCCTTCGCCGACCGCCTCGCCGAGTGCGAACGGGCGCTGGCGGCCTGGGTAGACTTCTCCGTGACCGACGTCGTCCGAGGCACCGCGCCGCCCGAGGCACTGGACCGGGTGGAGGTCGTGCAGCCCGCGCTGTGGGCGGTGATGGTGTCGCTGGCCGCCCTCTGGGAAGCCGAGGGCGTACGGCCGGCCGCGGTCATCGGTCATTCCCAGGGCGAGATCGCCGCCGCCTGCGCTGTCGGCGCACTGTCCATCGAGGACGGGGCGAGGATCGTCGCCCTGCGCAGCGTCGCCGTGGCCGAGACGCTGTCCGGCCGGGGCGGCATGGTGTCGGTCACTCGCTCCGTGGAGGAGGTGCGCGCCGACCTCACGGGCTGGGGTGATCGCATCTCCGTCGCGGCGATCAACGGCCCCGAGTCGGTGGTGGTCTCCGGCGAGCGAGCCGCCCTGACCGAACTGGTCGAGCAGTGGGAGCGCCGAGAGGTCCGCGCCCGGTGGATTCCGGTGGACTACGCCTCGCACTCCCGCGAGGTCGATTTGCTGCGGACCCGGATCCTTGAGCTCGCGGCGCCGATCGAGCCTCGCCCCGGCAGCGTGCCGTTCTACTCCACCGTCACGGGCGAGCCGTTGGCCACCACAGGACTCGACGCCGAGTACTGGTTCCGCAATCTCGCCGAGACCGTGCGGTTCGAACAGGCGGTGCGGGCCTGCGCCGCACGCGGCCACACCGTGTTCCTTGAGGTCAGTCCACACCCGGTCCTGACGATGGGCGTCGAGCAGACACTGACCGCCACGGGTGCCGCCGACACCGCCGTGGTCTGTGGAACCCTGCGGCGGGACGAGCCCGACCTGCGTCGACTCCTGTTGGCCGAGGCGGTCCTGCACACCCGAGGGGTCGCCGTCGGCTGGCACGGGACTGTGCGGGCCACGACCACCGCCGAGGTGACGCTGCCGACTTACGCTTTCCAGCGCCGACGGTACTGGCTGGAGCCGCACCGCCCGTCGGCTGACGCGACCGTGACTCCGGCGGGCGAGGGCGAGACGGCGTTCTGGGCGCGCGTCGAGCAGGAGGACCTCGCGGGCTTGGCCTCGACTCTGGACGTCTCGACCGACGCCCCACTGGACGCGGTCCTGCCCCGTCTGTCGGCGTGGCGCCGACGGCGACGCGAGCTGTCCACAGTGGACTCCTGGCGGTACCGGATCGACTGGCGGCCGATGCGGGCTCAGCCCGACGCCCGGCTCACCGGGACCTGGCTGGTCGTCGAGCCCGCCGACGGCCGCTGCCGCTCCTCGGCCTCGGAGGTGGGAACGACGCTGCGTGCCGGCGGGGCCGAGGTGGTCGTCCTGCCGGTGCCGAGCGAGCTCGATCGCGTCGGCCTTGCCGACCTGCTGCGCCGGACGCTCGACGGCTCGGCGCCCCCGGCAGGGGTCGTGTCGTTGCTCGCACTGGACGAGAAGGACGGCCCCGCGATCCCCTCGGTCATGCCCGAGGGGGGACCGGCCACCGTCGCGCTGGTGCAGGCCCTGGGCGACGCCGACGTCCACGCCCCGCTCTGGTGCCTCACCCGAGGCGCCGTCTCCACCGGACCGGCCGACCCCGTGGTGGCCCCGTTACAGGCGCAGATCTGGGGATTCGGCCGCGTCGTCGGAGCGGAGCACCCCGAGCGGTGGGGCGGCCTCGTCGACCTGCCCGAGCGACTCGACGCCCGTGCCGGTGCCCGGCTCCGTGCCGTCTTCGCCGCGCGAGACGAGAACGAGGTCGCGGTGCGCGCCGCGGGCTCCTACGGCCGCAGGCTCGTGCGCGCCCCGTTG
>NZ_JH636049.1:25045-116220 GCF_000258175.1 Saccharomonospora xinjiangensis XJ-54 | reverse complement strand
CACCGGATCACTCGGCGCGGCGGTCGCCCGGTGGCTGGCCCGTGCGGGCGCCGGGCATCTGCTGCTGCTCAGTCGCCGGGGCTCCTCGGCGCCGGGTGCTGAGGACCTGCGTGCCGAGCTGACCGGACTCGGCGCCGAGGTGACGATCCTCGCCTGCGACATCGCCGAAAAGGACCAGCTGCGCGCGGCGCTGGACGCGATCCCGGCACACCGGCCGCTGACCTCGGTGGTCCACACGGCCGCCGTGCTGGACGACGCGCTGGTGGACGCCGTCACCGACGCGAAGCTGGCCGCCGCGTACGGCGCGAAGGTGCGCGGCGCGATCAACCTGCACGAGTTGACGGCTGACCGTCCCTTGGCCGCCTTCGTCCTCTTCTCCTCCCTCGCGGGCTCGCTGGGGATTCCCGGCCAGGCCACGTACGCACCGGGCAACGCCGTGCTCGACGCGCTGGCCCAGTACCGGCGTGCGCGAGGACTGCCCGCGACCTCCGTCGCCTGGGGACACTGGGCTGGCGGCGGTATCGCCGACGACGCCGTAGAGCAGCAGCTGCGGCGGCGCGGCACCATCGACATGGACCCGGAGACCGCGCTGACCGTCCTCGGCCAGGTCCTGGACCACGACGAGACCCTCCTGTCCGTGGCGGACATCGACTGGTCCAGGCTGGCGGCACAGGTTGGCACCGTCCATCCGTTGTTCCGCGACCTGCCGGATCTGCGAACCGCGCCGGCCGCGCCCGGAGCCGCCGACGCGCCGACGGCCGCCGCGGGCGGCTCCCTCACCAGCCGACTGGCCGGGCTGTCGATCCAGGACCAGGACCGGCTGCTCGTCGATCTGGTCCGCGCCGAGGCCGCCTCGGTGCTAGGGCACTCCTCGGCCGAGGCCGTTGGAGATGAACGGGCGTTCCGGGAACTCGGCTTCGACTCGCTGACGTCGGTCGAACTGCGCAACCGGCTCAACGCCGTGACCGGCCTCCGGCTGCCCGCGACCCTCCTGTTCGACCACCCCACGCCAGCCGGTCTGGCCGCGCGGTTGCGCGCCGACCTGGCGGGCGGACCGAGTGAGAACGACCGCCCTACGGAGCAGGCGGGTTCGGACGAGCCCGTCGCGATCGTCGCCATGAGCTGTCGCTTCCCCGGCGGCGTCGATTCTCCCGAACAGCTGTGGAGCCTGCTGGCCGAAGGGCGTGACGCGATTTCGCCCTTCCCGGAGGACCGGGGCTGGGACGTGCTCACCGGAGAAGGCTCCCTCGACGCGGAGGCCGACGCTCCCCGCTCCGGCGGTTTCCTCGACGACGTCGCCGGGTTCGACGCGGCCCTCTTCGGCATCGCGCCGCGTGAGGCGGCGGCCATGGACCCGCAGCAGCGGCTGCTGCTGGAGACCTCCTGGGAGGTGATGGAGCGGGCGGGCATCGACCCTCAGTCGCTGCGCGGCACCGCCACCGGGGTCTTCGTCGGCTCCAACAACCAGGACTACGCGAACCTGCTCGTGCGAGCGGGCTCGGCGGCGGCGGGATACCTGAGCACCGGCGGAACGGCCAGCGTGCTCTCCGGCAGGCTCGCCTACTCGTTCGGCCTCGAAGGGCCCGCGATGACGGTGGACACGGCGTGCTCGTCCTCGTTGGTGGCGCTGCACCTGGCGGCGCAGTCGCTGCGCAACGGTGAGTGCGACCTCGCAGTGGTCGGCGGTGTGACCGTCATGTCCACGCCCGGTGGGCTCCTCGAATTCCATCGCCAGGGCGGGCTGGCCGCGGACGGCCGCTGCCGCGCTTTCGCCGCCGCCGCCGACGGCACCGGCTTCGCCGAGGGCGTAGGTGTCCTGCTGGTCGAACGTCTTTCCGACGCCCGGCGCAACGGGCGCAGGGTCCTGGCCGTGATCCGAGGATCGGCCGTCAACCAGGACGGCGCCTCCAACGGACTGACCGCCCCCAATGGTCCCGCCCAGCAGCGGGTGATCCGCCAAGCGCTGGCCAACGCGCGGCTCAACACCGACGACGTCGACGTCGTCGAGGCTCACGGCACGGGCACCAGATTGGGCGATCCGATCGAGGCGCAGGCCCTGATCGCCACCTACGGTCGAGGCCGGAGCGCGGAGCGCCCGCTGTGGTTGGGCTCGGTCAAATCCAATCTCGGGCACACCCAGGCCGCCGCGGGCGTCGCGGGCGTGATCAAGATGGTCCTCGCCATGACGCGGGCGAGCTTGCCGCCGACGCTGCACGTGGAGGAGCCCACCCCCGAGGTCGACTGGTCGGCGGGCTCGGTGCGGCTGCTGACCGAACCTCGATCATGGCAGCGGGCGGACCGGCCGCGCCGGGCCGGGGTGTCGTCGTTCGGCATCAGCGGGACCAACGCCCACCTGATCCTCGAGGAGCCGCCGACGGTTCCGCCGACCGCGACCGGCCCGAGCCCCGCGGCCGTCGCCCCCGCGACGTCGGTCGTCCCGTGGGTGCTCTCCGCGCAGAGCGAGGCCGGTCTGCGTTCCCAGGCCGCGCGGCTCCGCGCCTTCCTGACGGACCGTCCCGGCGAGTCCCCGGCCGACATCGGCTTCTCCCTGGCCACCACCAGAGCTGTGCTCGACTGTCGCGCCGTGGTGCTCGCCCCGGACCTCGACCACGGACTGGCTGCCCTGGACGACCTCGCCGAGGGGCGTCGCACCGTGGACGGCGGCGCCCGAGGGAACCGCCCCGACCTGCGCACGGCGGTGCTGTTCACCGGCCAGGGCGCCCAGCGGCCCGGCACGGGCCGTGAGCTGTACGAGACGTCCCCTGTCTTCGCCGACGCCTTCGACGAGGTCTGCGCCGAGCTGGACACCCGGCTTGACACGCCGTTGCGTGAGATCGCCTTCGCGGAGGAGGGCTCCCCGCTGGCCGCCCTGCTCGACGAGACCCGCTACACCCAGGCCTGCCTGTTCGCGCTCGAGGTGGCGCTGTTCCGGCTCGTGGAGTCCTTCGGCCTGCGCCCCGCCGCCGTCGGCGGGCACTCGGTCGGGGAACTGGTCGCCGCGTACGTCTCCGGGGTGTGGTCGCTCGCCGACGCCTGCGCGGTCGTCGCCGCGCGCGGCAGGCTGATGCAGGCGCTGCCCTCGGGCGGGGCGATGGTGTCGGTCCGCGACACCGAGTCCGCCGTCGCCGAGTCGCTGGCTGGCCTGACGGACCGCGTGTCGATCGCGGCGGTGAACACCGCCGACTCGGTGGTGGTTTCCGGCGACGCCGAGGTGCTCGACGGTCTTGTGGCGGACTGGACGGCGGCAGGCCGCCGCACCCGTCGGCTGCCGGTCAGTCACGCCTTCCACTCGCCGAGAATGGACCCGATGCTCGCCGAGTTCGCCGAGGTGCTGGCGGGTGTCGAGTTCCACCCGCCGCGACTGCCAGTCGTGTCCAACCGGACGGGTGAGTTCGCCGCGGAGGACTTCCGCACCCCGGCGTACTGGGTCGGCCACGCCAGGGACGCGGTCCGCTTCATGGCAGGACTGCACACGCTGCGCGCCGACGGCATCACCGCGTTCCTCGAACTCGGCCCGGACGCCGTCCTGACTCCCATGGTCCGTGACACCCTTCCCGGCGTGCTCGGCGTCTCCGCGCTGCGCCGCGACCGCGCAGAGTTCGAGTCCCTGTTGACCGCACTCGACGGGCTGCACGCCCGCGGGCCTGCCCTCGACTGGGCCTCGGCCTTCGTTGGTCAGGACGTCCGAGCGCTCGACCTGCCGACGTATGCGTTCCAGCGGCGGCGGTTCTGGCTCGATCCCCGCGTGACCGAGCCCGATGCCCCGCGGCCGTCGTCGGGCCTCGACGACGGCGCGTTCTGGCGTCAGGTGGAAGAGGAGGACCTGACGGGCCTGGCCACGACCCTGGACGTGGACGCGGAGGCGCCGTGGCACGAGGTGCTGCCCATGCTCGCGGCCTGGCGACGTCGCCGACGCGAGATGTCCACGGTGGAGTCGTGGCGGTATCGCGTCAGCTGGCAGCCGGTCGCCGTGTCCCCGGGATCGCTGTTGACGGGTCGGTGGCTTCTGGTGGAGCCCGCCGCCGAGGCAAGTCGATCGCCCTCGGATCCAGATATCGCGCGACTGCTGTCCCAAGCCGGTGCCGACGTGGTCCGGCTCGTCCTCGAATCCGGCACGGCCCCGGCCGAGACCGCCGCACTGCTGCGCTCCACGGCGCAGGGACCGATCGCTGGCGTGGTGTCCCTGCTCGCGCTGGACGAGACCGCCCATCAGGACGCATCGACGGTTCCCGTCGGCTTGACGGCCACCGCCGCTCTGGTCCGGGCGCTGCGTGACGCCGACCTGCGGGCACCGCTGTGGTGTGTCACCCGGGGCGCGGTGTCGGTGGGCGACTCCGATCCGCTGCGCAGCCCGGCGCAGGCACTGACCTGGGGCCTGGGTCGCGTGCTCGCGCTGGAGCGCCCCGACCGCTGGGGCGGTCTGATCGACGTGCCCGGCACGCTCGACGCCCGATCGGCGGAGCGGTTCGTCGCCGCCCTCGCCGGCGTCGAAGACGAGGATCAGCTCGCCGTGCGCCGCTCCGGCGTCTTCGTCCGCAGGCTCGTCCCGGCGCCGCCCGCCGCGCACGGGGGACCAGGCTGGCGCCCCAGCGGCACGGTGCTCGTCACGGGCGGCACCGGCGCCCTCGGCAGTCACGTCGCCTGCTGGCTGGCCGGTCAGGGGGCGCAGCACCTGCTGTTGGTCAGCCGCCAAGGCCGCAGCGCTCCGGGCGCCGAGGACCTCGAACTGGAACTGGCAGGCATCGGCGTCCGCGTCACGATCGCCGCCTGCGACCTGGCTGACCCGGCCGCCGTGCGGGACCTGATCGCGAGCATCCCGGCCGATCGACCGCTCTCCGCAGTCGTCCACGCCGCGGGCGTCATCGACGACTGCCCCGTGGAGGAGCTGACCGTCGACCGGCTCGCCACCGTGCTGCGACCCAAGGTCGCGGGCCTGGTCAACCTGCACGAGGCGACGCGGGGACTCGACCTCAACGCCTTCGTGCTCTTCTCCTCCGTCTCCGCGGTGTGGGGCAGTGCGGGCCAGGGCGCCTACGCGGCGGCCAACAACTTCCTGGACGCCTTCGCCGAGTATCGCCGGGCCAAGGGGCTGCCCGCCACGTCGATCGCCTGGGGCGGCTGGGGCAGCGGCGGCATGGTTGACGAGGCCGCCGAGCAGACTCTCCTCCGGCGTGGCCTCACCCCGATGGCACCGGAACTCGCCATGACGGCCATGGCGCAGGCCGTCGACGCCCGCGACACGACCGTCGCCGTCGCCGACGTTGACTGGGCCAGGTTCATCCCCGCCTTCGCCATCGCCCGCCGTCGTCCGCTGCTCGACGTGCTCTCCGTCGGGCTGGCCCGGACGAACGACCCGGCACCAGGCTCGGACGACTCCTCGACGGCGGGCGACCTCCTGCGGGCGCGCCTGTCGGCGGCCGACGAGGCCGAGGGGCGGGCGCTGCTGATCGAGACGATCCGCACGGAGGCCGCGCGAGTCCTCGGCCACGCCGACGCCGAGGCGATCTCGGTCGATCGCTCCTTCCAGGAGGCCGGATTCGACTCCATGACGGCCATCGAGTTCCGGGAACGGCTCGGCCTGGCCACAGGCCTGCCGCTGCCGGCCACGCTCGTCTTCGACCTCCCCACGCCCGAGGTGCTCGCGACATATCTGCGCACGGAGCTGAGCGGCGTCCCCTCGGGTGACGGCGCCGGGACGTCGGTGGTGGCGTCCCGGCCGGCAGCGGACGAGCCGCTGGCGATCGTGGGTATGGCATGCCGTTTCCCCGGCGGGGTGCACAGTCCGGAGGATCTCTGGCGCGTGGTGTCCGAGCAGGTGGACGGGATGACCTCGTTCCCGGCCGACCGAGGCTGGCAGCTCGCGGGCGTCCCCGGCTCGCCGTCGGACGCGACGACGTCCTCGGTCGTCGGAGGCTTCCTCGACGACGTCGCGGGCTTCGACGCCGCCTTCTTCTCCATCGCCCCTGTGGAGGCGGCGGCGACCGATCCGCAACAGCGACTGCTGCTGGAGACCACCTGGGAGGCGCTGGAGCGGGCGGGCATCGACCCGCAGGCCCTGCGGGGCAGCGACACGGGCGTGTTCGTCGGCGGCACCGCTCAGGAACACGCGACCGCGCTGCTGGGCGAGCCCGCGCTCGGCGCCGACTACATCCTCACCGGCGCGGCGGGCAGCGTGCTGTCCGGTCGCCTCGCCTACACCTTCGGCTTCGAGGGTCCCGCGGTCACCGTTGACACGGCGTGCTCCTCCTCGCTGACGGCACTGCATCTCGCCGGCCAGGCACTGCGCACGGGCGAGTGCGACCTCGCCCTCGCGGGCGGCGTCACCGTCATGTCCTCACCCGGCGTTTTCGCCGCGTTCGCCCGCCAGGGCGGCCTCGCGGATGACGGCCGCTGCAAGGCGTTCTCCCACGCCGCGGACGGAACCGGATGGGGCGAGGGCGTCGGGATGCTTGTCGTGGAACGGCTCTCCGACGCGCGGCGACACGGACACCCCGTGCTGGCCGTGGTGCCCGGGTCGGCGGTCAATCAGGACGGCGCCTCCAACGGGCTCACCGCACCGAACGGACCGGCGCAGCAACGCGTGATCCGCAAGGCGTTGGCCAACGCGGGCCTGGCGCCCTCGGACGTTGACGTCGTGGAGGCACACGGCACCGGGACCCGGCTGGGTGATCCGATCGAGGCGCAGGCATTGCTCGCCACCTACGGCGCGGACCGGGCCGCCGACGCCCCGCTGTGGCTGGGGTCGGTGAAGTCCAACATCGGCCACACCCAGGCGGCGGCGGGCGTGGCTGGCGTGATCAAGATGGTGGAGGCGCTGCGACACGGGACGCTGCCGGCCACGCTGCACGTCGACGAGCCGACGCCGCACGTCGACTGGTCTTCGGGAGCGGTCCGGGTGCTCACCGAGCCGCAGCCCTGGCCCGAGGTCGGCCGCCCCCGCAGGGCGGCGGTCTCCGCCTTCGGTCTGAGCGGCACGAACGTCCACCTCATTCTCGAACAGGACCTGGCGGTCGTCGATCACCTCGAGGTCGTTGACAGCCCGGCCGACGGCGAGGCGCGCACGGCGGTCGCCGAGCGCGAGTCCGAGGGCGCCGTCCCCAGCCGGACATCGCCAACGCCCTGGGTGATCTCAGCCCGCACGCCCCAGGCGCTGCGGGCGCAGGCACAGGCACTGCACGCCAGGTTGACCGGCCAGCCGCAGTTCTCGACGCTCGACGTCGGGTATTCGCTGATCACGACCCGGGCGTCGCTGACAAGCCGCGCCGTCGTCGTCGGTGACGACAGGGCGGAGCTGCTCGCCGGACTGGCGGACGTCGCCTCCGGACTCGTCCCGCCCGCCGCGGGCACGCAGACCGAGACGCGGCCGGTCATGGTTTTTTCCGGGCACGGCTCCCAGTGGGCGGACATGGCGGCGGAGCTGATCGAGACGAGTCCGGTCTTCGCCAACGGCATCGACGAGTGCGAGCGTGCCCTCGCTCCGTGGGTCAACTGGTCGCTGCGTGCGGTGCTCTGCGATGCGGAGCAGTCCGCACTGCTGGCGCGGGCCGACGTCGTCTCGCCGGTGTTGTGGGCGATGGCCGTGGCCCTGGCCAAGCTGTGGGCCTGCCACGGGGTCCGACCTGCGGCGGTGGTCGGCCACTCCCAGGGGGAGATCGCCGCCGCCTGCGTGGCCGGAACACTGTCCCTCGCCGACGGCGCCCGACTCATCGCGCTGCGCAGCAAAGCGGTGCTCCGGCTGGTCGGCCAAGGAGGGATGGCCGTGATCGCGGCCACAGTCGAGGACGTTCGGACCCGGATCGCCCGGTGGGCCGACCGACTGGTTGTCGCGGGCCGCAACGGGCCGAGATCCGTCGTCGTCTCCGGTGATCTCACGGCGCTCGACGAGCTGCGGGCCGAGTGCGTGGCCGATGCGGTGCGCTTCGACCGGGTGGACATCGCCTACGCCTCTCACTCGCCGCAGACCGAGGTCCTGCGGGACGAGTTCCCGGAACTGGTCGGCACGCTCACCCCGACCGAGCAGTCCGGCGCCGTCCCGATAATCTCCACCGTGACCGGCGCCCCGGTGGGTCCCGCAGACCTGGACGCCGACTACTGGTTCCGCAACCTGGCGCGACCGGTGGAGTTCGACGCCGCGATCCGGGCCTGCCTCAGCCGGGGCCACACGACGTTCCTCGAGGTCAGCCCGCACCCGGTCCTGGGCATGGGCCTGACGCAGATCCTGGAGGACGCCGCGCCCGAGCGCCGGACGCTCGTGCAGGGCACCCTGCGACGGAATCGGCCCGCAGCGAGGTCCTTCCTGCTCGCGGCCGGGACGCTGCACACCCACGGCATCGCGGTTGACTGGTCCCCGTGCTTCGCGGGCCGAGAAGCACGCCGGGTGGACTTGCCGACCTATGCCTTCCAACACGAGCGCTACTGGCTCGGCCCCCCGACCGCAACCTCGCTCGGCACCAAGGGCCTCGGTCTCACCATGGCGGACCACCCGGTGCTCGGTGCGGCCGTGGACCTGCCCGACGTCGGAGGAAGCCTGCTCACCGGCAGGCTGTCGGTGCCAACACACCCGTGGCTCGGCGATCACGTGGTCGCGGGATCGGTGATCTACCCGGGCACCGGATTCGTCGATCTGGTGCTGCGGGCGGGCGCCGAGGTCGGCTGCCATCGCATCGAGGAGCTGGTCCTGCACACTCCGCTCGTGCTGTCGGGTGACGACGCCGTCGCGGTGCAGGTCGCGGTCGGCGCGGCGGACGATCAGGGCCGTCGCTCCGTCGCCGTCTACGCCCGTGACGAGCAGGACACGAGCCCCACAGCCTGGCGGCGGCATGCCGGCGGCGTGCTGGCCCCGGCAGCTCCGATCGCGGGCGACTCCACACTCGTCTCGTGGCCGCCCGAGGCCGCGACGGCCGTCTCGACCGAGGGCTTCTACGATCGGATGGTCGGCGAGGCCGAGCTGTACTACGGCCCGGTGTTCCAGGGACTGCGGGGCATGTGGCGTCGCGATGACGAGGTGTTCGCCGAGGTCGAGCTGCCAGCCGACGCGGTGGGTGAGGCTGAGCGCTTCACCGTGCACCCGGCGTTGTTCGACGCGGCACTGCACGCGGTCTGGCTGCTGGGCGGGGACGAGACCGCGGACTCGGACCACGCGGGTGCCCCGGCGGAGAAGGCGCGAGAGCACACGCGGCTGCCGTTCTCCTGGAGCGGTGTGTGGCTGGGCGCGGTGGGAGCCAGCCGCCTCCGGGTGCGACTGCGCTCGGCAGGAGGCGGCGTCTCGATCCTCGTGGCCGACGAGACGGGCTCTCCGGTGGCCTCGGTGGCGGAGCTGGTGCTTCGCCCGCTCAGCGGAGCATTACGCGACGAGGCGGCCCAGGCACACCGGGACTCGCTGTTCCGGCTGGAGTGGACGAGGGTCGAGCCCGTCTCGGGGGACCTGCGACCGGTCGTCCTCACCGGACACGCCGCCGAGCGGCCCCGGTTCGCCGATCGCCTCGGCGCCGATCTCGACACGGTCGAGTCGCTGACGGCGCTTCCCGTTCCCGTGCCCGCCGCGGTGCTGCTGCCGTGGTCGGCACGGCCCGACGGCGGTGACCTCAGGGACCTCAGGGACCTCGGGGACCTCCCCGCCGATCTGGCGAGGCGACTGCACGACGGGGTGGCTGCCGCGCTGGACACGGTGCGGACGTGGCTCACCGAGGAGCGTTTCGGCGCGGCCACTCTCGTGGTGACGACCCAAGGCGCCGTCGCGGCCCGAGCGGGGGAGGACGTCACCGATCTCGCCGCGGCCACGCTGTGGGGGCTGCTGCGCTCGGCGCAGGCAGAGCACCCGGCTCGTATCGCGCTGCTCGACATCGACGAACACGCGACGCCCGCCGCCCTCCGATCGGCGCTGACGACGCTCGCGGGCCACACCGAGCCGTGCCTGGCGGTGCGCGGCGGTGAGGTCCTGGCGTCCCGGCTGGCGAGGGCCGCACCCTCGGACCTCGGCGCCGGTCGTGACCCGGCCGCCGGCGAGAGCGGCCAGGGCGAGCGAATCGCGGACGGCGGCGCGGAGGCGACCGACGCGGAGGCCGACGGGACGGTGCTGGTCACTGGTGGCACCGGCGCGCTGGGTTCCCGGCTGGCCCGCCACTTGGTCATCGAGCACGGCGTGCGTCACCTGCTGCTCACCGGCAGACGGGGACCGGACGCGCCCGGGGCCGCCGCCCTGAGCGCCGAACTGACCGGACTCGGCGCGCGGGTGACGATCCGGGCATGTGACGTCGCCGACCCGACGGAGGTGCGCAGACTGCTGGCCGAGGTGCCCGCCGCCCATCCTCTGCGGGGGATCGTGCACACCGCGGGCGTGCTCGACGACGGCGTCGTCACGGCTCTCACCCCCGAGCGTCTCGGCGCCGTGCTGCGGCCCAAGGTGGATGGCGCATGGAACCTGCACCGGCTCACTCGAGATCTGGACCTCCGGAGCTTCGTGCTGTTCTCCGCAGCCGCGGGGGTCATGGGAACACCGGGACAGGCGGCCTATGCGGCGGCGAACTCCTTCCTGGACGCCCTTGCCGCCCACCGCCGCGCCAGGGGGCTTCCCGGGCAGTCTCTGGCCTGGGGGCTGTGGGAAGAACCGGACGGCCTCGCGGCCGACCTGCACGGCGGCGATCAGGCGCGGCTGGCTGGCGGCGGAATCAGGGCGCTGTCCACCGACCACGCGTTGGCCCTGTTCGATCGATGCCTCCGCGCCGAGGACGCCGCGCTGGTGCCGATGCACCTCGACGGCCGGACGCTGGCGAGCTGGGCCGGCCACGACGTGCCTGCCATCCTGCGCGGCCTGGTCCGCTCCGGGCCGCGATCGGCGGCGCGCGGCAGGCAGCCGTCTGCGGGAGAGACGACGGCCGGGCTGGCTGCCCTGTCGGCCGAGGACCG
This sequence comes from Saccharomonospora xinjiangensis XJ-54, assembly GCF_000258175.1. Classification (NCBI taxonomy): domain Bacteria; kingdom Bacillati; phylum Actinomycetota; class Actinomycetes; order Pseudonocardiales; family Pseudonocardiaceae; genus Saccharomonospora; species Saccharomonospora xinjiangensis. The sequence goes on along the minus strand of NZ_JH636049.1, from coordinate 105,315 downwards.
TCGCGTCGAACTGCTGCGGATCGTCCGCACCGTCACGGCGAAGGTGCTCGGCCACAGCGGCCCGGACGCGGTCCCCGAGGATGGGTCCTTCGCCGAACTGGGGGTCGGCTCGCTGACCGCGGTGGAACTGCGCAACGCCCTCGCCGAGCTGTCGGGCCTGGTCCTGCCCGCCACACTGGTGTTCGACGTGCCCACGGTGGCCGAGGTGGTTGAGGATCTGCTGCGCAGGCTGGCGGAGCACAGCGGGGAGGCGACCACCGCGACGGTGAGGTCCGCAGCCGAGCCCGAGCTGCCCGGCGAGCGGACCGGGTCGCTCGGCGGCATCACCGCCCTCTACCACCAGGCGTTCCACGCAGGCCGAATCGAGGACGGCAGGCTGCTGCTCGCGGCCGTGGCGAACCTCCGCCCGACGTTCACCGCCCCGGCCGAGCTCGCGTCCGCGCCCGCCGCTGTTCGGCTGAGCAGCGGCGGGCGGCCGTCGCCGCTGATCTGCTTCCCGTCGTTCAGCATGTTGGGCGGGGTCCACGAGTTCAGCCGCTTCGCGGAGTCGTTCCGAGGCGACCGCGACGTCTGGGCACTGCCCGCACCGGGCTTCGCCCCGGAGGAGCCGCTTCCCGCGACGGTGGACGCTCTCGTCGAACTGCACGTGGAGTCGGTGCGGCGGTGCGTGCGGGAGGAACCGTTCGTCCTGGTCGGACGCTCCGGCGGCGGCCTGATCGCCAACGCCGTGGCCGCTCGTCTTGAGGAGGTCGGACTACCCGCGGCCGCCGTCGTCCTCCTGGACACCTCGCCCGCCAGATCCGAGCAGGCGGCGGCGATCGTGCCAGTGCTGTCCGACAAGCTCCTGGAGAAGGAGAAGGAGTTCGTCGCCCTCACCGGCGGCGCCGTGAACGACGTCCGCCTCACTGCCATGGCGGGGTACTCCACCTTGATCGCCGACTGCCCGGCGATCGCGACCGCCGCGCCGACGCTGCTCGTCCGGGCGGTCGAGTTTCCCGGGGACATCGCCGGCACCGAGGTCGCGGACGCGGACTGGCAGAGCTGGTGGCCCCATGCCGAGGACGTCGTCGAGGTGGCGGCGGACCACTTCAGCATGATGGAGGATCAAGCCGCCCTGACGGCCGAGGCCGTGCGAGCGTGGCTGGACTCCTCGATCACGTGACGGCAGTGGCGGGGCCGCTCGATCGACCGGGCGGCCCCGCTCTCCGGCGACGCGACGACGAATCCGGAAATCGGACCGGCGACCTACCGCGCGGATTGCCGCGGGACACCCTTCACCGATCGGCTCGGTTCAAAGCCTCACCGCTGAGTCGGGGACCGACGGAACAGCAGCGTTCGGCCACGCTCCCACACCGACCCAGCACCCACTGCCGTCGGGAGTGGCCAACTCGGGTGTAGGGGACCTGGGTGGTGTTACCGGCGCTGAACCAGACGATGTAGTCGTGTTGGAAGTTGCTGCGGCACTCCCGCCCGCTGTGACTGTGCCCGGCAGCACCGCTGGTAACCAGCCGAGCCCGATCGCGAGGTCTTCTGCGCGCCAGCCGCCCAGCAGCCTAACTCGAGTGAATCAACAAGTGGTCATACCGAGCCCAGCCCGGCGCTTCGACGGCTCATCGAGTACCGGCGCCCGCGACCGAGCGATCATCCGCTGCCGCGAACACGTCGAGATCGCCGACCTGCTCCTGGAGCACCGAGGCGGCCGAGGCCATGCGCCTGCGCCTCAGCACGGTCAGCGTCGGAAAGGTGACTGTCGTCCTTCCCTCCTTCAGCTCCGCGACACCAGACCGCTCTCGTAAGCGGCGATGACAAGCTGGGCGCGGTCGCGGGCGCGGAGCTTCGCGAGGAGGTTGCCGATGTGGGTCTTGACGGTCTTGATGGAGATGGTGAGCGCGGTGGCGATCTCGTCGTTGGACAGTCCTCGGCCGACGAGCGTGAGCACTTCGGTCTCCCGCTCCGTGAGCGCGTCGAGCCTTCTGACCGGCGAGGCGGCGGGACGGTTGACGTAGCATTCGACGAGCCGGATCAGGATCGCCGGAGCGAAGAGGGACTCCCCGGCGTGGGTGCGGCGGATCGCATCGACGAGCTGGTCGGGCTGAGCGTCCTTGAGGAGGAAGCCGCCGGCCCCGGCTCGAAGCGCGCCGTAGACGTACTCGTCGAGTTCGAACATGCTGAGCACGAGTACGCGGCACGTCGCGAGACTCGGGTCGGCTGTGATGCTGCGCGTCGCCTCGATCCCGTCGCCGTCCGTCATGCGAATGTCCATCAGGATCACGTCGGGGACGACCTTGCGCGCGAGACGCACGGCTTCCCGGCCGGTGGCTGCTTCTCCGACGACTTCGAGGTCCGGCGAGCCCTCGACGAGGATGGCGAGGCTGTGCCGGAGCAGGGGCTGGTCATCGACGATGAGAACGGAGATCGCGGGCCGCCCATATCCGAGATCGGTCACAGGCGTTCCCGATCGGGGATATGGGCGGTGAGGCGGAATCCGTTTCCCTCGGGCACTGCGTGCAGGGTGCCTCCGAGGGCGGTGATGCGCTGGCGCAGGCCGTCGAGGCCGTGGCCAGCCCCGGGTTGTGGCCGCCAGCCGCTTCGCGGTCCGGCATCCCGCACGTCCACGACGACGGACTCCTGGCTCCGGTGGACGCTGACGCGCGCACTCGTGGGGCCCGCGTGCCGGACGGTGTTGTTCAGGGCCTCACGGACGACGGCGCAGACGGTGAGCTGCGCGCCGGGCGACACGTCGTCCAGTTCGTCGATGTCCAGGCTGGCTGTCACCCGTGCGTCGTTGGCGGCTTTCACGATCGCGGGCAGGTCGTCGATGGTGTCGGCCGGGCGCAGCGGTGCCGCACCGGGGCTGCGCAGAACGTTCAGCATCCGGCGGAGCTCGGTGGTGGTCTCGCGGCTGGTGCGCTCGACGTCGGCCAGCGCGCTCACTCGCTCCGCCTCGCCGTCCGGTCCTGTCACACTGCGGGCCGCGGCGGCGCGAACGGTGATGAGCCCGAGGCCGTGGGACACCAGGTCGTGCAGGTCCGCGGCGATCCGCAGTCGCTCAATCTGCGTCGCACGCTCCGCAGCCCATGCCGCGAGGTCGTTCTCGTACCGTTCGCGCTGCGTCCTGGTCCGGGTGAATGCCCAGCCCACCACGGAGATCGTGATGGCGACGGCCACACCGAGCACGACCCAGGTCGCGACCGGGCGGGCGACCCCGACCGTGGTCAGGGCGAGGGCGACGGTGATCAGCACGAACAGGGCCACGAGCCACGCACGTGGGCGCCACCTCGGCCGACCGCTGTCCATCGGCTCAGTCTAAAGTTCGGGTCCAGTCGTGGGCATCGGTCCAGGGTCGGAGAGACCTGGGACCGAGGATGCCGATGAAGGTCCGGGCCGAGGTCCGATGACGCGCGCATGGTCCTCGGCTGGCATGGAATCATGCTTTCCGTAGACGGTGTCACCAAGCGACACGGCTGTCGAGCTGTGCTCTCCGACGTCACGTTCGAGGCTCTTCCCGGTCGCGTCACGGGGTTCCTCGGACCGAACGGGGCTGGCAAATCCTGCACCTTGCGCATCTTGCTCGGTCTGGACCGGCCCACCGCGGGAACGGCGCTGATCGCCGGGCGGGCGTACCGGAGTCTGCGCAACCCCTTACGCACGGTCGGATCCATGCTGGACGGGTCCGGCGCTCACCGCTCCCGCACCGCCCGCAACCACCTGACATGGGTCGCCCGCAGCAATGGCATTTCGAAGCGACGCGTGAACGAGGTACTCGAACAGGCCGGACTCGCAGACACTGGACGCACCCGCGTAGGGAGGTTCTCGCTCGGCATGGGGCAGCGGCTTGGGCTCGCCACCGCGCTCCTGGGGGAGCCAGCCGCGCTCGTGCTCGACGAGCCGATGAACGGGTTGGACCCCGAAGGCATCCGGTGGCTGCGTGGCCTGCTGCGCGCCCAGGCAGATGCGGGAGGCACGGTGCTGTTGTCCAGTCACCTGATGAGCGAGGTCGCCGAAATCGCCGACGACCTTGTGGTGATCAGTGCAGGTAGCGTCGTGGCCGCAGGCCCGCTCGCTCAGGTCACAGCGGGGTACGACACGCTCGAGGACGCGTTCTTCGCTCTCACCGCCACGACCCCGGAGGGGGAAGGGCGATGATGTCCCCGCGTGTGCTCAGTGCCGAATTGCGCAAGACCGCGGCCTTGCCCGCCGCACTCGTCGCCGTCGGCGTCGTGGTGGTGGGCTCGATCGCCATCACCGTCCTCAACTCGTTCAGCGTCCGCAACGCCATCCGGTCGGGCCGCTCCGAGCTCATCGCCTCCACCTCCCCGGTCGAGGTGGTCTTCTCCGTGGTGCCGATCGGGACGGTCGGCGCGGTCGTCCTCGGCGTCGTCGCGGTGAGCAGCGAATACACGGCGAACAGCTCCGATGCCGGAGGTGGCAGGCAGATCACCGCAACGCTCGCCGCGACACCGCGGCGGCTCGCCGTGCTCGCCGCGAAAGCCCACTCCGTCGTGCTCATCGTGTTCGCAACGGCCGTGGTCACCATCCCTGCCTGCCTCGCCGTGGCACACCTGGTTGTCGGCGAAGCCGCACCCGCCGCCGACGATCTCGCCGAGATGGTCGCTCGCTCTGTGGGTGCGGCCCTGTACTGGACGCTGACAGGGCTCATCGCCGTGGCGGTCACGGTGCTCACTCGCAACGGCATCGTCCCGCTCGTGGTCCTCGTCGCCAATAGCTCTCTGCTGTCCGTGTCGCTGCTGTTGAGCAACCTCATCCCGCTCGCCCGCTACCTGCCCGACCTGGCAGGCATCCGGCTGTTCGCCAGGGACTCCATCGCCCTGGACCACCCTCTCGATCCGCTCACCGGCGGCCTCGTCATGGCGGCCTGGGCGATGGGAGCGCTCGTCGTGTCCGCTGTCGTCTTCACCCGCCGCGACGCATGAATCGCGTTTTCACCAACATGGTCGCGGCGGAGCTGAGCAAGCTCCGTGGCCTGCCCGCGGTGATGACGGCCATGCACGGCACCGTCGCGGCCTCCCTCGTCCTCTCGGCAGCCGTCGCCGCATCCACCGACGAGGCGAACATGGTCCAGGTCGTGGTTCAGACGGTCCCGTTCGTCCAGATCGGTTTCCTCATCGTCGGCGTCCTCGCCGTTGCCACCGAGTACGAGGGCAGACAGATCCGGACAGCCCTGACCGCCACACCGAACCGGCCGCTGCTCCTGGCCGCCAAGACCATCGCCTTCGTGACCGCGGCCGCGATCACAAGCGCCACCTCGGTCGGGGCAGCACTGGCGACCGCGTCGGTCTCGCTCCGGGACGGCAGCCTGTCGTTCGTTGACATACAGCCACTCGCCGGAGCTGCGGTCTACCTCGTGCTGATCGGGCTGCTCGGCTTCGCCGTGACGGTCCTGTTCCGCTCGCTCATTCCGCCGCTGGTGACCATGCTCGCCGTCGTGCTCATCGCCTCGCCCCTGCTGGCTGGCGTCACCGAACATGCCCGCTGGCTACCCGACCGAGCCGGCCGTCTGCTCTATCTGTCCAATGCGGATCCGATCCTGACGCCAGGGACCGGCGCGCTCATCCTGGTCGCGTGGATCGCCGTCATCGCTGTCGTAGCGACGTGGACCTTCTGGAGTCGTGACGCCTGATGCGAACGTTGCTGTTCTGTGTGTCGTTGACTCCACAATGTACACACCGTGACAGCAACGTGGCCGGCTCTTCGCGCCGATCCGTTGGTTGCCGATTATCTGCCTCAACGCCGAAGGCGATATTCTGTTTACTCGCAGCCCTGTAGACGCGCCTGTTTACAAGCGGTCGGTTTGGAAGGCTGCTTGCGAACCGAGGATCTCCAAGGTGATGCCCTCTGCGGGGCGGAGGCCGCATACGAACGGTCACGCCCGTGAACTTCCCGTCGATGTCAGATCCGGGGCGCTCGGCGGGGTTCCCCTGCTGGCACGTTGCGCCCCGTGATCACGAGGTGATGGCGGTAGCTGCTTCGGCGGTGGCTTGGAGGACTGCTTCGGAGGGATTTCCGGTTAGCGGTTCGGCTTCGGCGACGATCACCGATCTGCCCGCTGGTTTCGAGTCGTAGTGGTGGCCGGTGAACGGCACGATGGGTGCGATCGGGTGGATGTCGCCGGTGCCATGTTCATCGATAAGGCGACGGAATTGCCGGGCTTGCGACGCTTGCCGCATGGTTACCTTGGAAACGGCCACCAGCATCGTGCTGCCTGCCCCATCGGTGATCGGGTACTGCCAGCGTTCGAGGCTTTGGCAGGGCGTGGTGAGGAAGAATTCCTGCACCTGACCAAAGGTGAAAGTAACGCACTCGACGGCGTTCTCGTGTCGTTCTGGGCCTTTGCGCATTCGCAGCTGCTGCCAGGCGCGCTGAGAATTCCCCTGTCGTGCAGTTCGTTTCGCCTTGCTGAGGTGGGAGTGGATGTTGCGGACCACTGCGGACTCGGCTGCGGAGACGGCGGTGGAACCACCCGCGGACCCGCTGACCGCAGCGATGCCACCGAGCCCGCCCGACGCACCGAGCACCACTGCGGTGCCAACCGCCAGGACAGCCGGCGCGCCCCGTCTTTTCGGCTTGTTCAGTGGAACTTTTCGTCCATCCGGTAGCGTGACCCATTTCTGTTCCGGCATCGCTCTCCCATCGTCGGTGCAGCGATATTCTTGGTCAGCTGACTGGGAACTAGCGGGGAAACCGGTCACTGTCCCCGGAATGGAGTAAGAGCTCCTAACACATTGGTGATCTTGGGTTGAGATGATCTTGGTGTGGCTGTGCCGTGGGTGGTCTCGGATGAGTTGTGGGAGCGGATCGAGCCGTTGTTGCCGGCACGTCCAGCCGGCAGGACAGGACACCGCGCTGGTCATGCGTGGCGCCGCGTCCGGCACGCCGCCCAGGTCCGCAAGCATCATGGCAGACTTCTCCCGCTGGAGATCGCCCACGATGAGTACACCACCGACATCGCGGAGAACCAGTTGCTGCGCACCGCCTGCGAAGTGCTGCTCCGCCTGCCCGGCGGCATCCCCGCCGACGTGCGCGGGCGGCTACTGCGGCTGCGGGTGCGGCTCGGTGAGATCACCCCGATCCCGCGTGGCCACCCGCTGCCTGCCTGGCGGCCCAGTCGGCTCAACGCCCGCTACCACGACGCACTCCTACTGACGGGCCTCGTGCTCCGCGGCGCGTCGATCGAACACCGGCCCGGCGAATTCGCCGTGCACGGCTTCCTGTTGGACCTGGCGAAAATCTTCGAAAACTTCGTCACCGCCGCACTGCGCGACGCGCTGGCCGGGTTCGACGGTTTCCGGGGTCACTGCATCCTGCAGGCCACCCATCACCTCGACGAACACGACACCATCCGCATGGTTCCTGACTCGAGGGCGTGTTGATGGAGGGTGATGCCCGTGTGCTTCACACGGTGGGAGCCGTGGGGTGCGTTGCCTTTGGCGTAGATCTCACGTGCGCTGAGCGCGGCGGAAGAGGTCTTCCAACCTGCCGAGCCTGCTGTATCGAATCGATGCCCCGGTACACGGCATCCGCAAGCTCCTCGACGGACATCGCGCGGCTCCGCGTTGCGGTCCCGGCAGCGCCGACAGCTCTGGCGTGCCGTGGAGATGTTCCGCACCGAGCTGCGCTCGGCAGGCAAGACCACTCACCTTCAAGTCTGTGCTCACGCGGCCGAACTGCTCGCCGGAGCCGACTTCGGCCCGCACCGCTACCAGCATGTCGTCATCGACGAAGCCCAGGACCTGCATCCGGCGCAGTGGCGAGTGGTTCGCGCCGCGGTCGCCGAAGGCCCGGACGATCTGTTCATCACCGGCGACCCGCATCAGCGGATCTACGACTCCCGAGTGTCGCTGCATGCTCTCGGGATTCCCGTGACCGGCCGCAGTAGCCGCCTGCGGATCAACTACCGGAGTACGGCCGAGATTCTCGCCTGGTCCGTCGGAGTGCTCGCCGACACGACCGTCGAGGGGCTGGGCGGTGACAGCACGGACACGCTGGTCGGCTACCGCTCCCTGCTGCGTGGCAGCCGGCCACACCTCACGGGATACGCGAGCGAACACGACGAGATCACCGCGCTGGTGGACCACGTGCGGGAATGGCTGAACCAGGGTGTGAAGACGGACGAGATCGCTGTCTGTACGCGCTTCAATGTCCTGCAGGACAAGGTCCACGCCAGGCTGGCGGCCGAGGGTATCCCCGCGGTCAAGATCCGAGACCGGCCAGGCGCACATATCGAGGGAGTACGCCTGGCGAGCATGCACGCCATGAAAGGCCTGGAATTCCGCTGCGTGGCTGTCCTGGGTGTCACCGCGAGCGCTGTTCCCTTCACCAGGGACGTCACACCCGTGGACGTAGACAATCTTGCGCATGCCAACGACATGCTGAAGGAACGCTGCCTGCTCTTCGTAGCCTGTACGCGGGCCCGGGAACGGCTCGTGGTGTCCTGGAGCGGCCAGAGCAGCCCGTTCCTGTCCTCGGTGCCCGGCAGCCGTTGAGACCGAGGGACGACGTGGTCACCTGTGCGACAAGTGGACGATTCTGTTCCTCACCCAGAAACCACGTGGCGCGCCAGGTCGGTCAGGAGGTCGTCGGCCACGCTCTCCTCGGCCAGAGCTTGGCCGATCTCGCGGACGGTGTCCGCGAGATCGGCATCCCACGGTGCCTCTGTGATGCGTCCCGGTTCGGGGCCTTGGGTGCTGGGGCGGAGCCCGCGCAGGTAGTCGCCGGTGGCCATACGCCATGGCCGCGCGCCCGTCTTCTCCATGGCATACGCGGCGATGCGCAGGCCCTCGCCGTCGAAGTCCCCGTGGTAGTGCAGCCGGGCACCGAGATCTGCCATGCCGCGCAGGAGCAGCACCACCGCAGTGTTGGGCCAACCCGATGTGCACACCATCGGCGGGCAGTCGGTGCCAAACTCTCGGAGCGCCATAGCGATGATGCTGGGGTTTTCCACCACCCACACTTGCTCCGGTGCCGCGTGCAGTTCGGTCGCGCGCAGCTGCGCCAGCGTGAGGGCCACGGCCTGCCCGGCCTCGGCACAGCACCTCGCGAGGTCGCTGGCCACGCCGTGACCGTTCAGGCGCAAGCCCGCCGCGAGGACGACGCTGGAGAGCTCGTCCGCGGCCACGCCCGCCTGCTCCCACAGCACCCGACGCTCGTAGGCGGTGGCAGGCATCGGGGCGCCGAAGATCGTGGCCAGCGCACGCAGGACAAGATTGCCGAGGCGGGTGCCGTCGTCCAGCGCGTGCGGATCGCCGGTGACTTCACTCGCGACGGCGGGCAGCGGTTGCCCCTCGGCGGGGAGCCGGGCCAACACAGCCAGCACTGTTGCCAGGATGTCGCGGGTCTGGCCGACCGATCCGTTGACCAGTCCCGCGCGGCGCACCTGCTGGGCCCAGCTCGCCAGTGCGGGCTGGCGCCGTACCTCGGGATGGGTGTCCAGCCAGTCCCACAACTCCGCGCGGCGAGCCTCAGCCCGGACGCGCTCCGCGGCCCGGTCACCGATCGGGCCGATCAACGTGGTGACGACCGTGGGAATGTCCGTGCCCGCCTCGGCCAGCGCTGTTTCCAGCGCAGGTATCGACACCGTGTAGTGCTCGCCCGGTGTCCGGTCCAGCCCCAGCAGGTCCGCCACCGCCGCGCGCTGGTTGTGATTCAGCGGCCCGATACGGACACGTGTGACGGCGCGACCCGACGACATTCGCGTGTGCACCGCCTCCCACAGGGGGCGCAGCGCCACTGCCTGCAACGCATGGGGCATGGTCAATTCTGCTCACCCGCCCAATCTTTTCCGGTCCACACGAACCGTGCCGTGGTCACGGCATCATCGTCGTCGCCGGTCACGAGTTGGTGGATGGCGATGCCCGGCAGTTCCCGGTAGGCACACCACTCGTGGTCCGAGGTCAGCACCAGATCCAGATCCAGCGAGGCGAGCAGCTCGAATACCTGGCCTCGGTTGCTGGAATCGACTCCGACGAACACCTCGTCCAACAGGATCAATCTCGGTGCCGACGGAACTCCCTGATAGTGCGCCGCCACGGCGGCGAACAGCGGCAGGTGCAGCGCGATCGCCTTTTCCCCGCCGGACAGGGCGCCGTGGAGTTTCTTCGTCAGCGGCTGCCATCCCTTGCCGTCGGCGCGGTCGAGCTTCACGACGAACCGGTGCCAGGCGGTGTAGTCGAAGACCTGCGCGAGTTGTTCCCGCCAGTTCGACGACGTGTTGTCGGCCCTGGCCGCCTCGATCCGTTCCCGGAAGAACCGGTGCAGGGATTCCCGGTCGGCCTCCGAGAGCCACACCGGGTCCTTGAGCAGTAGTTGCCGGGCGTCCTTGGTTCCGGCGGGAAGATCCTGATCGACCTGCCACACCAGTCGCACGGCCACCCGGGAAGCGGTGCGGACCCGTTCGAGTCGTGTGTTCATCGCGTCGACCAGCTCGCCTGCCTGCCGGATCCGGTCAGCCAGTTGGCGCCGCGTGTCACCGGTGAGGGTCCGGTCGAACAACTCCCGCTCCGACTCCGTGAGATCGTCGCGGCTGCGTTCGGCCTCGGCACGCAAGGTCTCGAGCAGCTGGTGCGCACCCACTCGCGTGCCGTCCAGGACAGCGGTGAACACCCGTATCTCGTCGTCCGTCGCCAGTTCCAGGTCGGCGCGACCACTGAGCACGTCCCGGCACGCGTACACCGTCTCGTTCAGCCGGTGCAGGGCATCGTTGATGTGTTTCGGCTCGTGTGGAAGGGTGGGCCACTTCGACGCCACCGTCCGCGCCGCCTCCAAGACCGCGGTGACCCCACCGGAACTCGTGAGCTCCACCTCGAGTGCAGCATCCTTGACCAGGGTACTCGTGGTCAGCTTGCGGAACCGGTCAGCGGCGTTGTCGCGGGCCAGAACAGCTTCGTTGCGTCGTTCGGAGTCCTGCGCGAGGCGTTCTCCGAGCCGCCCGATCCGCTCGTGCAGCTCGTTGAGCTGCTTACCTGCCTGTCTGTCCTGGTCGAGGAGTTGCCGGCGCAGACGCCGCTGTTGCTCCAGCTCCTCCACGATCTGCCGTAGGTCGTCGGCATCGACCAGGCGCTCCAGAGTGCGAAGCTCCTCGTCGAGTGCTTGCGCGTCCTCGGCGATGCGTTCAGCGGTGGCCTGGAACTCGGCGGCATCGGCCGCCGATCGTCCTGCCGTATCTTGGAGCAGTTCCGCCCGTGACCGGGCGGTGGCCAGATTGGTGTGCTGCTCGAACCAGATCTGGGCGCGCTCGCGGAACGCCTCCACCGCATGACCGAGCTTGTCCAAAGCTTCCCGCGCGGTCGGTATGCCGTGCTCCGTGCCCGCGAGGTGCAACGCATGCTGGGCCCGCCGCACGGACTCCTCGCGCTCGTGCAAGCGTCCTGATTCCGCGCGGACTGAGCTGTCGGCGGCAGAGACCGCGTTCTCCGCGCGGTCGAGTTCCGTCCAGGTCTGTTTGACCCGGGTGTGCGATGGGCGACGTTCCCGTTCGACGGCCAGTGTCCGACGGCGTTGCGCGAGTCGATCGGCCCACGCGCTCAGGTCGTCGAGCTCTCGGTCCACGTCGTCGAGCTGCTCGGTCAGCTCCGCGATACGACGCAGCCTGCTCTGCTCACGTGCCACGGCGCCGATGTGTTCGACCTCGTTTTTTGCCCAGCTTCCGGTGGCCGCTCCCAGCCGCCAGCGTCCGTCGGCCCCGCACGCCGCGGGGTGCTCAGCCGGCAGCGTGTCCCCGAACGCGATCGCCGCCAGCAACTCCTCGACCCGCTCGACCGGCACGGGGCTGTCCGGTTCGGCGACCAGCACCTCCCGGAGGGAACGACCTGGCGCTGGTTCGAGTAGAGCGCCGTCGAGGAATGTGTCGTGGCCGTCGACCACCAGCGCGCCGGACGGGTTCACCCAGGCGTCCAGCAGCCCGGCTGCCTGCAGAGCCGCCTCGACAGCCACCTGGACCGCAGGAGTGACGTGGTCGGCGAAAGTAACAAGCCGCCACAGCGGCGCACCCGCCATGCGGGTGCGGTCGGCGGTGCGGTGCGGCGGAGCGTGCGGTGGGAGATCCACCTTCCCGCGCAGCTTCTCCAGGCTCTCCACCAGATCGGTTCGCGTGGTTTCGGCCTGTTCCCATCGCGCACTGAGGGTGGTCTCCTCGACGGTGATGTCGTGCTGGCGGCGCTCAGCCGCCTCGGCGACACGAGCGAGAACCGCTGCCTCGGAGTCCGCGATCTCGACGAACGCCGCAGGATCGTCGAAGACCAGTTCCTCGCACGCAGACGCCCATGCGAGCAATGCTTGCTCGTGCTCTCGCAGCACCTCGTCGTACTGGTCGGCCAGGGCGTCCCTGCGGTCATTGGCCTGGGACAGCTCGGTCCGAGCGTCCTCCAGCCGGTGTTCGGCTTCCGTGCGGGCATCGACGGCCCGGTCGTGTGCTTCCAGCGCGCGGCGTACCAGCTCGATCGCCTGCTGCCGGCCCTGTACCGCTGCCCGGAGCAGTTGTCTGCTGTGGTCGTTCGGCTGTTCCAGCGCATAAATCAGCTCGCCGTAGGTGGAGTCGAGTCCCGCGCGCCGAGCGGCGCCGGCGCATTCCTCCGCCGCTACACGGATTTGTTCCACCCACTGTTCTGCGGCATGCGCCGCATCCTCGGCCGCTTTGCGGTCGGTAGCGGCGGCCGTGGACTTCCGCTCGGCCACCGCGGCCTGTTCGCGCGCTGCTCGCTGAGCGTCCCCGGTGCGGCGGCGCAGGTCGTCGAGCTCGCTGCCTTTTTCGTACAGGTCGTGTTTGGTCAGTCCTTCGATGCTGGCGTCGGCTCGGCGGATCGCTGCGGCAAGCTTCTTGCGTTGTTGTTCCGTGGCTGTCCTCGCGGCGACAGCCTCCTGATGTTCGGTTTCCGACTGGCGGGTGGCCTGGGCCGACTCGGTCATTCGCTTGGTGGCAGTGATCAGGTCGGCTGATGCCGCGCGCAGCACCCGTTGGGCATAGGAGCGTTGCCGGGTGGCGACCTTCCGGGCGGCCTCCACCTCTTCGTCCAGTTCCTTCAACCGCTCGCCCTGTTGGTCAAGTCGTTCGAAGCCCTCCGCCAGCTCCGCGATGTCCTCCTGATCCAGTGGTGGCAGCGCGCGGGAGAGCAGCGAGGACAGCAGTCCGGGATCGAGACGTTGCGACAGCTTCGGCGTGCGTAGTTGCAGCAGCGCGGTGATCAACGCTTCGTAGCGTTGTTCCGACAGCCCGGGAAACAGCAGTTGCCGCACCGTGGCGCGATATTCCGCCCGGTTCGGGTGGACTGTTCCGTGACCATCCAACTGTTCGGTCAGCACGGCTTTTGTCAGTGGCTGGCCGGAGGCGTTGGTCAGCGAGAGATCCGTGCCGACCCGTAGCGAGGTCGTGAAGTAGTCGGCGGTGACGTCGGTGGTGCGGGTGGTGGCTTGCAGCCTCGCTCCGCACGTGACGTACTCGTCGAGGCCGGGCATCCGGGCGAACTCGAGCCACACGTAGCCGACCCGGGTTGTGCCCGAGGCGCCCTCTCCCATGAGGTTCCAGTGCATGGTCCGTTCGGAGGTGCCGAATGTGGACAGCCGGTTGGGGCGAAGGCTCGCGTCGAACAGGTACGGCAGTAACAGTTCGAGCACCTTCGACTTGCCGCTGCCGTTCGGACCCCGTAGCAGCAGCCGTCCGTTGTGGAATTCGAAGACCTCGTCGTAGTAGCGCCAGACATTGAGGATCCCGGCTCGCGTGGGCTGCCAGCGAGCTGCCGCGCGACCGGCTTCCGCGTCGGCTCTGTTGGGCAATTCGGCGATGGTCACGAATTCTCCTTGCTGGTTCGGATCTCGGCGACGGAATAGCGCGCGGCCGCGGGCAACGCATGTACCCGGCCACCGGTGTGCTCGACGAGCCGGAACGCCGCCAGCGCGTCGAGCGCGTCGTGCACGAGGCGCTCGGTGCCGTCCTCACCTCGATACGTCTTGGCCCATCGTGGGAACCGGGCCAGCAACCGGGTCACCTCGGCGCGAAGCTGCTCGACGGTGAGGCCTGGTGCGGAGGTCACGAGCGTGTCGAGGAGCAGCAGACCCGCGACATTCGCCGTGCCGGAATCGTCCGGGAACTTGCGGTCGGTGGCGATTGCCTCGGGGTCGACGAGCAAATAACCTTCGGCCCGCTCTTCCAGCACGAACCCCGCCCGCTCGGCCGCGCGCTGCACCACCTGCCGTCCCGTGAGAGAGGCCAGATAGCCGCGCTGCTCCTCGCTGAGCTCACGTCGGTAGAGGACCGGTTCGTCGAACAACCGGCGGCAGATCGAGTGCCGTAACCACAGATTGCGTTGCACGTCGGAGGTCGAATTCTCCCCGTCCCCGTAGCGGCTTTCGCGGGTCAGCCCCGCGAGCAGCTCCGGCCAGCGATGTGCGACCTCGTCCGGGGAGGTGGCGAGCTGGGAAGGTCCTGTGGGTGCGGACAACAACCGAAGCAGCAACGTGGTGTCGACCCGGTAAAGCACCTTGGCCTCACGGGAATCCACGAACGCTTCGGCGCTTCCGTCGACGGTGTCGAGCACACCGTAGGACTCCAAGAGCCGGAGCGCGTCGACATAGGCCATGCGTTCGGAGCGCGCCGCGGTGTCGAACACCTCCAGTACCGGATCGGTGGCCGTCGCGTACTTCACGCGATCGGCGAGGAACCCGATCGTCGTGACGGGCCCGGCCAGCAGTTCGGCCGCTATCACGCACAGCAACGTGTAGCGTCTGCGGTCGAACGGAGTTCGGCCGGACCGTGACCGGCGTGCGGGGCGGGTGTGATCGTGTTCGCTGGTCACTTTGGCCAGGCGGGCGTAGCCGAACCTCGGTTCCACTACTAGTCGCCAACCACACGTGTAGTCGAACCACTTTGCGATGGGGCCATGCCGTCTGCGGATCAGATCGAACGCTTCCGGTGCCGTTCTCGCGCTGATCAGCGGCGTTGCCAGCAGCAGCCGGATTCCTTTGGCGACGTCCTGTTGCTCGGCGATGACAAGCTGGTTGGCGAGGTTGCTCATGCTGTCGCTTCCTCTGCGGCGTCGTCGGTGTCGGGGGTACTGACGTCGACGATGTAGTCGGGGCCGGTGAACACACCCCGAGGGGTGCGGAGCACAGCTTGTGCTTCGTCGGGCGGCGGCAGCAGCACGATCTCCACCCTGCCGTCGGTGGTAGCAGCGCGGCGCGTGCCGGAGGTGTCCGGTTGCGTGGCCAGCGCCCGGCCGAGCAGGTCGAGCAGCCGTTCGAACGGGTCGTGGTCGAGCTCGGCGAACGCGGAGAGCCTGACGGGGCCTCCGGTGACGAGCTGTCGCCAGGCGCGGCGCAGCTGCCTCCGCTGGGCGCGAGCGCGTTCCGCCCTCTGCTGTTTCAGCGCGGCGACATCGCGCACCTTGCCGGTGCGGGCGACTTTCTCGATCCGGCCGGCGGTCCGCAGCAGCGGCGACACCGGAACCGGCGGGGCCTCCTGCCAGGGGGCCGACGCGCTGACCAGTTCCGGGTCGGGGTGAGCCAGGTGTGCGTGGCGGGCGGAGCCGAGCCCGAACGCCGCCGAGAACAGCCGGTGCAGATCGTTCTCCGTCGGGGCCAGGGCGAACCAGCGGGCCAGTTCCCGGAAATCAGCGACCGCGCTGCCGGCCCGGTGGCGTGACTCCGCGATTCGGTCCAGTACCTGCAGCAGGGTCACGATGGCTCGCCGCGCGACCACGTGGAGCTGCTCCACCCGTGGGGGTGTGTCGTCCTCGGGCAGGAACCACGCCCGCAGGCCCGCCCAGCGGCTACGACGCAGTGCCAGCCAGCTCGCCCGAATGTCGTTTCCGGGCGACGGGGGCAGGTCGGCCCCGGCCAGTGCGCGCTTGTGCAGGACGTCCGAACCGTCACTCTCGAGGTGGGTGATACCCGCCGCGATGGCGTGTGCCCGCTGGTCCAGGTTGGTGAGGAACTCTTCCAGGTAAGCCACGGTGGCGGTCTTGACCTCGCGGAAGGTCATGAGGTCGGCGCTTTCCGCCCGGAGCAGCCGTTGCAGCTCACCGTTGAACTGCTTGGTGTTGGTACGCAGCGCGTCCAGGTGGTTTTCCAGCTCGGTGAGTGTGGTGAAGATCTTGCGATCAATCGCCGTCGGGTCCGTGAGCAGCCGGTGCAGTTCCGCCAGGCGGTCGGCGATGGCGTCCAGCACGGCCGTCTGCAATGCGCCGGTGGAGGCCAGCACGGTCAACGCGTGCTGGACACCGGCGAAGGCAGCCTCACCCCGTTTGGTGAGGGAGTACTGCAGGTTGCGACGCTCGTATTCCTCGGCCGTGCGGTAGTTCTCCGCATGGTTCTGGATGACGTCGATGAGCTGCCAGTCCCGTAGCTTCTGCAGCGCGCGAGCGAGGTCGTCGTTGGGCAGGGCACCGAACCAGCCCACTGTGCGCAACCGCTGTTGCACCTCGTCCAGGCTCAGCGAGGTCTCCAGCCGTTCGTTGGCCTCCGCGAACGCGCGCAGAATCGCTGTGTAGGTGTCGGCGTTCTCGCCGACGCTGAACCGGAACAACTCCGGGGGAATCCGTTCCACCGCACCTCCAGCGCGGGCCAGCGTAGGGGTTGAGGCCGATGCAATTCCAGACTTGTCGTGACCGCGGGGCGCCTCTCGGGTCACGCCGGACGAGCGCTTGACATCCCCGCTGTCCTGCCGTGCGCGGGCCTGGACGGTGCCTTGCTTGCTGAAGGGCCGCTGAACCGCCGGGCACGTATGGTCTCCGCGTTGTCGGTCGAGAGGTGGCGTCTCAGCTTCTGCAGAGCGCGATGTTGGGCCACCCGCACTGCCGCCGGAGTAGACCCCACGACCGCGGCTGTCTCATCAGCGGTCATGCCCACGGCCACGCGCAGAATCAGGATCTCGCTCTGTGATTCGGTCAGCAGGCCGAGGAGGCCCCGCATCCGCGCGCCGAGTTCGGTTCGCAACACCCGCTGCTCCGGGCCGAGTTCCGGATCCGGTCCGTCCACGGGCTCGGCCGCCAGGTGAGTGCGGTCCCGGCTGCGAGCCCGGTGGTAGTCGGCGATCTTGTGCGCGGCGATACCGAAAACGAACGACAGGAAACTGGTCTCGGGACCGCGGAAGCGGTGCATCGAGCTCAGCGCAGCGATGAACACTTCCTGGGTGACATCGGCCGCGTGATCGTGTCCGCTTGCATCGATTCGAGCGCGGCAGTAGCGCATGATCATTGGTTGCAGTGTGGCGAAAAGGCCGTTCGTGGCCGCCCTGTCGCCGGAGCGTGCGGCCGAGAGCTGCTCCGCGAGCACATTCGTCTGCATAGGACACTCCCCGGTGAAAACTGGTTGTCGGGCTGTATCGTCGTTCTGGGTTGTGAACCGCTATCCCAGCGAAAGTGAGACCGCACCGAGCTTGGCGGAGTCAGCATCGACGGCGACTTTTCCTCGATGAGAGACCTCCACCTGATACATGGGGCGATCGTCAGGGACCTCCGCGACCTGGAGCGTGAAAACGCAGTCGGAGCTGACTGTGTCCAGCTGGGAGTCGATCAACCCTCCGGTCGCGAGGACGGTGCCCGCTTCGTCGTACACGGTGACGCTCGTGCCCTCGGCGATGTCGTCGTAGCCTCCCGTGCCCATGCAGCCCGTTGTCGAGACGTTGCCGATCGCTCCGTCGAGCAAGGTGAAGGTTCCGTTCAGGGTGAAGGTGTCAGGCCCCGTCAGCGCTGGAGTCAGTGCCCAGATCGCCCACGCGGCGCCTACCGCTGAGGCTCCCGTCAGGAAGCCGAGCACAGCGGGCGAACGGTGCCGTCGGCGGTTGGCTTGAGCCGAAGCTCCAGGTGGATACGGAAACGCTGGCTGCGCGTGCATGAGGTCTCTGCTTTCGGGGTGGACGACGACAACACGGTCGATTGTGAACGCGCAGAGTTAATCATGTTCTGTGAACACAGTCAACACTGAGTATCTTGTGTGGTATGTTCACGGCTTGGAAAGGGGACATGGTGAGTGGCGACGAGCATCTGGTGAGCGCGGCAGAGGTCGCGCGGTTGGCGGACGTCGGACGGGCGGCGGTCAGCAACTGGCGGCGTCGCCACCCGGACTTTCCTGAGCCGGTGACGAGCGGGGCGGCAAGCCCCAAGTTCCGGCTCACCGAGGTCGAGCAATGGTTGCGTAAGCAGGGAAAGCTCCGGGTGTCCGACAGCGAGGACGCTCTGTGGCATTCCCTCTCGTTCGGGCGTGGTGATGCCGATATCACGCGACTCCTTGCCGAGCTGGGGGAGTACCTCCACTCCCCGGACCGAGAGACGGACCTGCCGGAGGCGGTGCGGGAACAACTCGACCGGCTCGATGCCCGCTCCCAGGCCGAATTGGCCGAACAGCTCTACCGACGCCATACCGCGACATTGCGGCGACGCCACTCGGTCACCCCGGTCGAACTCGCGGACCTCATAGTCGAACTGGCCGACGTGCACGGAGTCGTGCTCGACCCGGCGTGCGGTGTCGGCAACGCGTTGAAGGCCGCGGCCGAGCGCGGCGCCGACCGGGTACTCGGCCAGGAACTCGATGCTGATCTCGCGCGGCTCGCGCAAGCGCGGTTGCGGTTCCACGCGCCCGCCACCGTCGTGGCAGGCGACGCTCTCCGCGCCGACGGCCATGCGAACGTCCGTGCTGATGTGGTGTTCTGCGAACCACCCTTCGGCTATCGCGACTGGGGTTACGAGGAACTCAGCGTCGACAGACGCTGGGACTACGGGCTGCCGGTGAAGAGCGAACCGGAGCTGGCCTGGTTGCAGCATTGCCTGGCCCACGCTCGCCCGGGTGGCGTCGTGGTCGCTGTGCTGCCCGCCGCTGTCGCCTCGCGCCGTTCCGGGCGTCTCATCCGCAAAGAACTCGTCCGGCGTGGCGTGATTCGTGCTGTCTTCGCTCTGCCCGCCGGGCTGCTCGCTTCCACCGGGATACCGCTGCATGTGTGGTTGCTTCGGGCTCCGACCGGCGCCGACACGGCGACGTCTGTCCTGCTGGTGGACGCGAGTGTCCACGGAGGCCGTGCGCGCGGTGAGGCAGACTGGCCCGCGCTACGCTCCGCCGTTGTGGAGCCCTGGCAGGCGTTCCAAGCGGGCACGCTCCACACCATGCCGGGCCGGCACGACGTCGTCGAGGCGATCGATCTCCTGGACGAGGACGTCGACCTGACTCCGGCGCGCCATCTGCCCACACCGCGCGCGACCATCGACACGGCGGAGCTGGACAACCAGCGCCGGCGATTGCAGCAGATCCTGGGGCCGGTGATTGATCTGCTGCCCGACGTGACCGGACGGCCACCGGAGACCCATCCGACCCTGACAATTTCCGAACTGGCCAAAGCCGGTGCACTGACGGTGCGGCAGCACACCGGGAAGCTCGAACTGGACGATGCGACAGACGCCGTGGGCGAGCTGGTGTTGACCGGACGCGACGTCGCCACCGGCACGGCCCCGGCCCTGCGGCTGGTGCACCCTCCCGACACGGACCTCGTGCACCTCGAACCGGGCGACGTCGTCGTCCCGACCCTCGTCGCGGGAGGCACACCTACGGTGGCGCGCCTCATCGACGAGCCGGGCCTGATCCTGGGCCCCAACCTGCACCTGCTCCGAGTCGACCCGGCGCGCCTGGACGCTGAGTTCCTCGCCGGCTACCTCTCCGCGAGCCGCACGGTCGAGGCGAGCAGCACGACGCTGTCCGGAGCACGCAGACTCGACGTCCGCCGGGTTGACGTGCCACTGCTGCCTCTCGACGAGCAACAACGGCTAGGTCAAGCCTTCCGCGCTGTGCGCTTGTTCCACAAGCGGATGCGGGAAGCAGGCGAACTCGCCGACCTGCTCAGCAGCCAACTCATCGACGGCCTCGCCGACGGCGTACTCGACGTCCTGGACCGATAGCCACGCTCCTTGCCTGTGGGCGGGTAGGACACGCTCTCACACCAACCGTCGGAAACACTGTTCCTGTTACGGACCCGCCTGCCCGGCAGCTGACGAGGACGGTGCTGGAGGCCACGCTGGAAACGGAGATGGCCGAGTGCCTCGGGCACGACGAACACGCTAATCAGCCCAACGGCGAGGGCAAACGTGCGTAGAGGTTCCCGCACCAAGACCGTTGGTCTCGGATGCGGTCGGCGAAGTTGGAATCGGGACGCGAGGGCAGTTTCGAGTCTCTGACAGTGAGGGATCGGCGAACTACCTGACAACTTGTACGCATTTCCGCGTTGCGTGGGCCTCGCCGACCACCCGGTGGCTTTGGGGCGAGGATGGACAAGTTCGCAGTATGTTGGCGGAGCAGCAGGGTGTCCGCTCGATCGTTGCCGGTGGTGGCCGCGACGTGGCTGATTTCCTCCAGGCTGGTGTCGGGCAGACCTCGTCGGATGAAGGGGAGTCGGCGAGGTTTCGCCATCCGTCGTGCCGGGTTGTCGGACTTCGGGATCAGGCCGTCGGCGACGGCGTGGTTGTACAGACACCGCAGGGCGGCGATCTGATGCTCGGCTGCGCTGCGGCCCCCGCGGGCATTACGGCGGGACACGACGTGGGTGCGGATGTGTTCGGCCAGTTTGTTTGATCTTCAATGGGGGCGTCTAGCTGTTGCGGGGCAGAACGTTCATGCCGGAGCGGTCGTGACCGGTCGCGGGATTCTGAGGCAACCCCGCGGCTGGCTGGTCCTCTCCAGGAACGCGCTGGGTGAGGATCTGAAGTGCGTCTGCGGAGGAGGTGTCGTTGGGGGTGTAGATCTCGAGGCGGTGGTCTGGGCTGTCGGGTTGGAGCCAGACCTGGTAGGCGACGCTCGCGGCGCCGATGGTGGGGTGTTGTAGGTGCATGTCGCCGGTGGTGCAGTCGGCGACTTCACCGGTTGCCCACATCGTGGCGAACTGGTCACTGCGCATCGTGAGCTCACCGATGAGGTTCGCCAGGCGCGCGTCGGTCGGGAAGCGCCCGGCTGTGAGTCGCAGGTAGGCGACGTGGATGCGGGCGAGCTCGTCCCAGTTGAGGTGTAGATCTCTGGTGAGAGGGTCCAAGAAGAACATCCTCGGAATCGAGGGACGAGTCTGCGGGTGGTGGGGCGCCTCGTAGGCGACGTGTTCGGCGAGAAGTGCGTGGCCGGTGCGGTTCCAGGCGAGCACGTCTCCGCGTCTGCCCAGCACGATGGCTGGGGTCGTCTCGGCCAGCGATGCGAGCAGTGCGAGAACCCGTGGCTGGGGCTCCTCCTCAGGGGGTTCGGCCAGGCCGGGCCGCGAGGATTGTCGGGCGAGATTATGAAGGTGTGCGGTCTCTACTTCGTCCAGTTCCAGCACACGCGCGAGTGCGTCGAGAACCTGGTCGGAGGCCGTCTCTGCCTGGCCCTGCTCCAGCCGGGTGTAGTAGCCGGCGCTGACCCCTGCCAGGTGGGCAAGCTCCTCGCGGCGTAGCCCCGGTACGCGCCGGGCAGTCCCATAGGTGCGTAGCCCAATCTGGTCCGGGGTCACGCGATCGCGGCGGCTCTTCAAGAATGCTCCGAGGCTTTCCACACCCTCGAGACTAGGCGGCCTCCGCCCGCGGGTGGGTGTACCTGATGGGTGTACCCACAACAGGTGGCTGGCTGTTGGACGCGCCGGGATCGAGCGTTGCCTGCATGACGCAACACCCCACAAGCGGCAGCG
Source organism: Saccharomonospora xinjiangensis XJ-54 (assembly GCF_000258175.1). Lineage (NCBI taxonomy): Bacteria > Bacillati > Actinomycetota > Actinomycetes > Pseudonocardiales > Pseudonocardiaceae > Saccharomonospora > Saccharomonospora xinjiangensis. Next base: position 83,681 of record NZ_JH636049.1, on the reverse strand, counting down.
GTGTCCGGGCCTGGCTCGGTCTGCTGGTCGTCCTCGGTCCCGTGCTCCTGGTCTCGATGGATGGCTCCATCTTGTTCCTTGCCATGCCGAGGGTCAGCCAAGCGCTCAACCCCAGCGCCGACCAGGCACTGTGGATCCTGGACATCTACGGCTTCGCCGTGGGCTCCCTGCTCATCGCGTTCGGGAACATCGGCGACCGGTACGGCCGACTCAAGCTGCTCATGACCGGCGCGAGCTTCTTCGGCATCGGCTCGGCAGCCGCCGCACTCGCCCCCACCCCCGAGCTCCTCGTCGCTGCCCGTGCCCTGATGGGTATCGCGGGAGCCACCCTGCTTCCTTCCGCCCTGGCGGTGCTCAGCGAGCTGTTCACCAACCCGAAGCGACGGGCGCAGGCCATCGGCATCTTCGCCGCCACCTTCGCCGCAGGATTCGCGATTGGCCCCATCATCGGTGGTGTCCTGTTGGAACGCTTCTGGTGGGGAGCGGTCTTCTTGATCAACCTTCCCGTCATCGTCCTGTTCCTGTGCTTCGCACCCACCCTGCTCAGGGAAGTACGTGCCACCCGGCCCGGCCGAATCGACGTCCTCAGCGTGGCGACCTCGGCAGTCGGTCTACTCCTGGCGATCTACGGTCTCAAGCACGCTGCAGCCGAGGGCCTCTCGGTCTCGGCGGTGCTCGCCGGACTTGCAGGGATCGCCGTACTCGCATGGTTCGGAGTGCGCCAGCGGCACCTGGACCATCCGCTCATCGATTTCTCGCTGTTCCGTGACCGAGTCTTAGCCGTCGCAATGATCACCGGCCTGCTGCCCCTGGCTGCATGGTCAGCATCCGCCTACCTGGCTGGCATCTACCTGCAGTCCGTCCTCGATATTCCCGTCCTGCAAGCCGCACTGCTGGCGCTGCCAGGGGCCGTCGTGCTCACCACGACCTGCATCGTGACCCCAGCAGTGGTCGATCGCATTGGCAAGCGCACCGCCTTGCTGATCTGCCACTTCTCCATCGCCATCGGACTCCTCCTTCTCCTGCCCACCACCGTCACCGGTGGGATCGGCTGGTACATCACCTCCACAGCGATCGCTGGCATCGGCTACGGCATCTCATTCGCGGTCGTCGCCGACACCGCCGTCGGTGCGGTTCCGCCCGAGCGGGCAGGCTCAGCTGGCGCGATCGCCGAGACCAGTAATGAGATAGGTAACGCTCTCGGCATCGCACTCCTCGGCTCACTTGCCGCCTTGCTGTTCCGACTCCAAGGCCCCGACCTCGCGCCGACACTCGACGAAACGCTTCAACTCCCAGGCCTGGCACAAACGCTGGTCACCGACGCCAAGTCGGCCTTCCTCACCGGCCTGCACGTAGCAGCAGCCGCGGCCAGCCTGCTCCACCTCGCGCTCGGCATCGTCGCTCTCCGCTGGCTGCCCCGCTCAACCAGAGACGACCTTCCTGCTGGAGAAGCACACAGCGAGGCCGCGGAGCCACGATGACGCACGCCAACGCTCCTCTGTCCGTTGAAGGTCGACGACGCCTGATCGAACGCTGCAAGAGCCGCCCCATCGCCCACGTCGCAGCTGAGATGGAATCTCACGAGCCTGCGTATCCAAGTGGGTCAACCGATGGCGTCGTCGTGGCGATGCCGGGCTTCAAGACCGCTCTTCGATTCCTCACCGGAGCCCCAACGCGACACCTTCGTGGGTTATCGAGCAGGTCGAGATCTGGCGCCGAGAGCGCACGTGGTCGGCTCAACGGATCACCGATGAACTGGCGAACACCGGGTTCGTGATCAACCGCCGGAGCGTCAGCCGACACCTCACCCGACTTGGACTCGGCAAGCGCAAGTTCATCGAGCCCAATGGCGAGAACAACCGCAACCCGGGGAAGATCACTGCCCGCTGGCCGGGTCACATGGTGCACCTGGACGTCAAAAAGGTCGGGCGGATCCCCGATGGCGGTGGCTGGCGCGTCCACGGCCGCAACAGCGACCGAGCCAAGGCAGCCGGGCACGCCAAGTCTGCCGGCGCGAAGCGCGGCTACATCTACCTGCACTCCATCGTCGAAGGGTTCTCACGGCTCGCCTACACCGAACCGCTGGCCGATGAGAAGGGTGCCACCGCGGCCGCGTTCCTCGCCCGAGCGCAGGTCTGGTTCGCCGCCCACGGCATCAACCACATCCATCGAATCGTCACCGACAACGGTGCCTGTTACCGCTCAGGCGACTTCGCCCGGATCGTCGGCAACCAGACCCGGCACCAGAGGATCAAGCCGTACACGCCTCACCACAATGGGAAGGTGGAACGCTACCAGCGGATCCTGGCCGAAGAACTCCTCTACGCTCGCGAGTTCACCAGCGAAGACGCCCGCTCAGCTGCGATCGCCGTCTGGAACATCCACCACAACCACCACCGGCCACACAGCGGCGCCGACGTCAGCCGCCAACATCACGCCTCCGGGACGGCGTCACCAACGTCCAGCCCTCCTACATCTAGCCGTCGGTGGCTCCAGTGTTGCTGGATCCGCATCCAGTAGGAGGAGTACACCCGGCGGGTGCCGGGAGTGACTGCGGAACCACGGCCGGAACAGACGCCTCAACCACGGCCACCACCCCCAACCACAGGGAGGAGGTATCCGGGAGATGCGGAAAGACAGCCAGCGTAGAAGTCTGTGCTGGCTGTCTGATCGAAAGAAATTCCGTAATGATGGGATGGAGATCCCACCCGCTGGTGTCCGAGGGGGGACTTGAACCCCCACGCCCGTTAAGGGCACTAGCACCTCAAGCTAGCGCGTCTGCCATTCCGCCACTCGGACTTGCTGGTGAATAGAGTAGCGGACGCCCGAACGGCTCGTACACAGGGGGTGCCTTTCGCGCCACCGGCGAGCTCACCTGCGCGAATGATAGGAAGGTGCGGTGACCACACCCAACTTGATCGACGAGGCCGCCGACGAGGCTGTGACGCTGACGAGCGAGCTGATCCGCATCGACACCACCAACACGGGCGATCCGGCGACGCTGACCGGCGAGCGGGAGGCGGCCGAGTACGTGGCCGAGAAGCTCACCGAGGTCGGCTACGAGATCACCTACGTGGAGTCCGGCGGTAAGAACCGGCACAACGTGATCGCCCGGCTCGCCGGAGCCGACCCGAGCCGGGGTGCCTTGCTCGTGCACGGGCATCTCGACGTCGTGCCTGCCGACGCCTCCGAGTGGTCGGTGCACCCGTTCTCGGGGGCCGTCCAGGACGGCTATGTGTGGGGCAGGGGAGCCGTGGACATGAAGGACATGGTCGGCATGTCCCTCGCGCTGGCTCGGCACTACAAGCGCCACGGCATCGTGCCGCCGCGTGACATCATCTTCGCGTTCCTCGCCGACGAGGAGGCAGGAGGGCAATACGGAGCGCAGTGGCTGGTGGACAACCGGCCCGAGTTGTTCGAGGGTGCCACCGAGGCGATCAGCGAGGTCGGTGGTTTCTCGATCACGCTGCGCGACAACGTGCGCGCCTATCTCATCGAGACCGCCGAGAAGGGCATCCGCTGGATGACTCTGCGTGTGCGCGGCACGGCAGGCCACGGGTCGATGCTGCACCACGACAACGCGGTCACCAAGCTCGCCGAGGCCGTGACCCGGCTGGGCAACCACCGGTTCCCCATCGTGCTCACCGACTCGGTGCGCGAGTTCCTCGCGGGCGTCACCGAGATCACGGGGTGGGACTTCCCCGAGGACGACATCGAGGGTTCGGTCGCGAAACTCGGTAACATCTCGCGCATGATCGGGGCGACGCTGCGTGACACCGCCAACCCGACGATGCTCTCCGCCGGATACAAGGCGAACGTCATCCCTTCGGTCGCTGAGGCCACAGTGGACTGTCGCATCCTGCCGGGCAGGGTCGAGGCGTTCAACCGGGAACTCGACGAGATCCTCGGCCCGGACATCGAGAGGGAATGGCTGGAACTGCCTCCCGTCGAGACGACGTTCGACGGCGCGCTGGTGGATGCCATGAGTGCCGCCGTTCTCGCCGAGGACCCGGGGGCGCGCACCCTGCCGTACATGCTGTCGGGCGGCACCGACGCGAAGGCGTTCCAGAAACTCGGCATCCGCAACTTCGGCTTCGCGCCGCTGAAGCTGCCGGACGACCTCGATTTCTCGGCGTTGTTCCACGGTGTCGATGAGCGCGTGCCCGTGGAGGCGCTCAAGTTCGGAACACGCGTGCTCGACCGGTTCTTCCGGAATTCGTGACCGCCGTGGGGGTCCGTGTGATGCGGGCCCCCACGATCCCCACACTCGGATCGCTCGTCGCGTGAACGCGACGCGGCCCGGTGCCGTGCAGGGCGTGGTTTTTCCTCTCTCGCCTTCGAACGATCCGGTGGACGTTTTCCGGAACCTTCGCCGGGATGCGGCTCGGTGCCTATACTGCTTTTCGCTGCAGGGAAAAGGATGCCGTGAGACGCGGGTTTGGGGGCCACCGTGGCGAATGACGACTCTTCTTTCGACGGTGACCCCGCGCCGCCGGGCCAGGTCACGGTCGTCAACACGACGAACGCGCTCGGTGAAGTGGTGACGACCGCGGTGATCACGGCAGCGGTGCTGCCGTTCGTCCAGACCTTGGCGAAGAAAGCCGCCGAGGACTCCTACAACGCTGTTCGTGACTGGCTGCGCAGGCAGTTCGGGGACGCAGCGGCCGATTCAGCGGACGGCAGCAGGGCGTTGCTGGTGGTCAAAGATCCCGATCCGAAACTCGACCTGGCCGTCTACGTGGGCCCCGCCATGTCGAACGAGGCCATTCGCGCGCTGGAAGATCTCGACCTCGGCCAGATCAGCGACAAGGCGAAGCGAGGCAAGAACGCCAGCACGCAGATCTACTGGGACGCCGCCGCCCAGTGCTGGCGCGTCGTCCACAAGCGACGGCGGACACGGTAACACGCCAGTGGAGCGAACATGATCTTCGGCGCACTCTCGACGAATTGCTTCCACTGCGTCGATTTCGATGTCCTGAACGGCCCGACAGAACTGGCACAGTTCGCACGCGGTGTTTCCGGCATGACGTGCCCGCTGTGTGGGGAAAAAGTCGAGGGCTACACGCTCCTCGCTGACGAGACCGACGTGCCGACGTTGCGGGAGGGGACGTGGAATCGTGGGGCGGCTCCTGCGCCCGGATTCGAGCGGTTCTTCGCCGAGCACGACGGCGCATACCGTTCGGTGCACGACGTGACCGAAGCCCTGCGCGGGCAGGTCTCCCGATCTCACGGCATGTCGCGCCGTGATCGCTGCGCGGCGTTGACGAGGCAGTTCAACGAGGCCATCGCGGTCATCGCTTTCGATGAGGGACGGCGAGCCCACGAGCGAGGAGACCACACACTGGCGCGGCGGGCGTTCGGTATCGCTGCCGGATCGAACGATCAGGAGGTACGCGCCCATGCGGGCTTCCGGCTGGGCATGCTCGACACCGAGGAGGGAGACGTCGCTGCGGCAGCCCGGAGTTACCGCAGAGCCTCGGAGACGACGGTGCGGGAGGTGCGCGCGGCTGCTCTGTTCCAGGTCGGTCTCTCGCTCAGGGAACTGGGAGATGCGGACGGGGCCCAGGCCGCGTTCAAGGACTGCCTCGCCTGCGAGATCGACTTCGTGAGCGGCATGGCCGCGTTCCAGTGCGGAACGCTGCTCGAAGAGCGGCGCCGCACCGTCGAAGCGCGCGACATGTACGCGCTGGCGGTGGACCTCGGCTTGGAGGGATCCACCGAGGCCGCGATCAACCTGGGCGCGCTGGAGGAGGCAGCAGGCCGCTGGGAACGGGCTCGCGAGCTGTGGGCGTACGCCTTCACATCGAAGGATAAGCGCGTGCGGGCCAGCGCCGCGTTCAACCTCGGCCGCGCCTGGGAACGCGGGGGCCGCCTCAGAAAGGCCAAGGCGTTCTACCGCATCGCGGCGAGATCGCCGGAGAAGGACCTCGCGGAGCGTGCTCGCGTCTACCGGTGCACGGCCAGCAAGATGTGGCAGCCGGGTCGATGACCTCGCTACGGGAGCAGTACCGCGCGCTGTTGACCCAGCGCGGGCTGCGCAGCGGTCTAGGCACGCCCGAGGAGTTGCTGCGCAGGATCGAGCGCATGGCTCCGGAGGAGCGCCAGCTGTTCGCCGGTCTCGCGGCATCGATCCGCGACGGCACCCTCGCGTTCCCCGACGAGGGCCTGTTCGACGGCCTCAGCGCCGAGCTCCTCGCCGTTGTTGAACGCAGCGGCTTACCACTGCCCACACCCGTGTTCGTCGGCGAGTATCCTCACAACTCCTTCAACGCCCAGGCGTGTGCCGTGTCGGGCGGGACGCTGATCCTGGTCAATACCGGCCTGGCGGCACTTGTGCACGAGGTTGCCAAGTGCTGGGCTCTTTCGCTGGTCCCGTTCACCAGGGACGACGATCGGCGGGTCAGGTTCGAGGAGCCCACCGCCGAGCTGACCCGCCGCAGGGACGAGGCGCGTTCCACCATCGCGAATGCCGTCATCGCGTACGTCTTCCTCGGTGATTCCCGGCTCGGCGGACGGATAACCCAGGACACCACGGCGGCCATGGGGTTCGCGCTGACCCGTGCGACCGAACGATTCGTCATCAGCCACGAGCTGGGGCACCTCCTCGCGGGCCACCTCGACGCGTCCCAGACGAACGCGGAACATGGCGAGTTGATCCGCAAGACGCGTCCTCAGGAGTTCGAGGCCGACGAGATCGGTGCTCTGCTCGTGCTACGCGGCCTCGATCCTGGGGACCAGGTTCAAGTCAACCTCGCGCTCGCGGGGCCGTTCGTCTTCTTCGCCATCGATCACCTCGTGACCAGGGTGCGCAACGAGGTCAACGACATTCCCGAGGGTCTGATCGTCACGGACCACCCGCCGTCGGACGAGCGAGCGGCGGCGATGCGCCGGTTGTTCGTGGAAAGCGCAGGCATCGGGGCGCTCCAGCTTGCGGGTGCCACAGTCTCGTGGCTCTCTGCGCAGGAGGACGACATCCTCGCCATGGTGGACGAGCGGGTGCGGTAGTACTTCGTGTCCGCAGCTTGCGTGCGGTCGTTGGCAGTCTGTGCACACGTGTCCGCAGGGTATGCACAAGTGTTGGCAGTTTCGGTACGTGGGGTCGGCGTGTCCGCGCCGGGAGGTGCGGACACGCGTGCGGGAGGTGCGGACACGCGTGCGGGAGGTGCGGACACGCCGGTGGGTTTTACCCGGGCTGGTCGGTTCGGGGCCAGAGGCGGGTCGCCGCGACGGTGCCGACGACGGTGAGCAGGGACAGGGCGAGCCAGCCTCGGGTGAAGCCGCTCGCGGTGACGAGCCATCCGGCGATCGGGTAGCTCAGCAGCCAGCAGGCGTGGGACAGGGAGAACTGCGCCGCGAACACGGCGGGCCGGTCGGCGTCGTCGGCGGAGCGGCGCAGGACCCGGCCGATGGGAGTGAGCACCAGGCCCGTGCCAGTGCCGACCACGGCCCACACCAGCACGACGGCAGGCCACCGCCAGTCGCCGGAGTGCGCGCTTGACAGCGCGACGGCGGCGACCACGCCGGTGCAGAGGGCCGCGGAGCCGGTGAGCATGATCCGCCGCTCCGGGAACCGGTCCAGCACGGGTGGCAGTGCGAGCGCGACGAGGATGGTCCCCGCGCCGTGGGCGCCGAGCAGGAGGGCGACGTCGGCGTCACCGCGGCCGAGGGCGTCCCGCGTGTAGTTGACGGTGTTGACCATGACCATCGCGCCGGCACCGGCCACCGCGAGGTTTAGCGCGAGCACCCCGCGCAGCCTCGGCGTGGTAAGGAAGATCCGGGCTCCTGCGGAGAGGCGGTCGGCGAGGCCGGTCCGTGCGGAGCGCCTGGCGCGGGGGACCCGCGCGGTGACCACCAAGAGTGCCGAGACCAGGAATCCGGCCGTGGTGCCGGTGAACAGCCAGTGGAAGCTCAGCACACTCAGCAGTGCGGCGGCGAGCATCGGGCTGAGCAGCGTCTCCATGCTCGACGCGAGCTGGGACGCCGACAGCGCCCTGGTGTAGTCGCGTTCATCGGGGAGGATGTCGGGCAGCACGGCCTGGAACGTCGGCGTGAACGCCGCCGACGCCGACTGCAAAACGACGATCAGCACGTAGACCTGCCAGATCTCGGTCACGAACGGCAGCGCGAGCACCGACGCCGCTCGCACCGAATCCAGCGTCACCAGTAGTGCTCGCCTCGGCACCCTGTCCGCGAACGCACCGGCGACGGGAGCGATCGTCACGTAGACGACCATCTTGAGCGCCAGCGCCGTCCCCAGCACGGCGCCCGCCCTTTCGCCTGCCAGCTCGTAGGCGAGCAGCCCGAGTGCCACCGTGGTCAGCCCCGTTCCGAACAGGGCCACCACCTGTGCGCCGAAGAGGTGCCAGTAGTCCCGGTTGCCGAACAGCGACGCCCGGGGCGAGTCATTGCGCACGATCACGCCGGCACGATAACAGAACGCTTGAAGAGGTGTTCAACTGTCTTTGGTCGCTAGACTCCTGCCATGGGTCACCAACCGCCGGGCCATGTGCCGCCCGCTCGCCTGACGGCGGAGGACGCCACCGCAGTGGCAGCGACCTTGCAGGCGCTCGCCACGCCGAGCCGCCTGCTGATTCTCACCCGGCTGCGAGCCGGGGCCCGCGCGGTGACAGACCTGGCCGACGACATCGGCATGGAGACCTCCGCCGTGTCGCACCAACTTCGGCTCCTGCGCAACCTCGGGCTGGTCACCGGCACCCGGCAGGGCCGCAACATCGTCTACAGCCTCTACGACAGCCACGTCGCGATGCTGCTCGACGAGGCCGTCTACCACATCGAGCACCTCCGGCTGGGGCTTCGCGAAGACCAGCCCGCCGCTCGGCGTCCCACCGCGCACGGTCACAGTGCTTGACCGAACGCGGCATCGGCGTGGTGCGAGACAGGTGAGACCGCGCGGGGGAAAGCGACGGAACCGTCGTGCGCGAATCAGGTGTGCGCGATGCGGCGCGACACCGGTGTTCGTCGTTCCGGCCGGGCGTGGGTATGGTTCGAGTTCGCGCCTGACCCCGAGGCGGCACGGGCAAGCCGGCGCCGGTACTCCGGCGTCACCGGGCGCGAACTCCGGAGTGGAGTGGTGACAATCCTGGAACGCTGAGACTCCGGGTGCGGGATTCGGCGTGTGCCGCGCCGATCGCCGATGGCTCTCGGCTCGCTGTCGTTGGGTTCGCTGAAACGGCTCTTCCATGAATCGGGTTCGTTGACAGACCTATCAGGACAGTCAACGGCACCGCGCTCCGTAGTCATTCCGTCACTTTCCGTGCAGCGGGGCACCCGATGTGAGGGCGGAATTGCATAGGCCACACTTGTCAGCCGGACAGGCCGCCGAGATCACCAGTTGATCCTGGCGCCGCCCACTGCAAGGGGTTAGGTTTGCCCCCAACCCTGCAACCCAGGCGTTTCAAGGAGGAAACCGTGCCGGGCAACGGTATCTGGCGGACGAAATCCGTCGAGCAATCGATCGCAGACACCGACGAGCCAGATACGCGGCTCCGGCGGAACCTCGGCGCGTGGGACCTGATGGTCTTCGGTGTCGCCGTGATGATCGGCGCCGGTATCTTCACCCTGACCGCGCGGACCGCGGGCGACATCTCGGGCCCCTCGGTGGCGCTCGCGTTCGTCTTCGCGGGTGTCGCCTGTGCGCTCGCGGCGCTGTGTTACGCCGAATTCGCCTCCACCGTGCCCGTCGCGGGCAGCGCGTACACGTTCTCGTATGCGACGTTCGGCGAGTTCCTCGCGTGGATCATCGGCTGGGATCTCGTGCTGGAGTTCTCGGTCGCTGCCGCCGCCGTCGCCAAGGGATGGTCGGTCTACCTGCAAGAGGTGCTGGTGACCCTCTTCGGTGCGGGGGTCGCCACGACCGTGGAGATCGGTGGCATCGGGGTTGACTGGGGATCGCTGCTGCTGATCGTCGTCCTGGCCACTTTGCTGACCCTCGGCACGAAGCTGTCGTCGCGGTTCAGCCTCGTGATCACGGCGTTGAAGGTTGTGATCATTCTCTTCGTCATCTTCATGGGAATCGCCTACATCAGCCCGGACAACTACACGCCGTTCATCCCGCCTGCGTCCGAGGCTGGCGACGCGGGCACCGGCGTGGAGCAGTCGCTGTTCTCCGTGCTCGCCGGTGGTTCCGGCAGCGTCTACGGTGCGTTCGGTCTGCTGGCCGGTGCGTCGCTGGTGTTCTTCGCCTTCATTGGTTTCGACGTCGTCGCCACGACCGCGGAGGAGACCCGCAACCCGCAGCGCAACGTGCCGCGCGGCATCCTCGGCTCCCTGGCGATCGTCACCGTCCTGTACGTGGCCACGTCGCTCGTCGTCGCCGGGATGGTGCCCTACGAGAAGCTGGCCACCGATGCCGATCCGGAGGGCCGCAAGACGCTGGCGACCGCCTTCTCGTTCCACGGTGTCGATTGGGCGGCGAACATCATTTCCGTCGGCGCGCTCGCCGGTCTCACCACCGTGGTCATGGTGCTGATGCTCGGCCAGCAGCGAGTGCTGTTCGCGATGGCGCGCGACGGCCTGTTGCCGCGCAAACTCGCCAAGACCGGCTCCCGTGGCACCCCGGTGCGCGTCAACGTGCTCGTCGGCATCGTCGTGGCCGTGGCGGCCACGTTCTTCGACGCGGGCAAGCTGGAGGAGATGGTCAACGTCGGCACCCTGTTCGCGTTCATCCTGGTGTCGGCCGGTGTGCTGGTGCTGAGGAAGAAGCGGCCGGACCTCAAGCGCGGCTTCCGGGTCCCGTGGGTTCCGTTGGTGCCGATCCTGGCGATCGCCGCGTGCCTGTGGCTGATGCTGAACCTGACCGTGCTGACGTGGCTGCGGTTCCTGGTGTGGATGGCGCTCGGTGTGCTCGTCTACTTCGTCTACAGCAAGCGGAATTCGTTGCTCGGCAAGAGGCAGCGGGAGGAGTCGGAGGCGAGCGCGACAACGGAGTGATGTCCTTTTCGGACTGATGATTGTCGTGGTGTGCGGCGGGCCGGATCTCAATGTCCGGCCCGCCGCACCGTCGTTTTCACGGGGGAGTGGGCGGTAGAGGGTGTCTGGTGTTCGCTCGGTAGGGTTTCCCGGACCCACTCACCGCTCCACCGCGCGGAACCGGCCCGGTGCGAGTTTTTCGGGGCGGGACGAGCAGGTCGGCGGATCGTCTACTACCCGATCAGCGTCGCCGTCGAAGGAGTACTCATGAGCGGCTCGTACTCGCCCGTGCCCGAACTGAACGCGCTCAAGGATTTTCAGGACAGTCTTGGAGGGCGTTCCTTCGCACCCGGATTCGAACTGTTCACCTACAACGACGAACTCGACTGGTTCTGTGGCGAGGCGCCGGACGCCTACCTGGATCGGCTGGTTCCCTTCGCGTATGCGACGTCCTCCGGCTCGTACTACGCCTTGTGGCGCTGCGACGACCGCACCGACCTCGCCACGCTTCCCGTCATCTTCTTCGGCGATGAGGGCGATCTCCGGGTTAAGGCGAACGATGTGCGTGAACTTCTCCGCCTGCTCGCCGTCGAGCCTGACGACCCTGATGACCGTGCTCGTCTCGCCTGCGAGCGCCAGAGGTACCGCGTGTGGTTGCGGCAGAACCTCGGGCTCACGCCACTCGGTGATGTCAGCGATGCCAGTGACGTCAGTAACGCCAGTGATGCCAGCGATGTCAGCGATGTCAGCGGTGTGAGCGGTGTGAGCGACAAGGCGTTGGCCGAGCACACCCGCCGATTCGCCGCCTGGGTCTCGGAGTTCGCCTCCGATGCTCTTCTCGAGCATGTGCTTGCCGCGCTCGACCTGGACGCCTCCAGTCGCTGATTCCGGCCGGTGGAGGGCACCGCGACACGTCAGTCCGACGGCTGCGGCGAGGGGTGGAGCCTTCGCGCTGGCTGCCGGGGGATGTCGGCGCGGTTCAGGGGATCGTCGGTGACGGCGTACCAGGTCTTGAGGTGGAGCGGGGTGTGCCAGCGGCCGACGTGGTCGGCCACCTGCCGATGGACGAACAGGGCGTGGCTGCATGTCTCGTGCCAGGAGCTTACGAGCTGGTCGGGGGTGCGTGGCCGCCCGAAGATCTCGCGGTGCAGCAGGAGCTGGGCGTGCAGCGAATGGTGCAACGCCACGGTGCGGGGATCGTCCGCCGCGCGGAGCCGCGCAGGTGTCGTGCCTCCGCAGATGTCACAGTCGCAGAGCCAGAACTGACTGCTGTCGGGAGTGCCGGCGAGCACCGTGTCGCATGTGTCGAGCCGGTGATAGCTGAGCAGATGCCGGACGAAGACCGAAACCCCGGCAAAACGCGGCCTGCCGCCCGTCAGCAGGGGATAGAGGTGGCGGAGCCCGCTCGTGGTGCCGATGGCGGCGGCGTGCACCCCGTGGCACAGGGCGCCGATCGCGGAGACGTCGCAGCGCAGCAACAGCACCGGCACGGTGGTCGCCCTGACCAGGCCGAGGAAGTGGCGGAGCACGTACTGGACTCCGAACGGGTCCGCGGGATGTTCGACGGCCACCGCGACGGGAACGCCGTAGGTGTTCACTTCGCCTGCGAGGGCGTCGCTCACCGCGCGGGTGGCGAACCATCGCGCCGACAGGGGCAGCATGGCGACGACGGCCCCCCGTTGCGTCGCCGCCGCGCGCAGGATCGTGCGAAGGCCCTGCCAGTCCCGCGCTTCGAGATAGCCGGAGTCGGTGAGCGCGACCAGGCCGAGAGCCTGTTGCCGCCTGCACCACGCGGGGTGGATGCCGCGCCGGGCGCTGACCCTGCGCCGTCCCGCGTACCGGTTGGCGTCGCAGAGGATGGGGCCGTCGAAGCCCCTGCGACGCAGTGTCTGAACGGTGGATTCCGGGGTTGCTCCGGTGATGACCAGACCACTGTCGTGGGCGGCGGCGATCTCGGCGAGTGCCTCGGCCTGCGACGGGCGGCACTGGATGAGCAGCCGTCGCGCGAGCTGATCCAGTAGGCGGTCCATGAGCCTCACGGTGGCCCACGAGCGACGCGCGCGTCACCGGTGTTCACGCGGTTGCCGACCAAGGCCGCACGAACGGCCCACATCGCGTCTCGCCGCGTGCCTGGCGCGCTGTCCAGCCCGACCTGGTCGGACCAACACCGTCGGAAGACCCGATCGGCGCGCACGAGCTGGACGGCACCGACCTATCGAAGGGCTTGCGCGGTCCGCGAGCGGTGGGTGACCTTCGCCGACCCGGCAGGCGAATAGCGGAGTGCGGTGATCGTGGTCGTCTCTCGCGGGGACCGGATGTCGCCGGCGAGCGGCGATCACAATCACAACTCGGACACATCCGTATTCAACGGGTTATCCTGGCTGCGCCGGTACCAGATCATCTCCTGATGGCCAGCGAACTCGCCGACCTGTATCCGGGCGAACGGCTCCTGTGGACCGGTATGCCGACCCGCTTTCCGGTTCTGTCCAGAACGGACAGAGTCATCCTCCCGCTCAGTGCCTTCGCCGTGATCATGTTCGTCTCCAATGCGATCGTTCCCATTCTCCGTGACGACCGCGCAGGGAACGTTGTGATGGTTCCGTTTCTCGTGCTGGTCGGGCTGATGGTGACGCATCTGCTCGCGGGAAGGTTCGTGGTGAGGAGGCGGGAGCTGCGCACCACCACCTACACGGTGACCGACCGGCGCGTCATCGTGGTGTCGCGCCCCCTGCTCGGACAGCGAGTGAACAGTGCCTACCTTCGATCACTTCCCCCGCCGCTGGTCGTCTCGGAGTCCGGCACCGTGGGCACGATCAGGTTCGGGCAGCCGACCCTTCTTCAGGAGTTGATGAGGGAGGGCAACCGGAAGCGCCGCATGGAGTTCGTCCCCGAACTGATCGAGATCGACAACGTGCGGCAGGTGAGGGACACGATCGCCCGTGCCCAGCGCGAACTGCCTCCGCACTGACGTCGCACGGACATCGCGTGACGGCACGAGACCGCGGTGCGGGAGGATGAGGCGGTGAAGCGTTGGGGATTCGTGTTGCCGGCCCTGCTCGTCGCCACCGCCTGTGCCGCGGAGCCGGACCCGCCCGCTCCGCCACCGGCCCCTGAGCCGACGGCGGAAGCGGCGTGCCCGGACAGTGGCGTGCGGGTCGAGGCAGGACTGTCGGAGGCGGCCTCGGGCTTGCGGGTCCTCGCACTCCATCTCACCAACTGCGGCCGGGACGAGTACCACCTCGACGGCTATCCACTGGTGCGGGTGCTCGACACCGTCGGCGAGCCGCTCGACGTGGAGGTCGCGCACGGTTCAGCGGGCATCGCGACCGTCGAGGGGTTCGACACGCCACCGGAGCCGCTGACACTGCGGCCCGGTGAGACGGCGACGACGCGGCTGATGTGGCGCAACACGGTCACCGAGGCCGGCGCGCCGGGCGTCGGTGAGTCGCTGTCGATCGCCCCTGCCGAGGGGCGGCCGTGGCAGCCGGTGGAGGCCGCGGACGACCCCAGCGGGCTCCATATCGACGTGGGCAGCACAGGCACGCTCGGCGTGCGCGCGTGGCACCGGTAGAGCCCCGGTCACGAATGGTGTGCTCCGCGTGGTCGCACCACTGAGCCCGCCCGTCCCCGCATCGCCGCAGGTGGCAGCGCACCTCCGAGCGCTAATTTGACTTATTCCAGAAAAGCTGATTGGCTTCGGCCGTGGCAATCATCGACGCTCCCGCTCTCCTGCGGGAGGCAGCACTGCGGGTGACCCGTCCCAGGGTCGCCGTGCTGACGATGGTCGCGGCCAACCCCCACTCGGACACCGACACGATCGCGACGGCCGTCCGCCGCGAGCTGGGCTCGGTGTCCACGCAAGCGGTCTACGACGTGCTGCGCGCACTGACCGACGCCGGTCTGGTCCGCCGCATCGAACCGGCCGGGTCACCAGCACGGTTCGAGACCCGGGTGGGGGACAACCATCACCACCTGGTTTGCCGCGAATGCGGTTCCATTACCGACGTCAACTGCGTGGTGGGCGAGGCACCGTGTCTTCACGTCGAGAACCCGGACGGGTTCGCGGTCGATGAAGCCGAGGTGACCTTCTGGGGCACCTGCCCCGCCTGCCTCGCGGGCGATGAGTGATCACCTTCCAAGAGAATCCGACGAGGAGTGTGCTTTGCCTGAGAACAACCAGAGGCCGCTGACCACCGTCGCAGGCGCGCCGGTTCCCGACAACCAGAACTCGCTCACGGCGGGTCCGCGCGGCCCGATGCTGCTTCAGGACGTGTGGTTCCTGGAGAAGCTCGCGCACTTCGACCGCGAGGTCATCCCGGAGCGCCGCATGCACGCGAAGGGCTCCGGCGCGTACGGCACGTTCACCGTGACCAACGACATCACCCGCTACACCAGCGCGAAGATCTTCTCCGAGGTCGGCAAGAAGACCGACCTGTTCGTCCGGTTCTCGACCGTCGCCGGTGAGCGCGGCGCGGCCGACGCCGAGCGCGACATCCGCGGCTTCGCCGTCAAGTTCTACACCGAGGAGGGCAACTGGGACCTCGTCGGCAACAACACGCCGGTCTTCTTCTTCCGCGACCCGCTGAAGTTCCCCGACCTCAACCACGCCGTGAAGCGCGACCCGCGCACCAACATGCGTGACCCGGAGAACAACTGGGACTTCTGGACCAATCTGCCCGAGGCGCTGCACCAGGTGACGATCGTGATGTCCGACCGGGGCATTCCCGCCTCGTACCGGCACATGCACGGTTTCGGTTCCCACACCTACAGCATGGTCAATGCCGAGGGCGAGCGGTTCTGGGTCAAGTTCCACCACCGCACCCAGCAGGGCATCAAGAACCTGACCGACGCCGAGGCCGAGGCACTGATCGGCAAGGACCGCGAGTCGCACCAGCGTGACCTGTTCGACGCCATCGAGCGCGGCGACTTCCCGAAGTGGAAGCTCTACATCCAGGTCATGCCGGAGCACGAGGCCGAGACCTACCGTTACCACCCGTTCGACCTCACCAAGGTCTGGTCCAAGAAGGACTACCCGCTCATCGAGGTCGGCGAGTGGGAGCTCAACCGCAACCCCGCCAACTACTTCGCCGAGGTGGAGCAGGCCGCCTTCACCCCGGCCAACGTGGTGCCGGGCATCGGTTTCTCGCCGGACAAGATGCTTCAGGGCAGGCTCTTCTCCTACGGTGACGCCCAGCGTTACCGGCTCGGTGTCAACCACCACCAGATCCCGGTGAACCAGCCGCGCTGCCCGGTCAACTCCTACCACCGCGACGGTGCGATGCGGGTGGACGGCAACCAGGGCGCCACGCCGGGCATCGAGCCCAACTCCTACGGTCGCTGGCAGGAGCAGCCCGCTTACCGCGAGCCGAGCCTCGCCGTGGGGTCGGTGGCCGACCGGTTCAACTATCGCGAGGACGACGACAACTACTACGAGCAGCCGGGCATTCTGTTCCGCAACATGACGCCGGAGCAGCAGCAGGCCCTGTTCGCCAACACCGCGCGTGCCATCAACGGCGCCTCCGAGGCGACCATCGAGCGGCACATCGCCAACTGCACCAAGGCCGACCCCGCCTATGGCGAGGGCGTCCGCAAGGCGATCGAGGCGCTGCAGGCGGGCCAGCTCTGATCGGCTGACCCCTGTCCACAGTGGGTGGACACTGTGGACAGTGTGTTTGACCGTGTGGACACCGCCCCGGGCCGTTGAGCGCGGGGCGGTGTCCGCACCGGAGGTTCTCAGGAGAGATGGGAATGAGCGAAAGCGGCCTCACCCCCGAGCAGGTCGAGCGGGTCGTGGCGCTCGCGGCGGATCTGGCCCGCGAGGGCGACACGGCGCAACTCGTGGAATTCCTCGACCATGGGCTGCCGGTGAACACGGCCGATCCGGCGGGGAACACGCTGCTCATGCTCGCCGCCTACCACGGCCACGCCGACACCGTGCGTGCGCTGCTCGACCGGGGCGCTGATCCCGATCTGCGCAACGACCGCGATCAGGCGCCCATCGCCGGTGCGCTGTTCAAGGGCGCGGACGAGGTCGTGGCCGCGTTACGGGAGGCGGGTGCGGACCTCGACTCCGGAACCCCGTCGGCGCGTGCCGCGGCCGTGCTGTTCGGTAGGGAATACTTGCTGGCCGGATGACTTCTCTGCGGGAGTCCGCCCGCCTGCCGTCACGCCGCTCCGGGAGCACGGACGGCCGTACTGTCGTGAATGTGCAGGACGGCGTCGGCGCCGTCGAGCGTTGCCGCGTCGAGGGGTACGTAGCCCTGCTGGGGAGTGATGCCGGTGCGGACGCGGGCGTGGGCGTCTGCCGGGTTCGGCACGAAACCCCAGGTGCCGATATGCTCGTGGAAGAGGCTTTCGTAGGTACCGGGCTCCGGGTCGGCGATCCCTAACGTCTCACTGCGGCCGAGACTGCCCGCGACGAAAGTGTAGGGCTCGGGGGCAAGCGAGTTCACAATGGACCCCGCGCCGAACCACGTGAGATTCAGATCCGGCGTGGTGATGACGCTGCCTCCCTTCTGAAGATGCTGGTTGTGCGCGCACACGAGGGTGGCGCCGCGCCGCGCTTCGAAGCCGCGAATGTCCAGGAGATTGTGCGCCATGAGCGCGTCCCGCGTGGCCGCCAGGCGCGAGACGCGGGTGCTCTGATCGCCGGGACGTGCCGACTGCGCATGGTAGCGCAGCAGACCGATCCCCGCGGTGAGGTGCGTTCTCACCCGCACCCAGCGGGCGTGTGACGTTGTGGCGATCAGCTCGGGCGCGCGTGCGTGGAGTGAGGTGAACAGGTCGTCGGCGATCGCGCGCAACCGATCCGCCTCGGCCGTGGCGCCGGGTGAGGCGGCGGCGTCGAGCACCGCCTCCGCGCGACTCCACCGCTCGTCCTCGCCGGTCAGGCTCGCGATGTCGAGGTCGAGCCCCAGATAATCGCGGGCTTGTTCGAGATAGGGCCGGGGACTCGGCGCGCTGAACGTCTCAAGGGCCCCGTCGAATCCGTGGAAGGTGAGCCGCTGTTCCCGTGGCCGCTTTGCGTTGTAGCCGCGCATCCAGGCGACCAGCTGCCGGATGGGGGCCAGATTGCCGAAGTCGTGGGAGAACGCACTCATCGCCTCGTCGAGATTACCGAGTCCATCGTGGACGAAGTCGTTGACGACGAACGCGCCGACCCGGTCGATCTCCAGCGCGATCGACCGGAAACCGTGGTCGATCAGCCGGGCGAAGACGTCGTTGCGAATCCAGCCGAAGGCGGGTTCCCCGTGCGTCGGTTCACCGAGCGCCAGCAGGCCGGTGGAGGAGGGGAGAAGGTCTCGAATGTCCTGGGTCATGTGTTTCAATCGTATCGTTGAAACTCACGTGGGGACCTCTCCGAAGCCGGCCAGGAACGACGGTGGGCAACCCTCAACTCTCCTGTGAAGCGGGTCGAGACGCCGCTTCGCTGCGGCGGTCGGGCCACGCACGTTTCCCTACGCGGACGCCTGACCCCCGCTTGGTGAGACCGAGGCTGCCCGGCTCATCCCGCCGTGGGGATGAGCAGTCTGTCGATTTGCGACATGGCCTCGCGCATGCCTTCCTCCATGCCCATCGAGAGCAGTTGTTCCATCTGGTCGGTGTCCGCGAAGTGCGAGACCGTGGTCATGCGGGTGCCGGAACGGGTGGGTTCCAGGGTCACGACACAGCGGACCGACGGCATGCCGGGGGCGGGTTCACCGTTGTCGTCGGCGAAGCCGTCGTCGAATTCGAGGCGGTGCGGGGCGTCGATGGCGGTGATCCGCCACCAGGCGTTCGACCTGCCGCCGTCGGGGCCTGTCATGTGATACCGGGAACGGCCGCCGACGGTGAAGTCGTGCTGCTCGAACGTCGCAGGCCACGTCGGCGGACCCCACCAGCGTTCGAGCTGGCGCGGGTCCTCCCAGACCCGCCAGATCCGCTCGACGTCGGCCGGGAACTCGGCGACGAACGTGAGGGTCAGGGTGTCGGGGTCGTTGTGGACGCTGATGATCGGCATGATCAGCTCCTGTCGTCGGAGACGAGTGTGTCGATGGCCGCGACGCGGTGCCGCCACGACGCCTCGTACGCGTCGAACAGGCGCGCGGCCTTGCGCAGGGTGTCCGGGTTGCCGTGCACGATTTGTTCCCTGCCCCGACGCCGCTTAACCACGAGCGCCGCGCGTTCCAGCACGGCGACGTGCTTTTGCACCGCGGCGAAACTCATATCGTACCGGGCGGCGAGCGCAAGACCGGCCGCGCCAGGAGTGTGTGAGCGGCTTCCGGGGTAGGCACCGGACGACATCACGCCAACCCCCGCACCCGACAAGGAGGGAGTTGCCCGTGGGCGCCGACGCGGTGGACGCGATCTGGGACGACTGGAACGACGCCGTGAATATGACGGCCGAGGAGCTGGAGCGCTGGCTCGCCACGCCCGAGTCGCACGGCGTCGGCGACAAGAGCGCGGGCAGCGAATCAACGGGACACCGCTCGGGACGCCGGATCGTGCGCCTGCTGCGAGCGGACAGGGCCGACCTCGGCGAGGACGACGCCGCCCACATGCGCAAGGTGGTGGGCTACGTGCGCAGGCACCTCGCGCAGCGGCCCGACGGCGACGTGACGGACACGCCGTGGCGGTACTCGCTGATGAACTGGGGCCACGACCCGCTGAAGGACTGACGCCGCAGGGGGTCCGACCAGGTGGAGGGTTCACTCCGCTGCGGCTACCGTGCTGGAGGGATTGGCCGGGCTGGGGGTGACGTTGTTGGAGGGCCGACCCGCTAATGGACCAGGCCGCGCTCAACGGCAGCCCCACCGAAAGGCGCACCCCGCGTCAGCCCGGTGCGACGCGGTGCAGGGCCAGGGCATCCCAGCGGTGAGGGGTGGCGTCCTTCGGCGCACACACCAGGTGCCCGGCCCGCAGCCGGGGGCCGGGAAAGACCTCCTCACCGCGGGACTGCGCCCTGACGAACTCGCGCAGCCGCTCGCCGCAGCGGCGGTAGAAGCGCAGTTGCGTGCGGCGGCCGAACAGCCGCCAGCCCAGCAACGTGACACGGTCCAGGGTCGGAGCGCCCTGTGAGTAGCTGGACGCCACGAACTCCACCTCTCCCGAACGCTGGTGCTTGATCACCTCGTAGGTGACCTTGCCGCGTTCGAGGTGACCGTCGAGCGTCTCGTACGCCCAGCCCCAGACGCGGTCGCCGTTGTCGCGCGACTCGTCGAGTACCTCGGTGACGCGCACACCGCAGAAGAAGTGCATCAGGTGGAACCGGGCTTGCAGCAGCAGATTCCGGCCGAGCAACGGTCCCTGTGGGTCGTACACCGCGCGGACGATCTCCGGGGGAGTGAAGTCGTAGTCGCGCACCAGCGCGCACGCCAGCTCCCACGGCCCTCCCGGCTCCGGCCCTCCCGGTCGCTCGGCGGGAAGCCCGCTGCGGTGCGTGTCGATGTTCCACCCGGGGCGGCGCACCTCGGCCTGCGAGTAGTTGACGCCCGCGTCGGCGAGGTCCGCCCACGCGCGCACGACGTCGAGCCTGCCGAAAACCCGGTTCTGCGCCAGAGTCACTCGTGGTCCTTCAGCGCGTCCCCGATCAGCCATATCATCGGCGGCCACAGGCCCACGAACAGTGCCCTTCGCTCGGCGTTGCCGCGCTGGGTCTGGTCCACCGTCTTGGCGCGCACCCACAGCCCCACGCAGAGTGCGATCGTGGCCAGCGAGGTGACCTGGGCATGGGTGCTGCGCAGCCCCGCCCTGTGCAGTAGCCGGACTACCATGAGCGCCTCCCCTCGTTCGTGTCGGCGCGCGTGCGCGCGGGTATGAGGAGTCAGTACCCGTTTCGCACCGGCTACCGACCTGGAGGGCACGGATGGAGCGACCTCGCAGGGCGGTGGCCGTCGTCGCGCGGTGGCTGCTGGGCACTGTGCTCGTCACGTGGCGCTACCTGTGGGAGACCACACCCCTGCACCGAAGCGAGTGCCGGGGCGACGAACGCGATACCCCGCCGCCGGTGCCGCCGGAGGTGGTGGACGACCGCGCGCAACTCTCCGCCGACGGCTACGGGCCTCTGTTCCATCGCCGGTTTCTGGTGCGGATCGCGGACGCCACCCTCAGCGCCGACCGGCTCGCCGACCGTGTCGTGCGCGACTTCAAACACTTCGTGCCCACCGAGGTGGTGGACATCCGCGCCGACACGGTGGCGGTGTCGGGCCTCGACGTCGGCGACGAGCTGCTGGTGGAGATGCCCGGGCCGTGGAACGGGCCCGTCCGCGTGGCGCATCGCGACGCCACGTCCCTGCACCTGATCACGCTGCGCGGTCACCTGGAAGCCGGGCAGGTGTGGTTCCGTGCCCGCGAGGACGGCGACGACCTGGTGTTCGAGATCGAGCTGTGGGCGAGGTCGGCCAGCAGGCTCGTGCACGTCCTGTATTCGCGGCTGCGGCTGGCGAAGGAGGTGCAGCTCAACATGTGGGTGCGCTTTTGCCTCGCCGCCGTGAAGACCTCTGGTGGGCGGCTGGCCGGCGGCATTCACATCGACACGCGCAGGCTCGACGAGGCCGCCTGGGGAGTGACCCCGCTCGCCGTGAGCGGCAGGGCGGCGCCGGGTTGACGACGCACGGCCTTCGGGCCATCCGGCTCGCTCGGCCTGCGGGCCATGCGGAGCCTGAGGGTTTCGTGGTGCCGGTGAACAGATCCACACTCGGAGGGGTAGCCGGGAGAACCGGGCTTGCCCGGCAACACGTTCAGCCCTGCCACGCCGTCACCGGCCGCCACGGTCGCGGAGTGTGTCGATGCGGTCGTCGAGCCGGTCACCGGTCGCCTGCGCGTCGGCGAGCGTGCGCATCGAGGCGTCGAAGTCCTCCGCCCTGCCCGCGTCGAGCGCGTCGAGACACCCTTGCCCGCCCTGCCTGGCCGTGGTGACGAACTGTTGCCACAGCTGGTGTCCGTCGGGGTCGGGGACGTGGAAGTACCGGGCGGCGTCGTGGGCGACCGTGGCGAGGTCGGCGCACAGCGGCCGGACGGTGCGCAGCTCGGCGGTGACACCGGAGCCCCCGGCGTTCACGTACTCGGTGACGGCGGCGAAAAGGTCCTCACGCACGACGGAGAAGTGGTCGAGCAGATCGTCGCCGCCGAGAGCGAGCCAGTAGTCCACCTGGAGTGCCTTGATCTCCTCCGACACGGGTGCGTCGGCCACGACGGGCCGTTTCTCCCGCGCGGACGCCTGCACGAAGGCCGCGTCGGGAACGCGGCTGTGCGCGGGGGCGAGCTGAACGACCTGGTAGGCCGCGGGCGCGAACCCGGCTGCCGCGAGCACGAGCACGACGGCACGGCGAGTGCGTGGCCCGCCGACGCCCCGCGATGGCACGGCGCCCACCAGAGGGCGATCCGGCGACGACCGCCGTCGTAGCAACGCCACCGCGAGCGTCGTGATCGCTGCGGCAGCCGTCGCGAGCCAGAGCGCCGGCACCAGGACCTGGCTGTGGATCTGCGGGAACACGCCGGGCCGCCACGTGCACACACTGTCCGGCGGGTCGCCGAGCGGCAGGCAGCCCTCCGTGGCCCTGACCACGAACACACCCATGCTGCCCACGAGAACCGCCGTCTGCGCGGAGACGAGCGACGACAGCGCGCGATGCCGAGACACGCACAGGCCCGTCACGATCGCCGAGGCGGCGGCAGGCACCACGACGGCCAGCACATGGCCGACGAGGTAGGTCATGACAAGGTCGGCGGGGTCCGGTTCGTCCTCCAGGTGATCCCACAGCGCCGCGGTGACAGCCACCGCCGCTGCCCAGGCGACCAGTCCACCGAGCACGCCCGGCAGCAGCACCCTGCGCAACGGCGGGAGGTTGATCTCCAGCGGTGTCCGCTCGTGCTGCGGAACCGCGTTGCGGACCCAGGCAGGCGCCGAGGTGGCAGGCCGGATCGCCCACGCAAGCAGCGGCACCACCCACAGCACGGCCACCGCCACCAAGGCGAGCGGGATGCCGACGGTGCCGCTCAGCATGGCCATCAGCACGGTGAACGCCGCATCGACGGCCGACAGCTCCACCGGGCCGTCGAGCGCCCGCCCCGCGAAGCCCGACACCAGGGTGTCTCTCGCCTCGGCCAAGGTCGGCCACCAGCTCAGCGGCGACCAGCCCGCGGCCAGCGCGACACCCTGGGTCTGCCACCACACGAACCACACCGACAGAACGACGCAGCCCGCGACGAGGGTCAGTATCAGCACCGGCCGCAATGTCCGATGTGGCCACACCGGCGTCCACAGCATCGCGCACTGCGTGACCCACCACGCGAACGCCACGGACACCAGCACCACCAGCGCGAACGCCTCCGGCCGCACCGGTAGCCACTCGTTGACCGTGCCCTGACCGGCGGCGAGACCGCCTGCCGTCAGACCGAGTCCCAGCCACAACCCGGCCCGAAGGCCGGACGGCACTCGCCGGGACGTCAGCAGTGCGTGGACGACCGCGCGCCACAGCGCCACACCGACGACACCGGCCACCAGTGCGGCCGTCGCCATCGCCGCAGCCTGCTGCATCCAGCCGCTGAGCAGCACGTATTGGGTGAGGAAGAACGTGACATGGGTGTTGACGACTGCGGCGGTGGCGCCGGTGAGGAACATCGGCAGTGCCCGCGCGCCGAACAACGCCGAGGGATCGCGCAGTGCCGCGCGCCGCGTCGCCCAGCGAGGATGGGTGCGCCACAGTTCGGCGAACCGGCCGTACACCCGCTCCGCAGTCCGCTCGGCCGGGTCCGGACCTGGGAAAACCCATCCACCTGGATCGGCACCCCACCGCAAGGCGGTGCGATCGGCGTAGATTTCGCGACTGCGCAACACGTCCGCCCGTGCCAGGTGCACGAGTACGACCATGAGCCCAGCGAGCACAAGGCCACGGGTGACGACGGGTGCCTCGCTCGACCACACCAGATCGTCCGACGACACGGCGTAGCGCAGGGCGGCCCAGCCGAGGAACGGCGGGAGGACCAGCGCGGCGAACACGCGCCACAACGCGACGGTGAGGTAGGTGACGGTGATGTCGCCGTTGCGGATGTGCGCCAGCTCGTGTAGCACCACGGCGCGGAAACCCTCGGGGTCGGTGTGTCTGCGGATGAGCAACCCGGCGTGCAGGCACATCGTGGGCCTGCGGTTACGGCCGAAGACCACCGCACCGGCCGACGACACCGCCGCGGGATCGACCACCACCCTCGGCGGTGACCGTAACCCTGCCGTCGCCGCGAGGTCGGCCACCAGCACGTGCAGCGTGCCATCGGGATCGACGGCCTCCAGCGGCACCACCCTGCCCCCTCTCGCCTTCCACACCGGCAACAGCAGGAACAGCACGCCCGTCAACCCGGCGAGGACGAGCAGATAGATGGTCGTGACCCACAACGGGAGCGGGGCGGCGAACCGGAGAGTGCAGTCGTAGTAGGCCTCCCACTGGAGAGAGCGCCTGGCGATCACCTGCGACGGTGTGGTGGTGAGTGGATCGATCCCGGCGGCGAGCGAGCACCCGAAACCGTCGTAGGCGGACAGGGCCATACCGACGTAGAGGAGCATGAGCGTGCTCGCCGCGACGATCAACGCCACCAACAGCGCGAACCGCAGGGTCGTGCCCGCGCCGAGAACGCGCTCGTCGAGCTGCGCACCCGGCGAGGTGTCCGAGGGGCGCCGGCCGGTGTCGCCGTCAGGCACCGAGGTGTCCACCGACTCCCCTTCCTGCTGTGGTCTGGCGAGGATGTCAGTGTGTCCGCGGTGCGAGGCGGTTCGCCGCCGTGCGGCCCCGCGACACCCGTTCGGCCCAGCGCCCTGGCCGCGAGGCCGGGCTGCGGGACGTCACTCCGCGAGCCCGTCCCGGTGGCCGAGGGGAAGGTAGGAGAACCGGCGGATCACCGGAACCCACGTCCGCAACGGGGCGAGCTCGGTGAACGTCACGTGCTCCGACAGCCGGGTCAAGCCCAGGTGCAGCCGCTTCCAGGAACGTGCCGCGTTGTCCGAGTCGCTGCCGGTGAGGGTGCCGACGATGCCGTTGTGCCACCGGCCCCTGTCGTCGGCGGAGGGCCGCACGTCGTCGAGGAACTCGGCCCAGCGTTGGGCCGGGCCACGATGAAGCAACCCGCCGCCGACTCCGCGCGCGACGTCGGGTGGCGTGTCGAGCAGCCGGTCGAAGAGCCGCGCCTGCGCGGTCAGCACGGCGAGGAGCACGACGACGGCCTGATATTCCCCCGGCCGCTCGCCGTCACCGAGAAACCGGGACGCCTCGGAGAGGTCACGGGTCGCCCGCACCATCCGGTACAGGTTGAACAGCCGTTTGGCCTGCCTCGGGGTGGTGATGAGCGTGTCCGACGCGGCCAGCAGGTCGATTTCCGGATCGGTGAGCGGCCGGGGGACAGCCGTCCGCCGCGCAGGGTTCCTCTGCTCGCCCACCTCCGAGCCGGTCTCGATGTCGAGTCCGGTCACGGCTTGCCCGGCTGCGGCCGGTGCGGCAGGCGGCCCGGTCGTGAAGGAGGTCGCGGCGCCGGTGCCGGTGGCGCGCCGGGGGCTCACCCCGGTGTCGTCGAGGATAGAGCGCAGCATCCCGTGAAGGTGCCCGCGGGAAAGGCCCGGCAGCGCGATGGGAATGCCGATGATCTTTTCGAGGTAGTCCTCGGGAGCGGCCCTGCCTTCCACGGCGCCGCCGAGAGTCGAGTCGTAATGGCTGCGCAGCGAACTCAGCAGCCAGCGCGGATCGACACCGACCACGACGACGAACAGGTCCATGGCCAGCAACAGGTGCACGGCTTGCAGCACATCGACGACCTGTCGGGCGCTGCACCGGTCGAGGTCGTCGATGTAGAGGACGATGCGGTCGATCGGCCTGCGCCCGCCGTCCTCGCCGTGGGCGCGCCAGTCCCGCATCAGCTCGACGAGCTGCTCGAAGTCCTTCCGGATCGTGGAGATCAACCCCAGGTTGCCCCGGTAGGAGTCGCTGCGCGCCCGCTCGGCGAGGAACGTGTACAGGTGGTTGCCCGGCGTCAGCTCGGTCAGCTGCCGTCCGAGCTCCCCGACCCTGGCGACGACGTCGTCGAGCTGCGCCTCGGCCACCCGTTGCTCGGCCTCCGCCTTCCGCAGCGCGTCGAGCTGATTCCTCACCTCCGGCGTGATCTGCTCACGTCTCGCCTGGTCGAGACCGGTGCGCAGGTCGTCGCCGAGTTCCCGCAGCGTCCGGACTCCCTCCCTGGCACGCCGCACGACGGCCAGTGCGACACCCGCCGCCGCTGTGACCGCCGCGGCGGCGACCGAAAGCCACTGCCACGCGGCAGGCGGCACGACGAGGGCCGCGACAGCACCGAGCGCCAGCAACACCACCGACCCGGCGAGGACGATCCTTCCCCAGCGATGGCGGGGAGCGCGGCGCAGAGCGTCGGCCTCCGTCAACGTTCCACGAAGCTCGTCGGCGAGCAGGTTCCCCTGCTCGACGGCGTCGCTGATCCCGAGTCGCTGCCACAGTCGCTCCGTCATGCGCCCGAGGGCCCGTGACTGCCTCAGCGCGGCGACGAGATCGCGCGCTCTCGTTCTCCGATCCGCATCCGCTCTGTCCACATCGGATTGCAGTGCGGCGGCTGCCGCCCTCGCCTGCTCTGTGGCCGCCCTGACCTCTCTGAGCTGTTCGAGCCGCTCGCCGAGT
Organism: Saccharomonospora xinjiangensis XJ-54; assembly: GCF_000258175.1. Lineage (NCBI taxonomy): Bacteria > Bacillati > Actinomycetota > Actinomycetes > Pseudonocardiales > Pseudonocardiaceae > Saccharomonospora > Saccharomonospora xinjiangensis. The sequence goes on along the minus strand of NZ_JH636049.1, from coordinate 57,108 downwards.
TCGGCGCGGATGCGTTCACGGCGCTCCGCGTTGCCGGGCCCCGGACCCGCGAGCTGACGGAAGATCTCGTCACCGAGGCTGGCCCACAGGTTGCTGTCGGCGTAGTGCCAGGCGTTGAACCCGATCTGGACGATCTCGCGGCAGTAACTCTCGCCCGACCCGGCCAGGGTGTCGATCTGCTCCCTCAGCAGGCCCATGAAGTAGCTCTTGCCGGAACCCCACTCGCCGAAGACGCCGACCGACACCGGCAACGACGTCGTCCGGTCGGCGATCACCGTAGCCACCATCGACACGTAGGGCGTGACTCCGAGCCGGTCGTGGGACAGCGGTATGCCGACGCCCGGGTCCACCCGGTCGGTGCACACGCCCCCGGCCAGTTCGTCGGTGGAGTAGTCCTGCCCCACGTCGTGCGGTTCGCTGACGATCTTGTCGGGGTCGCGCGGTTGTGCGCCGGTGTCCGCTGTGGGCGCGTGGTTCAGCGCGGCGAGCAACGCGGCTTCGCCGCCGCGAGTCCGGTCGAAGAACACGATTCGCCGCAGCGCCGTCCCGCGCACGTCGTCGAACGCGGCCACGGCGGCCGGAACGATCACCTGCGCCACCGTGGCCGGGTCGAAGGCGAGTGCCCCGGCGCCGAGCAGCGGCATCCCGAGCACGGTGGCGCCCAGGTCGGCGGCGAGATGGACGGCGGCACCAGCCGCCGTGCCGATGGCGCTCAGCGAGGGGCGGCCGAGGCCGTTCTCGTGCGCGGTGGCCAGCACGGCAACCCTGAGCGGGGTCGCTGAATCGGACACGCGGGGCAGGTCGAGCGAACCGGGCCGCTCCGGGGTGATGTCCTCGAACCGGATCCGGTCCCAGACGGCGCCGGGGAACACCTCCCGGGTGGCGTCGGCGAGTTCACCGAGCATGGAACCGACGGACACCACGATGGCGTCGATGCCGAGGTTCCACGGCTCGCTGGTGCGCACCACGGAGAGCTCGGTGTCGGCGAGCTGCCGGCGTCCTCCCGGGGCCAGCGCCTCGGCGACACCGAACCCGCCGCCGCGCACCGGGCCGCGCTCGGCACGAGGGAACGGTGACCCGCTGTGTTCCTCCGCGCCGTCGTCCACCGCCGACGAAGCCATCGCGCCTCCCACCGCACTACGCCGTCAGGAGGACCAGTCTGCTCGGTTCCGCGAAAGGGCGCCCGGGTTTTCACCGAGATGACCTTCTCGACGGCAGCCGGCGGGGCGTGTGGCGGCAGGGATCAGTAGTCGTCGCGTCCGGTGAACTGTTCTTCGAGGAGTTCGGCGGAGCCGGTGACGAGTTCGAGTGGATCGACGAACTCGTTGATGTCGAGGTTGACCAGGGGAAGCGAGTGCCGCAGTACCAGATGTTCGCCCATGAGCGCCGCGCCGCCGACCACGATCGTGTTGCCGATCTCGGCGAGGACCTCCTGAAGATCGACCTGGTCGATGCGCGCGAACGGCGTCGCGATCTGCACCCACTCCTCCTTGCGGTCGAGCACCTCCCTGGCGATGACCACGACCTGTGCCCGCCGGTCGTCGTAGGAGATCCGCACCCTGAGCTCGTCGTCCTCGTCGCGGATCACGTCGTAGCTCGCGCGGACATAGGCCACGAGATCGCCCCAGGTCGCCATGCGGATTCCTTCCCCAGTCCTTCGCCGTCGCAGGGCACGTCGAAGCCCCGTGATCAAGAGTAGTGGGGCTGCCGTGGACGCCGGGTGAGTGTCGCGCGGACCCGGTTGCAGGCACCCTGCGATGAGTTCGCCCTGCCCCGGCTGTCTGCCCCGGGGTAGGCCAACACAGGAGGACCCGTGACTCAATTATTGAGGGTGCAGAACTTCACCGTCTCCGCCGACGGCATCGGCGCCGGTGAGGACCAGACCATGGACAGTCCCTTCGGCCACCCCGGAGCGGGGAGCCTCTTCGCCTGGTGCGGAGCGACGGCGAGCTGGCCGAACCGCACCGAGCCGGGAGGCACGAGGGGTCTCGACGACTACTTCACCCGGGACTTCGCGCACGGCATCGGCGCGGAGATCATGGGCCGCAACAAGTTCGGGCCGCAGCGCGGGCCGTGGCGCGACCACGAGTGGCGTGGCTGGTGGGGAGCCGAACCCCCGTTTCGCACCCCGGTCTTCGTCCTCACCCACCACGAGCGGCCCTCGTTCACGCTGTCCGACACCACGTTCCACTTCGTCGGGGGTGACCCGGCCAGGGTGTTGGAACAGGCGAAGGAAGCGGCGCAAGGCTTGGATGTGCGGCTCGGTGGAGGGGTGAGCACCATCCGGCAGTTCCTCGACGCCGACCTGGTGGACACGCTGCATGTGGCGGTGTCGCCGGTGAGGCTCGGAACCGGGCTACGGCTCTGGGAATCCCCGCAGGAGCTGCTCGACCGGTTCCATCTCGACGTCGTCCCGAGCCCGAGCGGCGTGACCCACCACCTGTTCTGGAGGAGGTGAACTCCTGCGGGCTCGGCGTCGTCGGCCGAGCCCGCAGAGGCGGGCCTCATGCTGACGCGCTGGGGCCGGCCACCGCTGTCACTTCGGGGGCCTCGGCGCTGTCGGCGACCTCGTCGTTCTCGGCGGGACGACGGCGCAGGAACAGTGACGTGACCACGGCGAGTGTGCCGACGCATCCGGCGGTGACGAACGCCGCGCGCAGGCCGTCAACATCGGGACTGAGCGCGTTCTCGGCACTGCCCACGGCGGCGACGGTGACGAACACGGCGGTGCCCAAAGCCCCCGCGACCTGTTGCAGGGTGGACAGAATCGCGCTGCCGTGCGAATGCAGATGCTCGGGCAGCACACCGAGCGACTCCGTCATAAGCGGAGTCATCATCAAAGCGAGCCCGGACATGAGCAGGACATGGATGGCGATCACGAACACCAGCGGTGACGCCGGGCCGAGCGTGGTGAACAACCAGAGCGCGACCGCCATCGCCACGGCACCCGGAACCACCAGCGGCCGGGGGCCGACCCGGTCGTACAGGGCGCCGACGGGCCTGCCGAGAAGACCGAGGATCAGGCCACCGGGCAGGACGGCGAGCCCGCTGACGAACGTGCTGGTGCCCAGCACCGTCTGGAGGTAGAGCGGCAGCATGATCGAGGCGACGCCGAGGAGGCAGATGAACAACAGCCCGGTCAACGTCAGCCCCACCGCGAAGCTGCGGTAGGTGAACGGCCGCAGGTCGAGCAGCGCGCGGTCGTCGCGTTGCAGACGAAGCTGCCGCACGGTGAACACGGCGAGCGACAGCGCCCCGGCCGCGATGGGTACCCACGGTGGGAGTGCGTGCGTCCCGCCTCCCGACTCACCGATCGAGGCGAGGCCGTAGAGCAGCCCACCGAAGCCGATGGCGGACAGGATCACCGACACCAAATCGAGCGGCACGCGCCTGGTGTGGCTGTCGAGGCGGAACCACGCCGCGCCCACGGCCAGCGCGCACAGCGCGAGCGGCAGCACGAGCCAGAACATCCAGCGCCACCCCAGCGAGGAGAGCAGCGCTCCGCCGATGGTGGGACCGACGGCGGGCGCGACGGCGATGACGATGGTGATCGTGCCCATCATGGCTCCGCGCCGGTCGAGCGGCACCAATCGCATCACCGAGGTCATCAGCAGCGGGAGCATCACCGCCGTGCCGCAGGCCTGCACCACACGACCGGCCAGCAGCATCTCGAAGCCGGGGGCGAGCGCGCTGAGCAGCGTGCCCGCGCTGAACATACTCAGCGAGGCGAGGAAGATCTGCCGGGGGGTGAAGCGTTCGAGCAGGAAGCCCGTTGTGGGGATGACGACCGCCATGGTGAGCAGGAACCCGCTGGTCAACCACTGCACGGTGGTGGTCGCGACTCCCAACTCGACGGTCAGATCACGCAGCGCGACACTCAGAATCGTCTCGTTGAGGATCATGACGAAGGCCGAGACGACCAGCACAGCGATCAAGGGACCGCTTCGAGGTGTGGACCCTTCGGTGCCGGACGCCGTCTGGTCGGCATGCACGCTATCGATCATGGGAGTGGCAACCTCGCTGGCAGGTGGATGTCGCGTCGGAATCGGTGGAAGGCACGAGAACGGGACGGCTCTGTCGCGATGGTGGCTTCCCGACGGGTCAGCCTAGCGGCGCGGGATCGCAAGGGCGATGTCTTTCTCGCCTGCTGGGTGAGGTGTTCTCGTTCGGCGAACGGCACCTGTCCGGAAGGTCATGCACTGTCGGACGACGGTGTCGTTCCCGGAAGGCCACCGGTGGGGCCGCTCCGGCGCTCACCTGGGCCGGGATGCCGGGACGGCTCCGCGACGCCTGCCGGGCCGACGGGCGGAAACAGCGGCCGTCATGGAGTCGCGCTGACAGTTCGGGCGACGGGCGGAGAATGTCCGCGAGCTCGAATCTTCCGGCGGGCGGAGACTATCTCGAAAGCGCGTCGGAAAACAGTTGAACTCGGGCTGAGCGGGACGTGCTTCCGGCGCTTTGGAGTCCTTGCGTCGTGCCTGTCCGGTTGTTCCTGAAAGGAGTGCGTCGAGTTCCCCCCGGAGAAGGGATTCGAATTCGTATCACCTTTGTCGTCATTCGAATGCGGCGCGCGGCCCGCGTGAGCGAAGCCGGCCCGAGGGCGGACGTCGCTCAGGGCTCTCGTGCGCTTCCGGCGACGGCGGGTCGAGGGACGGCGGCATCGCGCGAGCGCCGCGCGGCGACCCCCGTCCGGCAGGGTCGCCATCGGGGTGAACGAGCACGCTGCTGGGCCATTCGAGTGATTTTCTCCGTGGCTGGACAGCTGCGGTGCCTGGGTGCGGCGACGGGGATTGCGCCGATCGCCCCACGCCGTCAGGAGCATGATCGACCAGATCGGTCCAGTCCGGATTGCGCCGTCCGGACCAAAGGCGGGTGATCGTCCCGATCCGGGAACGGGTCCACCGTTACGGCCGGTTGACGGTCCGTGGCGGGGATGGCTAGGGTTCGAGCGGCCATGCGAAAAGCTGCCCATGAGGCGATCGAGACCATCGAAGTCTCTCTTTTTCGGCACTGTCCGTCCCCGGTTCTCGCGTTAATACGAAGTTTCCTTTCTCCCGGTGCTCCGGGCATTGAGAATTCGCTGAGACCTGGGTTCGTCCCCTGCTCTTTGTGTATATGTTGGGAAGGCGGGGGTCGAGTATTGTCGAACGGTGGACGAGGATCGGTGAGCCTTGATGTCCCAGGTGTTCCCCTTCGCGGCCTACGTGCCCGAGACGCCGGAAGGTGACTTCGACACGGTGCTGCGGGCCCAGCTCAGCGCGCCGGGACACCGGCTCGCCGAGCTGAACAGCGAACTGGTGCGCGTGGGGCCTCACGCCCCCGCCGCGCTGCCACTGCTGATCGAGGCGGCCGCCTGCTACGGCAGGGAGAACGACTTCGAGACCCAGTCGTGCTACGCCAAGGCCGCCTACGCCTGCGCGGAGTCGTGGGGCGATCCGGTGTCGCTCGCTGAGGCGGGCACGTCGGTCGCGGTGGCTTGTTGCTGGACCGGCGATCTGCGCAAGGCGGCCGAGCATGCCGACGAGGTGGCCGCCTACCTGGACACGCTCGACGACGCCGCCGCGCGGAGGATGCTGTCCACGCTCGCCGACCTGTCGTGGGTCGAGATGCAACTGCGCAGGCTGCGAGAGGCGCAAGCACATCAGCGGCGCGGACTGCGCATCGCCGAGGCCGCCTTCGACCTCGATCGCACGATCCTCTTCCGCGTCCTGCTCGGTGCCACGTCGCGCGAGGACGGCAGACTCGGCGACGCGATCAGGCATGTGCACCGGGCCCGCGAGACCGCGGAAGGGCGCGGCACGCCGGTGTGCCGGGGGCTCGTCCTCGCCGCGCAGAGCGCGATCGCGTTCGAATCGGGCGATCCCGCGCGGAGTCGCGAACTGGCCGAGGAAGCTCGCCGGGAGGCGGGGGCGCACCCGCGCTTCGCGGCGGTGGGCATGGTGCTCGGCCTGAGCCTGATCGCCACGGGACGGCCCAGGGAAGGCCGCGACCAGCTGATCGACGCGGCAGGAGGCCGATCGCTACCACTGGCGCCCGCGATGTCGAGAGCGAGGCTCCTGGCCGCGCTGGCCGCCGCCGATGCCGAGCTCGGAAACCAGGCCGAGGCCGAACGCTGGAGCGAGCTGGCCATGGCGTCCACGAGCACGCAGTACCACGATCATCCGCTCGGCTGGGCGCATCTGGCGAGGGCCGAGGCGCTGTCCCGGTCCGACCCCGCCTCGGCGCGGCCTGCTGCGGACACGGCGCGCATGGCGTTCGAGCGGGCAGGCGCCCGGCTCGGCGAGGCGGCGGCGTTGTCGCTGCTGGGCACAGTGCAGGGCAGGCTGGGAAGGACGTCCGACTCGCTCGAGGCGTTCGCGCGGGCCGAAGAGCTGTACCGGTCGTGCGCGGCGACCGCGGCGGCCGACCACGTGCGCCTGCTCCGCACGAGCGCGCAGACGGCGGCCGAGGTCACGGCCGAGGCCGAGCGTGCCGTCCGCACCGTCGTCGGCAGTCTTTCCCCACGGGAGAAACAGGTGGCGCGCCTGATCGCGGAGGGAAGTTCGAACCAGCAGATCGCCAGTGTCCTCGACATCAAGCTCAACACCGTTCAAGTCCACGTTGGACGGATACTTCGCAAGCTGCGGGTCCGATCGCGATCCGCTGTCGCGAGAGTCATGACGCTCGCGGAGACCACGGATCTGGCTGTGGCGGCAGGCGGGCGTAACTAGTTTCCGTTATGGCAGAACCCGTTCCGGAAACTCTAGGCTCGGGACCGACTTTGCGGGTGACAGAGAGGTGTGTGCGAATGACGACCGCTGCGAACCCGAGCCGCGACGTCCTCGACATGTCGTTCTTCCAGGATCCGTACGAGGTCTACGAGCGCCTCCGTGCCGAAGGCCCCGTGCATCCGATGCGAACGCCTGACGGGATCGACGTCTGGGTGATCGCCCGCTACGAGGAAGCCAAGGCAGCTCTGTCGGACGCACGGTTCACGAAGACCTTCGACGGCGTGCCCGACATCTTCGCGCAGCAGAACACCGGTATCTCGGCGCACGAGGGCTACACCGACATCCTCACCAAGCACATGCTCTTCGCCGACCCGCCCGACCACACCCGGCTGCGCGAGCTGTCGGCGAAGGCGTTCACCCGCAGGAGGGTGGAGTCGCTGCGCCCCGAGATCACCAGGATCGTGGACGGCCTGCTCGACACGCTCGCGGGCGAGCAGGAGATCGACCTGCTGCGCCGGGTGTCCTTCCCGATGTCGATGGCCGTCACGTGCAGGCTGCTCGGCATCCCGCCCGCCGATGAGGACGCCTTCCGCCGCTGGACCGAGACCATCTTCACCACCAACGACCCCGCCCGCATGAACGAGGCGGTGCGCGCGGTGGACGAGTACCTGGTGGGGGTCATCGAGGCCAAGCGGGCCGATCCGGCTGACGACCTGATCACCGCGTTGATCAACGCGCGGGACGACGGCGACAGGCTCACCGATCGTGAGCTGGTCTCGACCTGTGCGCTGATGTTCGTGGCGGGCTACGAGACAACGGCGAGCATGGTGGGCAACGCGGTGCTGGCGTTGCTGGAACACCCCGACAAGCTGGCCGAACTGAAGGCCGACCCTTCACTGATGCCGAACGCGGTGGACGAGCTGCTTCGGTTCGACGGCCCCGTCAACGTCGCCACCCTGCGTTCCACGGCCACGGACGTGACCATCGGCGATACGACCATCCCGAAGGGACAGTTCGTGCTCGTGTCGCTGATCTCGGCCAACCGGGACGGTGACAAGTTCCCCGAGCCGGAACGACTCGACTTCACCCGGCCGCTGGGCGGGAGCCTGGCGTTCGGCCACGGTATCCACTACTGCCTCGGCGCTCCGCTGTCGCGCGTGGAGATCGAGGTGGCGTTGAGCAGGCTGCTGGCGCGGTACCCGAACCTCAGCCTCGCCCGCAAGCCGAGCACTCTCACGTGGCGCAACAGCCTGCTGGTACGGGGGCTGACGGCGCTGCCGATCCGGCTGTCCTGATCCGGCGCGGACGATCGGGCAAGGAGAGCTGTGCTCAGCACGAGTCTACTGCTCCGAGCCGCCGCGACAGCCCACCTCACCGCCTCTGCTGCCGACACCGAGTCCACTCCGGACAGTGTGTCGGCAGCGGGCGAGCGGCACGACGGTGCCAGGGATACCGCCTGGCTGCTCGGTGAGGCCGAGCGGTTCGTCGAGCTGTTCCACGGTGAGGGAAACGGTCGCGGCCGGTCGGCGGACGAGCGGATGGCGGAGATCCGCGCGGAGGTCGAGCGCACGGGCACCTACACCCACACCGTCGAGGAGCTGACGTTCGGCGCGCGGGTGGCGTGGCGCAACAGCAACCGGTGTATCGGCAGGCTCTACTGGAAAAGCCTGCGGGTGCGCGACAGGCGTGACACTTGCGACGCTGCCGGGATCGCGGCGGAGTCGGCCAAGCACCTCGTGGAAGCCGGTGGCGGTGGGCGGATCCGGCCCACCATCACGGTGTTCGCCCCTGACCGGCCCGGCAGTCCTGGGCCGCGTATCCACAACGAGCAGCTCATCCGCTACGCCGGTTACCGGCAGCGGGACGGTGGCGTCGTCGGCGACCCGCTCAACGCCGACCTCACCGACCTGGCGCTGCGGCACGGCTGGCGCGGGCCGGGCACGCGGTTCGACGTGCTGCCGCTCGTCATCGAGACCCCGCGGGACGGCATCGAGTTGTTCGAGCTGCCCCCGGATGCCGTGCTGGAGGTGGCGCTGTCCCATCCGCGCTACCCGTGGTTCGCGGGCCTCGGCCTTCGCTGGCACGCCGTGCCTGCCATCTCCGGCATGGTGCTGGAGATCGGAGGCGTGCGGTATCCGGCCGCGCCGTTCAACGGCTGGTACATGGGCACCGAGATCGGGGCGCGCAACCTCGGTGACACCGAACGCTACGACCTGCTGCCGACGGTGGCCGCGAAGATGCGGCTGGACACCAGCTCCGAGACGTCGTTGTGGCGTGACCGCGCGCTGGTGGAACTGAACGTGGCCGTGCTGCATTCCTTCGAGGCGGCCGGAGTGAAGATCACCGACCACCACACGGAGTCGGACCGCTTCCTCACCCACCTCGAAAGGGAGGAGGCGGCGGGCCGGATGTGCCCCGCCGACTGGTCGTGGATCGTGCCGCCGATCTCGGGGTCGGCCACGCGGGTGTTCCACCGCTACTACGACGACGCCGACCTGCGACCGAACTACCTGCGACCGGAGTGACCCCCTGAAGACCTCCGGCAGGACCGGAGGGGCTCGACCCTGCCCACCACGACGAGAGGAGGTGCGCGTCGGATGGACCGCAACACCATCGGGGAGAACGAACCCGTTGCCGTGATCGGACTCGCCTGCCGGATGCCCGGCGCCGACCATTCCGAACGTTGGTGGGCCAACCTGGTGTCCGGTGTGGACAGTGTGGGGCCGCCGTCGGAGGCGCGGCGGAGGGCCGCGGTGCCGGCGGGACCACAGATCCCCTCCGAGGGAGGGTTTCTCGACTCCGTCGCCGATTTCGACGCTGACTTCTTCGGGATCTCCCAGCGTGAGGCGCTGGCCATGGACCCGCAGCAGCGCCTCGCGCTGGAGCTGGCGTGGGAGGCCATGGAGGATGCGGGCATCGTTCCCGCCGCGCTGACGTCGCTGCCCGTCGGGGTGTATCTCGGGTCCAGTTCGGACGACTACGCGCTGCTGCTGTCGCGGTCAGGCCAGGCCGTGTCACATCACGCCATGACGGGGTTGCAACGGGGCGTCATCGCGAACCGGGTTTCGCACCATCTCGGTGTCCGAGGACCCAGTCTGCTCATCGACACGGGACAGTCGTCGTCGCTGGTCGCGGTGCATCTCGCGGTCGCGAGCCTGCGTTCGGGCGAGTGCCGGATGGCGGTGGCAGGCGGGGTGAACCTCGCGCTGGCACCGGAGAGCCAGCTCGCCGCCGCCCGCATGGGAGTGCTGTCGCCGACCGGCCGCTGCCGCGTGTTCGACCGCGCGGCCGACGGGTTCGTCCGCGGCGAGGGCGGTGGTGTGGTCGTGCTCAAGCCGCTGTCGTCCGCACTGGCCGACGGCGACCGCGTGTACTGCGTCATCCGTGGTACGGCCGTCAACCACGACGGCGCGGGCGAGGACCTCGCGGCGCCGGACGGGGCGGCGCAGGCCGAATTACTGGCGTCGGCACACCGCGCGGCCGGAGTGACCGCCGCCGACGTGCAGTACGTGGAGTTGCATGGCACAGGCACGCCTGCGGGTGACGCGACCGAGGCCGCCGCGCTGCGCGAGGTGTTCGGGGACAAAGACACCGCACTGGCGGTCGGGTCGGTCAAGACCAGTATCGGGCACCTCGAAGGCGCGGCGGGGGTGGCCGGGCTGATCAAGACGGTGCTCAGCCTCCACCACCGTGTGCTGCCGCCGAACCTGCACTTCACCGCACCCCCCGACCGGATACCGCTCGCGGAGTGGGGACTGCGGGTGCAGACCAAGGCCTCGCCGTGGCCGGACTCCGGGTCACCGCTGATCGCCGGGGTGAGTTCCTTCGGCATGGGCGGCACGAACTGTCACGTGGTGCTCGCCGCACACGACTCGCCCAAGCCTCCCGCCGAGGCGGGGACCACCGGGCCGCTTCCCTACGTGCTGTCGGCGCGCACCCCCACCGCGCTCGCCGCGACGGCGCGTGCCCTGCGGGAACACCGTGCGGCGCGGCCGGACGTCAGGGACGTGGACGTGGCGTTCACCCTTGTCACTGGTCGCACGGCGCACGCCTGCCGCGCGGTCGTGGTCGCGCGCGACCACGCCGAGCTGCTCACCAGGCTCGACCGGCTCGCCTGCCGTGAGCCTTCCGGTTCCACCGGCTTCCTCGGTGACGCGGTCGATCCGGGCACGGTCGGTTCGTTCGGCGATCTGGCGAAACGGTTCCTGGCGGGGGAGGAGGTCAACTGGGAGCCGGTGTTCGCGGGGCGGCGGGCCGTCAGGGTGGCGTTGCCGACGTATCCGTTCGAACGGACCACGCACTGGCCTGCCGGTCTCGGCGCGCCGCCAGCCGAGTCACAGGTGCAGCCGCGTACCGCGCCGCCGGTGTCCGAGCACACGACCGTGACACACGCAGGGGAGCGTGGTTCCGCGCTGTCACTCGACGACGTGCTCGACCTCGCGGCTCGGGTGCTGGGTGCGGCGGTGCTGCCCGACGTGCCGTTCAGTGAGCAGGGCTTCGACTCGATGATGGGGCTGGAACTGCGGGATCTGGTGGAGGAGCACACCGGGGCCGACGTGTCGGTGTCGCTGCTCTACGACCACCCGACTCCCGTCGCGCTGGCCGAGCATCTCGCCGAGCTGACCGGATCGGCCGCCGCGCCGACCCTCACGGTGCGGGCCACGGCGGTCGCTGTGCCGCCGGCCGAGCCGGGTCCGGAGGGTGGCTTCGACCCCGATCCCGTGGTGATCGTCGGCATGGGCTGCCGCTATCCGGGCGGGGTGACCACACCGGAGGCACTGTGGCGGCTGGTGCGCGACCGGGTCGATGCCATCATCGAGCCACCGGCCGAGCGCGGCTGGCACGCGCTGGACACCACCGGCCTCCGGCCAGGCGGCTTCCTCGACGGGATCGACCGCTTCGACGCGGAGTTCTTCGGCATCTCCCCGAGGGAGGCCGCTGCCATGGACCCGCAGCAGCGGATCTTCCTCGAAGTGGTGTGGGAGGCGCTGGAGAACGCGGGCATCGTTCCGGGCACTCTGCGGGGCAGCAGGACGGCCGTCTTCGCGGGGGCCACCGCGCAGGACTACGGGGCGCGGCTGCACGAGCAGGCCGACTCGGCTGGCGGTTTCCTGCTCACCGGCGGCACTCCGAGTGTGCTCTCCGGCAGGGTCGCCTACGTGCTCGGGCTGAGCGGGCCCGCGCTCACCGTGGACACGGCGTGCTCCTCGTCGCTGTCCGCTGTGCACCTGGCCTGCCGCTCGTTGCGGGCGGGAGAGAGCAGCCTCGCCATCGCGGGCGGTGTCACGGTGATGGCACTTCCCGGCATGTTCACCGAGTTCAACCGGCAGAACGGGCTGTCACCCGACGGCCGCTGCCGCGCGTTCTCCGCCGACGCGGCAGGCACCGGATGGGCCGAGGGGGCCGGTGTCCTCGTGCTGGAGCGGGCCTCGGACGCGCGCCGCAACGGGCACCGGATTCTCGCGGTGGTGCGCGGTTCCGCGCTGAACTCCGACGGGGCCAGCAACGGGCTGACCGCACCCAGCGGTCTCGCTCAGCGTCAGGTGATCGCCGACGCGCTCGCCGACGCGGGACTGCGTCCCGCCGACATCGACGCGGTGGAGGCACACGGCACGGGGACCACGCTCGGCGACCCGATCGAGGCGACGGCGCTGCTGGCCGCCTACGGCGAGGGCAGGCAGCCCGATCGGCCGTTGCGGCTCGGCTCGGTGAAGTCGAACATCGGCCACACGCAGGCGGCGGCGGGAGTCGCCGGAGTGATCAAAATGGTGTCCGCGCTGAACCACGGCGAGCTGCCCGCGACGCTGCACGCCGAACAACCCTCCCCGCACGTCGAGTGGTCGGCAGGCACGGTGGCGCTGCTGACCGCGCCGGTGCCGTGGCCGAGGACCGCGAGGCCGCGCCGCGCCGGTGTCTCGTCCTTCGGCATCAGCGGCACCAACGCCCACGTGATCATCGAAGAGGCCCCGCACGTCGTGGACGAGCCGGTGCGGGACATCGGTGACCGGCCCGTGGTGCTCGCCGTCTCCGCCCGCACCGAGCCCGCACTACGCGCGCAGGCGGCCCGCCTGCGCGACCACCTGAGCGGCGACCACGGGTCCGGCGACTGGAACCCGGCCGATGTCGCGCACTCGCTGCTCACCACGCGCACCCGGTTTCCCGTTCGCGCCGCCGTCACCGGAACGACCAGGCAGGATTTGCTGCGCGGGGTGTCGGCCATCGCGGACGGCGGCGCCGATCCCGCCGTGGTGTCCGGGCACGCCACCGCCGCGCATCGCCCCGTGTTCGTCTTCGGCGGTCAGGGCGGGCAGTGGGCAGGCATGGCCAGGGACCTGCTCGCCGCCTCGCCCGGCTTCGCCGAGGCGATCGCCGACTGCGAGCGGGCGCTGTCACCGCACGTCGAGTGGAGCCTCACCGGTGTGTTGCGGGAAGCTCCCGGCGAACCCGGCCTCGACCGGGTGGACGTGGTGCAGCCGGTGCTGTTCGCGACGATGATCGCGCTGGCCCGGTTGTGGCGGGCGCACGGGGTGGAGCCGTCGGCCGTGATCGGGCACAGCCAGGGCGAGATCGCCGCGGCCTGCGTGGCCGGTGCGCTGAGCCTCGACGACGCCGCGCTGGTGGTGGCCCGCCGCTCCCGCGCGCTGACCGCGCTCGCCGGACGCGGTGCGATGGCCTCCCTCGCGTTGCCCGCTGACCGGGTGCGCGGCCTGCTGTCCGGCATGGACGGTGCTGTCGGTGCGGTGTCGATCGCGGCCTGCAACGGGCCGAACGCCACCACCGTGTCCGGCGATCCCGCCGAGGTCGCCGCGCTCGTGGAGCGCTGCACGGCCGACGGGATACGGGCGAAGGCGGTCGCGGTGGACTACGCCTCCCACTCGGCGCAGGTCACCGAACTGCGGGAGCGGCTGCTGGCCGACCTCGCCCCCATCCGTCCCGGCGTGCCCTCGATCCCGATGATGTCCACTGTGGATGTCGAGAGGGTCGGTGGTGCGGTGCTCGACGCCCACTACTGGTACCGGAATTTGAGGCAGGAGGTCCGTTTCGACGACGCCGTCACCGCGCTCGTCGGTGAGGGCCACCGCACGTTCGTCGAGGTGAGTCCCCATCCCGTGCTGCTGTCTGGGATCGCGGAGCGTGCCGACGAACTCGGGGAACCCGTGGTGACCTTGGAGTCGCTGACCAGGGGCGAAGGTGGCCTGGAGAGGTTTCTGCGGTCGCTGGCCAAGGCCGACGCGCACGGCGTGCCGATCGACTTCTCCGCGGCGTTCTCGGGCAGGGTCGTGCCGTTGCCGACGTACGCCTTCCAACGGGATTCGCATTGGCTCACGGTCCCGGCCGGTACGGGCGATCTCACGGCGGCAGGGCTGACGGCGGCGTCCCATCCTTTCCTCGGGGCGGAGGTCGAGCACGCCGATGGCGGCGACGTGCTGCTGACCGGAAGCCTCTCGCTGGACGGCACGGCCTGGCTGGCCGACCACGCCGTCCTCGACACGGTGGTGCTGCCCGGCACCGCGTGTCTCGACCTGGTTGCGTGGGTGGGCAGGCGGCTGGGCTGCCCCGAGGTTCGCGAACTGGTGCTCGATTCGCCCGTGGTGGTGCCGGACGAGGGCGCGCTGCGGGTCCAGGTGGTCGCCTCCGCGCCGGACGGTGATGGCAGCCGCACGATCACCCTGCACACGCGGCAAGACGGGGACGCCACCGGCTGGGTGCGCCACGCCACGGCGTCGGTCGAGCCGGGCGAGCGGCCCGTCGGCGCCGCGCTCGAATCCCACTGGCCGCCGCCGGATGCCACCGAGATTCCGATCACCGGCCACTACGAGCGGTTGCGGGCGATCGGGCTCGACTACGGGCCGGTGTTCCGGGGCCTGCGTGGCGCCTGGGCCGAGGGCGACCGGCTGTGGCTGGACGTCGCACTGCCCGAGGGTGGCGAGGGAGACTTCGGTCTTCACCCCGCACTGCTGGACGCGGCGCTGCACGGCATCTGGCTGCGTTCTGGCGACGACGGCACCTGCCGCCTTCCGTTCTCCTTCGGCGGCGTGCGCTTGTCCACCACCTCGGCGACGAGGCTGCGCGTCCTTCTGAACACAGTGGACAACAGTGCGGTGTCGTTGCTGGCGTGGACGGAGGACGGAACTCCTGTGGTGGCCGTGGACCACCTCGCGCTGCGGCCGGTGTCGCCTGAGAAGCTCACCGCTGCCCCCGCGCTGTTCTCCCTCTCCTGGGCCGACGTCGCCGCCGAAGGGGATTGCCGTGCGGAACCGGTGGACGCCGACCCGGTGGTGCTGACGGACGGCCTGCCCGCTCGGCCGCCCGAGGTGGCCGTTCTGGAGTGCCCGGCGGGCGACGACCCCGCCCGCGCCGCTCGCCGGGTGCTCGACGTGGTCCGCTCGGTGGCCGGTGACGAACGCGCCGTCGCGTCGCGTCTGGTGGTGGTGACCACCGGTGGTGACGGCGAGCTGTCCGACCCCGCTCACGCGGCCGTGTGGGGGCTGGTGCGCTCGGCGCAGACCGAGCATCCCGGCCGGTTCGTGCTGCTCGACACCGACCGCGCCGACAGTGCGGTGGTGACCGGGGCGCTCGCCACCGGTGAGGCGCAGGTGCGGTTCCGAGGCGGCCGGTTCGCGACCCCGGTGCTGCGGCGCGCCCCCCGCCCGACACGGCACACCCTGCCCCGCCTCGGCGGAGCGGCTCTGATCACCGGAGGTACCGGAGAACTGGGCGGGCTGGTCGCCCGCGCGCTCGTCACCACCTACGGCGTGCGGAGGCTCGTGCTGCTGAGCAGGCGCGGCCCGGACGCTCCGGGAGCCCCCGAACTGGTCGGCGAGCTCACCGCACTCGGCGCCGAAGCGCAGGCGGTCGCCGGTGACGCCGCCGACCGCGCCGTGCTCGACCGCGTCCTCGCCGGTCTGCCCGCCGACCGGCCGCTGACCACCGTGGTTCACGCGGCAGGAGTGCTCGCCGACGCGCCCGTGTCCACGATGGACGACGCGGCACTCGACACGGTGCTGCGTCCGAAGGCTGTCGCGGCGCTGACCCTGCACGAGGCAACCCGGAATCTGCCGACCGTGGCCGCGTTCGTGCTGTTCTCGTCGGTCGCCGGGATTCTCGGGACAGCGGGACAGGCCAACTACGCCGCGGCCAACGGCGTGCTCGACGCGCTGGCGCGGCGCAGGAGGGCCGAAGGACTGCCTGCCACGTCGATCGCGTGGGGACTGTGGTCGCAGCGCAGCGGACTCACCGGCGCGCTCGACGACACCGCTGTCCGCAGGCTCGCCGCGCTCGGCATCGGGCAACTCGGCACCGACGACGGACTGCGCCTGTTCGACGCCGCACTGCGCGAGCCCGACCCCGTCGTGGTCGCCGCCGCGTTGCACGGCAAGGGCCGCTCGGGGCTGCTCCGCGACCTCGCGCCCGCCCGGTCACACCGCAGCGCCCAGCGCGAACCCTCTCGCACTGTGATCGACGAACTGCCCGCCCTGCCCGCCCGGCAGAGGGCCGCTCGTGTGCTGGAACTCGTGCTCGACCACACCGCCGCAGCACTCGGCCACAGCTCGTCCGGCGCGCTCGACACCTCCGCCTCGTTCAAGGACCTCGGGTGTGACTCGCTGATCGCCGTCGAGATTCGCAACCGGCTCGCCACCGCGACCGGGTTGACGTTGCCCGCCACCGTGGTGTTCAGCCATCCGACACCAGCTGAGCTGGCAGGGTGGCTGCTCGACCGGCTCGTGCCGGGTCCACGGCAGGCCAAGGACGACAGGGCCGCCGGACACACCGAGCCCGGTGAAGCGGACAGGTCCACTGTGGTCGGACAACCTGCCACTACGGCCGAGGCCGCTGTGGATCGCGTAGCCGCCACCACAGCCACTACCTCCGCCGTGGACGGCGTGACCCCGGCACCCGCCACGCCCGCCGCCGTACCCACCGTGCCTGCCGCCGTGCCCGCCGTTCCTGGCGATGGAGCCGACGACCAGGATTTCGATCGCGAGCTGGCCGAGGCCGACCTCACCGAACTGTTCGCGCTGATCGACGCCGACCCCGACGACGAGTGGGCGGCGGTTTCCGGGGGAGAGGGTGCCGATGGTCGATGACCGGGAACTCGTCGCCTACCTACGCCGGGCGACGGCGAAACTCCAACGCGCGCGCCGGACGCTGCGTGAGGTCACCGACGCCGCCCACGAGCCCATCGCGATCGTCGCGATGAGCTGCCGTTTCCCCGGCGGTGTGCGGAGCCCCGAGGATCTCTGGCGGCTCGTGACCGACGAGATCGACGCGGTGGGCGATCTTCCGGGCGACCGGGGCTGGAATGTCGCCGAGCTGGTCGATCCCCGGCCGGGGGTGCCGGGCCGCACCTACGCGACGGCGGGAGGGTTCCTCGACGAGGCGTTCCGGTTCGACCCGGTGTTCTTCGGCATCAGCCCGCGCGAGGCGGAGGCCATGGACCCGCAGCAGCGGCTGCTGCTGGAGGTGTCGTGGGAACTGCTGGAGCGCGCGGCGATCGACCCCGACTCCCTGCGGGGCAGCGCCACCGGCGTGTTCGTCGGCGCCATGGGCGGCGAGTACGGGCCACGGCTGTCCGAGGCCGACGCCGACGCGGCCGGGTACCTGCTGACCGGCACCTCTCTCAGCGTCGCCTCGGGGAGGCTGGCGTTCCGGTACGGTCTGAACGGCCCCGCGATCACCGTGGACACGGCGTGCTCGTCGTCGCTGGTGGCCATCCACCAGGCCGTGCGGTCGCTTCGGACGCGCGAGTGCGACCTCGCGATGGCGGGCGGCGCCGCGGTCATGACCTCGCCGGGCGTGTTCGTCGAATTCGCCCAGCAGCGAGGGCTGGCCCGCGACGGCCGCTGCAAGTCCTACGCGGCGGCGGCGGACGGCACGGGCTGGTCGGAGGGCGCGGGCCTGGTACTGCTCGAACGTCTCTCCGACGCGCGGCGCCACGGGCACCCGGTGCTCGCCGTGGTCAGGGGTGGTGCGGTCAACTCCGACGGCGCGAGCAACGGGCTCACCGCTCCGAGTGGCCCCGCGCAGCAACGCCTCATCGCGGCGGCACTCGCCGATGCGAGGCTCGGCGCCGCCGACGTGGACCTCGTGGAGGGCCACGGCACCGGGACCACGCTCGGCGACCCCATCGAGATCGACGCGCTCAAGGCGGCCTACGCGGCGAGGCCCGCCGATCGGCCGCTGTGGCTGGGATCGCTGAAGTCGAACATCGGGCACTCCCAGGCCGCGGCGGGAATCGGCGGCGTGATCAAGGCGGTGCTCGCGCTGCGGCACGGCGTGCTGCCCCGCACCCTGCACGTGGACAGGCCCACCCCCGAGGTGGAGTGGGAGGGCAGCCCGGTGCGGCTGCTCACCGAGGCGAGGCCGTGGCCGCAGACCGGCGCGCCCCGCAGAGCGGCGGTGTCGGCGTTCGGCATCAGCGGCACCAACGCCCACGTGATCCTGGAACAGGAACCGGTGAACGCGGTGAACGCGGTGGACACGGTGGACGAGGCCGGGCCGTCCGCTCTTCCGTCAACGACGCTGTCCACAGTGTCGTCGGCCTCGCCCTCTGCTGTGTCCTTGACAGCGCCTTCCGCTGGTGCGTCCACGGCGCCGGTCGCGGGGCAGGCCACGGCAGCCTCCGTCCCGGCCTCCACGGGGCCGGTTCCGGTGCTGCTGTCGGCCGCGACCCGAAGCGCCCTCGACCGGCACGCCGCCGACCTCGCCGAGCACCTGCGCGCCCATCCGGAGAACGGGCTCGCCGACGTGGCGTTGACCCTTGCCGTGGGAAGGGCCGCCCATCGGTACCGCCGTGCCTTCGTGGTGTCAGACCGTGCCGAACTGGTCGCAACACTGTCCATGAAGGACGAAGCGTCGGCGCGGACCGGCGACGCGCCGCTGGTGTTCGTGTTCGACGCCGACCTCCCTGACGCCCCGGCGAGGCTCGCGGCGCTGCTGTCGGAGGAACCGGCGGCAAGGGAGTTCGCCGACGAGTGCGGTGACGCCGAACCGGCGTTCACCCTGCTGTACACGCTGGCGCGGCTCCGGCTGAGCTGGGGCCTGGCACCGGAGGCCGCCTACGCCTGCCGCCGATCGACCGCGCTCGCGCTCACGGTGGCCGGAGGGTGTGACGTCGCGACGGCCCGCGCGGCGTGGGAGGAGCCCGGTACCGTGCGCGTGAGCGCGGGGCGGGACCTCGGCTTCCCGGTCCATCCACTGCCGGAAGTGCCTCCCGGCGCCGTCGTGCTGGGCTCGGAGCCTCCTGCCGAGTCGGTGTGCCGCGCCTGGGAAGCAGGGGCTGCGGTCGATCGGGCCGCCGTGTTCGCCCACCGGCCCGGCAGGCGGGTCGTGCTGCCGACGTACCCGTTCGAGACCGCTTCCTACCGGCTCGCGTCGCAACGCGCGCACACCGCGCAGCGGATACACCCGGCGCAACCGGCAGAGCCACCACAGTGGACGGTCGCGTCCTCCGGTCACGGTGGCGCGCCCGCTCCGGTGACCGCGCAGACCCGCTCGCTGGCGGTGACAGGCTCCGAACCGTTCCTCGCCGACCACACGTTCCGGGGCGTGCCGACGGTGTCGGCCGCCGCGAGCATGGTGCTCGGCCTGACCGCGTTGCGCGCACTGGACGCACGGATCACCGGGCTGCGGCGGGTGAGGTTCGACCGGTTGTGCGAGGTGAGCGGCCCCCGCACCCTGTCGGTGTCCGCGTGGACCACCGGCGACGGGGGTTTCGACCTGACCAGTGGTGACGGGCCGAGCCACTGTTCCGGCTCGGCGGGAGCAGGCTCGGCGGAGGCGTCCACCACCTCGGCGATGCCCGACGTGGCCGGTCTGGCGACGGTCGAGCGCGACCGCTGCTACGCGCTGCTCGCGGCGGGGGGACTTCAGTACGGCCCCGGCCTGCGTGGTGTGCGCTCGGTGTCCGTGGGCGACGGGGTAGCGGTGGCGGATATCGACCTGCCGCCTGGCTCCGGCTTCGAGCGCGAGGCGGCCGTCATCGACATCGCGATCCAGGCCGCCGCCGTGTCCGTCCTGCACACCGCCGAGCCGGGCACGCTGCTGCTGCCCGTCTCGGCGGAGACGTTCGACGTCGCGGGACCGCTCACCTCGGCGACCACCGTGGTGGCCCGCATCACCGGCTCCGCCGCAGGGGTGAGCGCGCACCTGCGCGTCCTCGACGCCGACGGTGCGGTGCTGGCCGTTCTCGGCGGCGTCGAACTGGCAACCGTGGGCGGACGGCCCACTATGTCATCTGTGGGCGGACGGCCCACTATGTCATCTGTGGGCGGACGGCCCACCATGTCCACCGTGGGCGGACGGCCCACCATGTCCACCGTGGGCGGACGGCCAACCGTGGCCAGATCCGCGTTGGCCACCGTGCCCACCCCCGCTGTGTCCACGGCAGCCGGCCCCATGGAATCCACTGTGGTGGGCCGATCCGCGAGTAGCGCCACCCTGGTCGCGCGTGACTGGGCGGACACGGATCCAGCCCCGCGACCCGGCAGGTCCGACGGGGCGTGCCTGGTGTTCGGCGACACGGCACCGCCCGGAGTGGGTGCCCACGTCGTCACCGTCGGTGCGGGCGAGGGCTTCCGCAGGTGCGGGCCGCGGCGCTACGAGATCGCCCCCGGCAGGGCCGAGGACTACACCCGCTTGTTCGCCGCACTGCGCGAGGACGGTGTACGGCCGGATCGCATCGTGCACACGTGGTCCAGAGGCGCCGACCCGGACACCGTGACCGAACGCGACCTCGATCGCGGAGTCCGCTCGATGCTGCACCTGTGCCAGGCCCTCCTCGGCACGGCGCCCACCGGACAGGTCCGCGTCCTCGTCGTCCACGACGGCGCACCGTCCGCGCTCGGTCTCGACGGTGTCGCGCGCAGCGTGGCCGTGGAGGACCCCCGCCTGACGATCACCCTGCTGGAAGGCCCCGACGAGGTCGTGGCCGCCGAACTGTCCGCCACCGACACCGTCGTGCGCTACCGCGACGGCGTCCGGCAGGTACGCCGCTACCGCGAGGTCACCCCCATGCCAGCGGAGTGGCAGCCACGGGACGGCGGCGTGTACCTGATCACCGGAGGCGCCGGTGGTGTGGGACTGCGGATCGCCCGCGCCATCGCCGAGCGCGCCCGCGTTCACCTCGTGCTCACCGGCAGGTCGGCCGAGCCAGGCCCCGGCGCGCGGGCCGCGCTCGACGCGCTCGCTGCCACGGCCCTGTCGGTGACCTACCGGGCCGTGGACGTCACCGATGCCGGGCGCGTCGGCGACCTGATCGGTGAACTCAGGACGGCGCACGGCGGGGTCCACGGCGTGGTGCATGCCGCGGGCATCGTGCGCGACGCGCTGCTGACCGACCTGGAGCAGGCCGACCTCGATGCCGTGCTGGCCCCGAAGGTGCGGGGTGCCGTGGCGCTGCACGAGGCGACCCGCGACGAACCGCTCGACGTCTTCGCGCTGTTCACCTCGGTCGCCGGGGTGGTCGGCAACCCGGGTCAGACCGCCTACGCCTACGCCAACGCCGTGCTGGACGCGCTGGCCGAGCGGTGGGCTGATCCGGGAGAGCGCCCGCGCCGCTTCCTTTCGCTCGCCTGGCCCCGGTGGCGTGAAGGCGGCATGGTGCAGAGCGAGCGGTCCGCCGCCGAACTGCTGGCGCGCACGGGAATCGGCGCACTGTCCACACCGGACGCGACGAGCGTGTTCCTGGTCGCGGCAGGTGGTGCTTCCGGCGCGCTGCTGGTGGTGCCCGGTGAGGCCGGTGCCGTGCTGTCCGCGCTGAACTCCGCGCCGTCGCCGCAGGACGAGCCCGCGCGCACGGAAATGGAGATCGCGGGCGAGGACGCGGCGAGCCGGGCCAGGTCGCTGCTGCGGTCGCTGGTCGCCGAGCAGACCCGGCTCTCGCCCGACGACGTCGAGGAGACCGTGCCGCTGGAGCGCTATGGCCTCGACTCCCTCATGGTCACCCGGCTCACCGGTGAGTTGGAGACCCGCTTCGAGACCGGCATCGACAAGACGCTGTTCTACGAATTCCCCACGATCGCCGAACTCGCCGACCACCTCGCGGCCGAACACGGTGCCGCGCTCGTCCCGCCGTCGGCACCGTCGCGGCCTGCGACAGCGGAGCCCCGCGTTGCCTTGGGCGAGGGCGAGCGGGCCGACGACGGCATCGCCGTGATCGGGCTTGCAGGCCGCTACCCGAAGGCCGACGACCTCGACGCCTTCTGGGACAACCTGGTGTCCGGCCGCGACTGTGTCACCGAGATCCCGGCACACCGCTGGAACCCCGACCGCGATTTCGACCCGGTGCCGGGCAGGCCGGGCGCGAGCTACTCGCGCTGGGGAGCGTTCCTCGACGGGGCCGACGAGTTCGATCCGCTGTTCTTCGGCATCTCCCCGCGTGAGGCCGAACTCATGGACCCGCAGGAGCGGCTGTTTCTCCAGACGGCATGGCACACCGTGGAGGAGGCAGGGTACCGCGCGTCGGACCTGGCAGGACGCGAGGTCGGCGTGTTCGTCGGCGTCATGCACACCCACTACCAGCTCTACGGTGTTGACGCGATGCGCCAGGGCAGCCCCGTCCCGGGGTCCTCGCCCGCGTCGATCGCCAACCGGGTGTCGTACACATTGGACCTGCGAGGACCGAGCGTCGCCGTGGACACGATGTGTTCCTCGTCGCTGACCGCGCTCCACCTCGCCTGCCAGGCGCTGCGCACCGGGGAGGCGGAGCTGGCTCTCGCCGGTGGGGTGAACCTGTCACCGCACCCGTACAAGTACGTCTTCCTCAGCCAGGGCCGGTTCCTGTCCACCGACGGCCGGTGCCGTGCGTTCGGCGAGGGCGGTGACGGCTACGTGCCCGGCGAGGGGGTGGGCGCCGTGCTGCTCAAACCGCTTCGGCTGGCGCTCGCCGACGGCGACCACATCCACGGCGTCATCACGGGCCACGCCGCGAGTCACGGCGGAAGGACCAACGGCTACACCGTGCCCAACCCGGAAGCCCAGCGCAGGGTCATCGCCTCGGCACTCGCCTCGGCCGGTACCGACCCTGGTGACGTGTCCTATGTGGAATGTCACGGCACGGGGACGGCGCTCGGTGACCCGATCGAGATCTCCGGGCTCGCCAAGGCGTACGCGGGGGCGCGGCACATCGCCATCGGGTCGGTGAAGTCGGGGATCGGCCACCTCGAATCGGCGGCGGGGATCGCGGGCCTGACCAAGGTGCTGCTCCAGCTCCGCCACCGCACGCTGGCGCCGTCACTGCACGCGGGGACACCGAACCCGGACATCGACTTCGGGCGAACGCCCTTCACGGTGCAGCGCGAGCCCGCGCCGTGGCCGGCGCGGGACGGGCGGCCCCGTCGCGCGGGAGTCAGCAGTTTCGGGGCGGGCGGGGTCAACAGCCACCTCGTCGTCGAGGAAGCACAGCCCGCGGTCGCCGCCGGTGGCAGCCGCGTGCTCCACCTCGCCGCCGAGCAGCATCGCGAGCCGCAACTGTTCGTGCTCTCCGCCCGCGAGGCCGACCGGCTGCGCGCCTACGCGGCGCGGCTGGCCGAGTACGTGCGGCGCGCCCCGGTGGATCTCGGCGACATCGCCCACACCCTGCGGGTGGGCCGCGAACCGATGGAACACCGGCTGGCCGTGGTGACCGGACGCGGCGCGGACCTCGTGCGCGCGCTCAGCGAGTTCGCCGAGGGCCGCCTCGTCGAGTACGCCGTCACCGGCGTGGTGAGTACGGCCCGCCGCGAGCCCACCGCTGGTGCAGGCCCGACCAGCCCGACCGGCCCGACGGACCTGCCCGGCCTGGCCCGCGCGTGGGTGCGGGGCGCGGACCTGCCCGCACCGGCCCAGGGCGGAAGCCGGGTGTCGCTGCCGCTCTACCCGTTCGCGCGCGAACGGTACTGGGTGCGGTTGCCCGACGCGGACGCCGGAGGGAAGACCACCGTGAAGACCGGTGCGGTGAACCGGACCACCACGGAGACCACCGTGGAGACCACTGCGCAGGCCACTGCGCGGACCGGCGGGAAGTCCGCCGGGGAGACCACGGTGCTCACCGTGAGCCAGGACGACCCGGTGGTGCGCGACCACGTCATCCACGGCCGCGCGCTGCTGGCCGGAACCGCGTGCGTCGAGCTGGTGCGGGCCGCGGCCGAGCGGGAGGGACACGGCCCTGTGCGTGGGCTTTCGGCGGTGACGTGGGGCAGCCCGATCACCGCCGACGACGGTCCTCGCCGGGTGCGGGTGAGCTTCGGCCAGGGCGACGATCCCGCGTTCGAGGTCGTGGACGACGACGGGACCACGCATGTGCGCGGTGTCGTGAACACTGCCGCGACCACCCACACCGTGACGGTGCCCGCGCGGCTCGACCTCGCCGCGATCCGAGGCCGGTGCCCCGAGCACCACACGAGGGCCGACGTACTGGACCGCTACCGGAGGGCCGGATTCGCCTACGGTCCTGCCTATGACGTGATCGAGGAAGTGTTCAGCGGGCCGTCCGAGGCTCTGCTGCGGGTGGGCGTCGCACCTGCCGACGTGCCCGGCACGTTCCTGCTCCACCCGACGCGGCTCGACGGTGCGCTGCGCGTGTGCCACTGGGTCGGTGCAGCGCCGGGCGAGGACGCCGCCATCCCCTTCGGGCTCGCGTCGCTGCGGTTCACCGGCCCGCTCCCCGAGGTGTGCTGGGCGCACGCGGTGGTGCGGCAGGGGACCGATGCGGACCGGCTGCGCTACGACGTCACCCTCACCGACGCCGAAGGGACCGAGGTGCTGCGCGTCGAGGACTTCGCCCTGCGCCGCCCCGCGCCGGCGACCGTGGCCTGGTATCGCCCCGTCTGGCGGCAGGCCGCTCCCGCCGCGCCGGTACGGAACCCGGCGGACACCCTGCTGCTGTGCACGGACGACCCCACGCTCACCGTCACCGGCCCGTGGCCTGCCGTGGTGCGGGTCGCCGACCCCGCAGGACTGCCGTCCGCGCTGCGCGCGCGGCAGGGCGATGTGGACGTGCTGCTGGCGTGGGGTATGACCACGGCCGACGCCGGGCACGCCGTCCTCGCCGCACTGGAACTGGCCAAGGCGAGCGTGGGCCGCAGGGTGCGCTGCCTCGCCGTCTTCCCCGGCGGCGAACGGGGCGGCGAACCCGTTCACGAGGCGCTGGCCGGGTTCGCCCGCTCGACCGGACGGCACGCCCCGTCGCTGTCGCTGGCCACCGTCCGGCTCGGCGAGGGCACCGACGTGGCGCGGGTGGCCGTCGAGGAGTTCGGCGTGCCGCACGGGGCGGAGGTGCTGCGCCGCGACGGTCTGAGATTCGTGAGGGACGTCGAGCGCCTCGACCCGCTGCCCGTGTCGCGGCCGTCGCCACTGCGGCACGGCGGCGCGTACCTCATCACGGGCGCCACCGGGGCGCTCGGCCGCTGGCTGGCAGGGGAACTCGCCCGCCGTTACGCCGCCAGGCTCGTGCTCGTGTCCCGCAGCGCGGACCGTCACCAGGCGTGGGCCGACGAGTTGAGGGTAGCGGGGTCCGACGTGATGCTGATGTCCGCCGACGTCGCCGACGCCGGGGACACGCGCCGTGCCGTTGCCGAGGCCGAAGCCCGGTTCGGCCGCCTCGACGGTGTGTTCCACCTCGCCGGGGTCTCCGACGACATCCCCCCGACCGAGGTGGACCCAGCGAGGTTCGCGGCGGGCATGGCGGCCAAGGCGGCCGGAACCGCGAATCTCGACACGGCCACCCGGCACGCGCGCCCGCCGCTGTTCGTGGTGTTCTCCTCGCTGGCGTCGCTGCTGGGCGATTTCGGCGGCGCGGGCTACGGCACGGCGAACCGGTTCGCCGACGCCGTGTCGTTGCTGCGGGGTGACGCGCTGACCCTGGCGTGGCCACTGTGGACGCTCGGAGGGCTCGACGACCGGCTCGGCGAAGGGCAGTGGGCCGCCTACCGAGCACAGGGGTTCGCGCCGTTCGACGTCCACACGGGATGGACGGCGCTGGAGCAGGCGCTGTGCTCGGACGAGCCGTGGCTGGTGCCCGCCGTGGGCGACCAGGCCCGCATCGCCGAGGCACTGCGCGCGCCGGGCGTGGCGAGAACGACCGCCGATGTCACCCATGCCGCCGATGCCGCCGCGCCCCGCGTTGGTCTCGCGGGGACGGGTGCGGACACCCCCGTCGAGCCGGGTATCACCGGTGAGAACCGCACCGAGGCGAGTTCCCCGGTCATGGCGGGTGGACGGCTGCGCGCGGTGGCGGTGGACCTGCTGCGTTCCCAGCTCTCGACGGTGCTCAGGGTGCCCGCGTCACGGATCACGGAGACCGAGCAGCTCGACCGCTACGGCATCGACTCGGTCATGATCATGGAGTTGAACTCGGCGCTGGCCGAGTATCTGCCCGACCTGCCGCAGACGCTCTTCTTCGATCGCCGCACCCTCGGCACCCTCGCCGATTACCTCGCCGAGCGGCATGCCGACGCACTCGCCACGCTGGCGCCCGGCGCTCCCGGTGCCCCCGGTATCGACTCCGGTGACCCCGCACCGACCGAGCCGTCCACGACGGTGAAACAAGCCCTTCCCGCCGCCCGCACTCTCGCCTCCGCGGTGACCTCCACCGTGACCGCACGCGCGATCTCCACGACGGCGGCACGCGACGGCGATGACCTCGCCGGTGCCCCGATCGCCGTGATCGGCATCAGCGGGCGGTACCCGGGAGCCGACGACCTCGACGAGTTCTGGGCCCGCCTCCGCGACGGGGCCGACCTCGTCACCGAGGTGCCGTCCGACCGCTGGGACGCCGACGCCGCCTACGACCCCGAGGGGCGCGCGCCGGACTCCATCACGGGCCGCTGGGGCGGGTTCCTGTCGTCGGTGGCCGAGTTCGACTCGCGGTTCTTCCGGCTCTCGCCGCCTCAGGCGCGCGCGATGGACCCGCAGGAGCGGCTGTTCCTCCAGACCGCGTGGGCCGCACTGGAGGACGCCGGGTACCCGCCGAGCCGCCTTCCCGGGGCGCGCCATGCCGACTCCGGGTTCGACGTCGGTGTGTTCGCCGGGGTGATGTGGGGTGACTACGCCACGCTGGCCGCCGAGGAATCGGCGCGGGGCAACCCCGTTTCGGTCCCGGCCAACCGCGCGTCGATCGCCAACCAGGTCTCGTACTTCGGCGACTTCCGGGGCCCGAGCATGACGGTGGACACCGCGTGCTCGTCGTCGCTGGTGGCCGTCCATCTCGCGGTGGAGAGCCTGCGAAGGGGCGAGTGCGCGTACGCGATCGCGGGCGGTGTCAACGTGCTGGCGCACCCGCTGAAGTACGTCAACCTCAGCCGGATGAACATGCTCGCCGCCGACGGCCGCTGCCGGTCCTTCGGCGAGGGCGGCACCGGGTACGTGCCCGGTGAGGGAGTCGGCGCGGTGGTGCTGAAACCGCTGGCCGCCGCCGAGGCCGACGGCGACCGCATCCACGCGGTCATCAGGTCCAGCGCGATCAACCACGGCGGTCGCACCAACGGCTACACCGTGCCCAACCCCGCGGCCCAGCAGGCGTTGATCGAGCGGGCGCTGCGGGCGGGCGACGTGGACCCGGCGAGCATCGGCTACGTCGAGGCGCATGGCACGGGAACGGCGCTGGGCGATCCGATCGAACACGCCGCGCTCGAACGGGTCTTCGGCGGCACGGGCCGGGCTGTGGGCAGTGCGGCGCTCGGTTCGGTGAAGTCCAACATCGGGCACCTCGAAGGAGCCGCGGGCATCGCCGCCCTCACCAAGGTGGTCCTCCAGCTCCGCCACCGCACGCTCGTGCCGTCACTGCACTCGGCGAGGACCAATCCCCGGATCGACTTCGCGCGGTCGGTGTTCGCCGTGCAGCAGGAGGTCGCGCCGTGGCCGGAACCCGCGCCGGGAGCGCCCCGCAGGGCGGGGATCAGCTCCTTCGGCGCCGGTGGCACCAACGCGCACCTGATCGTCGAGGAGTACCGGGACCACCGGACATCACCGAGCGCGCGGACCCCGGAGCTGATCGTCGTGTCGGCGCTCACCGGTGAGCGGCTGAGGGAGTCGGCGAGGAGACTGTCCGCCGCACTGTCGCGCCTGCTGTCCGGTACCAGCACCGATTCCACCGCCGTGCCCTCGCTCTCCGACGTGGCGTACACGCTGCGGGTGGGCCGCGAGCCGATGCGGCACCGGCTCGCGTTCGTGGCATGGGATCTCGCGGAGGCGGCGAGTCTGCTGCGCCGGTTCGCCGACGGCGAGGACGCGGACGGCGTCGTCAGCGGCGATGCGAGCGGAGCGGGCGCGCTCGGTGACGTGTTCACCGGAACGGCCTCCGGAGCGGAATTCGTGGTCGGTCTGATCCGCGAGGGACACCTCGACCGGCTCGCGCGGCTGTGGGCGTCCGGTGTGGACATCGACCTCTCGGCGCTGCCCGCCGGTCCCGTGCCGCCGAGGATGGTGTCGCTGCCGACATACCCGTTCGAGCCCGAGAGGCATTGGCTGACCACGACCGCGCGCCGGGACGCTCTCCCGATGCCTGTCCGGCCCGGCGGCGCTGAGGGCACGGCCGCGGTGCGGCCAGAGGATGCCGCCGCGGTGCGGCCAGAGGATGCCGCCGCGGTGCGGCCAGAGGATGCCGCCGCGGTGCGGCCAGAGGGCACGGCTGCGATGCGGCCGGAGGAAACGGTGCTGGTTGTGGAGCCGGACGACGCGGTGGTCACCGACCACGAGGTCGCGGGTGACCGCGTGCTGCCGGGGGTCGCGCACCTCGCTCTCGCCGTGGGGGCACTCGCTCCCGGACGCACCTCCTTCGCGGTCGGCGACGTGCGCTGGCTGTCCCCGGTCGGAGTCGCCGACCGGCCGGTGCGACTGCAACTGGTCACCGAACCCGTCGCGGCTGGGATGTCCTACGAGCTGCGCGAGCAGGGCACTGTCCGCTCGCGCGGCGTTGTCCAGACCTCGGTCCCGAAGCCTCCCGCCCCGGTCTCGCTGGCTGCGCTCACCGACCGGTGCCGCACCCGTGTGGACGCGGAGCTGTTGTACGCGCGGCTGCGGGCGCGGGGGCTGCGTTACGGGCCGTTCTTCCGGCTCGCCGAATCGGTGCGCACGGGTGAGGGCGAGGTGCTGGCCCGCCTGCGCGGCGGCACGCCGACCCCGCCAGGACACGCACTGCATCCCGGGCTCGCCGACGCGGCACTGCACGTGCTGGCCGCGCTCCTCGGCGACGACACCGAACCCGTGCTCCCGCTGGCCGCCGATCGCGTCACCGTGTATCGGCCGCTGCCTCCGGTCTGCCACGCTCACGCCGTCGCCCGCGACCCCGGCCTCGGGCGCTGCGACATCACCGTGTTCGACGACGAGGGAGCCGTGTGCCTCGCCGTCACCGGCCTGGTGCTGCGTTCGCGGCCCGCGCCCGAACCGGGCTTCCTCTACGTTCCGTCGTGGACACTCGCACCGTCCATCGACCCCGCACGACCGGACACCGGTCCCGTGCTGGTGGTCGCGAGGGACTCCGATGCCGCGCTGGCCGACCGGATCGCTCGCGCCCACGCCGATGCCGACGTCGTGCGCCTCGCGCCGGGGGATTCGGTGGCGCCGTTCGCCGCGCTGCCGGACGCCCGCCGAGGCAAGGTCTATTTCCTCGGCCCGATCACCGGGGCCGACGACACCCGCGACGAGTCGGTGCTCGCGCTGTACCGGCTGCTGGCCGAACTCCGCGATGGCGGGGTGCTGCCGGGGCCACTGCGGCTCACGGTGGTCACCGGGGATGCCGCCCCGCTGGGTGAGCGGGACTCGGCGCGCCCTGGCGCGGCGGCGCTGGCGGGGCTGGTGATGACGGTGGGCAGCGAACTCGGCGAGCTGAGCACCGCCCTGCTCGACGTGCGCGGAGCCGACCTCGCGACCGGCAGCGCGACCGGCAGTACGACCGGCCTCGACGCCGTCGCCGAGGCCGTCGTCGCCGAACCGTGTGTGCCAAGGGCACGGCAGATTCTGCTGCGCTCCGGCACCCGGTACACCCGCAGGCTGCGCGCCGCGCTCCTGGGACCGCCACGCGAGCCCGCGTTCCGCCACGGCGGCGTCTACCTGATCGTCGGCGGACTCGGCACCATCGGCTTCGACACGGCACGGCACCTCGCCACCCGCTACGCCGCGCGCCTGGTGCTGGTGGGCCGCAGCCCGCTCGACGCGGCGAAGCGGGAGCGGCTGGCCCGGCTCGCCGAGGCCGGTGGGCAGGCAGTGTACGTGCGGGCCGACGTCACCGACGAGGCGGAGATCGCCATGGCCGTCGCCGAGGCCAAGCGCCGGTTCGGGGCGCTGCACGGCGTGATCGATGCCGCGATGGTGCTCGTCACCACACCGTTCGCCTCGCTCGACGTCGAGGGCTTCGCCTCCGCGCTGCGGGTCAAGACGCAAGGCACGAGGGCGCTGTGCGCCGCCGTGGCAAGTGAACCGCTGGATACGCTGCTGTTCTTCTCCTCCGGCATCTCCTTCAGCGGCAACCAGGGGCAGGCCGGATACGCCGCGGGCAGCGTCTACCAGGACGCGTACGCGCTGGCGTTCGGCAGGACCGCGCCGTACCCGGTGCGGGTGCTGAACTGGGGCTACTGGCACTCCGGTGGGGACGCCGACCGGCAGCGCACGCTCGCGCGGCTGTCCGCGTCCGGCATCACGCCGATCGGCGCGGCGGAGGGCATGCGGGCGCTGGAACTCGTGGCGGCAGGACGCGCGGCGCAGGTGCTGGCCACGAAGGCCGACGAGCGCATCCTCGCGGGGCTCGGGGTCGAGAACCCCGCCGTGTCCGTCCACTGTGTCCACACCGATGCGGGGACGCGCGCGAGTGCGCCACTGCCGGTGCCGCGCCTTGCTCCCGATCCGCGCCGCGCCGGTGTGCTCACCGCGCACCTGCGCGCAGGGAAGGCGCTCGACGCGTTCACCGCGCGCGTGTTGGCCGGGGTGCTCGGCGACCTCGGTGCGGCTCTCGCCCCGGGGCAGCGTCACGACCGCGCGGGAATGGCCGACCGGCTCACCGTGGCACCCGCGCAGCGGCGGTTGTTCGACGTCGCGCTCGATCTGCTGGTGGCCGAGGGACTGCTGAGTGCCGAAGGCCACGACGTCGTGGTCACCGACCGGGTCCGCGACGCCGACGTGCGTGAGGCGATGGCCGACCCCCGGCGTGCCGCGCAGTCGCTGCTCGCCGAGCACCCCGGCGCCGCACCCGCCGTGGAACTGCTCACGCGGTGCCTTCGCGCGCTGCCCGGCGTGCTGACCGGGCGCCGCGACGGTGTGGATGTGCTCTTCCCCGAAGGGTCGGCCGAAGCCGTGTCGCGGTTCTACCAGGCCGATCCGGTGATGGAGGCGTACAACGCGGCGCTGGCGGAGGTGGTGCGCACCGAGGCGGGCGACGGTCCCGTGCGCGTCCTGGAGATCGGCGCGGGCACCGGCGCCACCACGAGGGTGGTCCTCCCGGCGCTGGCCGAGCTGGGCGAGCGCGTGCACTACACCTACACCGACCTGTCGTCCACCTTCGTGCGCCACGGCCGCAGGGAGTTCGGCGACCGACCCGGTACCGAGTTCCGGGTGCTCGACATCGAACGCCCGCCGTCGGAACAGGGATTCGGTGGCGACTACGACGTCGTGCTCGCCACCAACGTGCTGCACGCGACCCGGCATATCGAGACGACGCTCGGCCACGTCAAGGACCTGCTCGTCCCCGGAGGGCTGCTGGTGGTCAACGAGGGAGTGCGGCCTGCCGCGTACCTGACCTTCGTGTTCGGCCTGACCCGGGGCTGGTGGCTCGCGGAGGACACGGCGTTGCGGCTGCCTGCCGCACCGGTGCTGAGCGCTGCGCGCTGGCTGGACGCCCTCACGGCCTCGGGTTTCGCTCCCGCAGCCGAGGTGGCGCTCCCCGACGAGCCCGCGAACCAGCGGTTGCTGCTGGCCAGGGCGGACAACGTCCGCGTCGGGCGGGCCGATGCCACCGTGGTGCGCACCCGCGCCGAGGCGGGGTCCGCGACCGGCTCGCCGGCCGCAGCCGCGACCCCAGCGACCTCCGACGGGCGGGAGGCATCCACGCCCGCGACGTCGCCCGAGGACACCGAACGGCTCGTGACCTCGGTGTTCGCCCGCGTGCTCGAACTGCCGTCCGACCGGCTGGAGCGCGACACCACCTTCGGCGACTACGGCGTGGACTCCCTCGTCGCGTTGGAGCTGACGAGGGCGCTGGAGACCGACTTCGGCCCGCTGCCGGCGACGTTGCTGTTCGAGCACACGACGATCAGCCGCCTCGCAGGCCACCTGCATTCTCTGCGACGCGATGCGGCGCGGGACCACGACGCGGCACCGGCAGCCACCGTGCCTCCCGCCACGGCGGCTGTCACCCCGCCCACCCCGCCGACCCCGGCGCGGCGG
>NZ_JH636049.1:9878-24945 GCF_000258175.1 Saccharomonospora xinjiangensis XJ-54 | reverse complement strand
CCGGCCATCCCGGCCACGTCCGCCGTCCCGGTCACCCCGGCCACCTCGTCCGCGCCCGTGCGCGGGCGGGTCAGGGCCGTGGTGGACCGGCTGTCCGACACCGAGGTCGATCGGATGCTCACCCTGCTGTCCGGTCTGGCCACCGATGCGAAGGGCGATACCGCATGACCGTGCCGTCCGAGCCCGATCACGGCCGCACCCCGGGCACCGAGAGGGACACCGCGACCGATCGGCGGGAGCTGCTCACGCGCCTGCTCGACGACCTGGGCCTCGACACCGCGCCGGAGACCGAGATCGCGATCATCGGTGTGGCAGGCCGCTACCCGCTGGCCGCCGACGTCACCGAGTTCTGGCGCAACCTGCGTGCCGGACGCGACTGTGTGCGGGAGGTTCCCGCCGATCGGTGGCCTGCCGACGAGCACTACGACCCTGCGGGAGGACCCGGCCGCAGCTACAGCAAGTGGGCGGCCTTCATCGACGACGCCGACGCCTTCGACCCGCTGCTGTTCCAGATCTCCCCGAGCGACGCCGAGGACATGGACCCGCAGGAACGGCTGTTCCTCCAGATCGCGTGGGCGGCGATTGAGGACGCCGGGTACGCACCACGATCGCTGGGCGAGCGGAACCCGGTCGGCGTCTTCGCCGGGGTGATGAACAACGACTACGAGTGGATCGGCGGCGCCGCGCAGGCCAGGGGAGTGCACACCCACGCCAGGTCCAACCACTGGTCGGTGGCCAACCGCGTCTCCTACACGCTGGACCTGCGCGGGCCCAGCCTGACCGTGGACACGGCGTGCTCGTCGTCGCTGACCGCCATCCACCTCGCCGTGCAGAGCCTGCGAAGCGGCGAGGCGTCCGTGGCCATCGCGGGCGGGGTGAACCTGATCCTGCACCCGGCGCACCTGTGGCACCTCTCCGATCGGCAGATGATCTCGCAGGGCCGGCACAACCGCGCGTTCGGCGCCGGGGCCGACGGTTTCGTGGACGGCGAGGGCGTCGGGGCGGTGGTGCTCAAACCGCTCACCGCCGCCGTCGCGGACGGCGATCGGATACTCGGGGTGATCCGAGGCTCCGCGCTGGGGGCTGGTGGCCGCACCAGCGGCTACACCGTGCCGAACCCGGACAGCCAGGCCGAGGTGATCGCCGGGGCGTTGCGCCAGGCCGGCGTGGACCCGGCCGAGGTGGGCTACCTGGAGGCCCACGGAACGGGCACGCCGCTCGGCGATCCGATCGAGATCGCCGGGCTGCGCCGCGTGTTCGGCGGGCTGCCACAGGGCCGCTGCGCGCTCGGCTCGGTCAAATCGACCATCGGGCACCTCGAATCCGCGGCCGGTATCGCGGCCCTCACGAAGGTGCTGCTCCAGTTCCGGCACGGCACCATCGCGCCGTCACCGCATGCCGATCCGCTCAACCCGGAGATTGACCTCACCGGCACACCGTTCCGGATTCCCGCCACGGCCGAACCGTGGCCCGCACCGGTGGTGGACGGCGTCACGCGGCCCCGCATCGCGGGCATCAGCTCGTTCGGCGGCGGCGGCGCCAACGCACACCTCGTGGTGGCGGAATACGTTCCCGAACCCGCCAGCAGCGACCTGCCGCCGGAGCGGGGACCGCACCTGGTGGTGCTCTCCGCGCGGACCAGCGAACGGCTTCGGGTGTCGGCGGGCAGGCTCGCGGACTTCCTCGCCGATGCCGGTGCCGGTGCCGGTGCCGGTGCCGAACACGCCGAGCCCGCTGTACCCGTGGTGCCCGCTGGGGCCGTTGTGCCCGCTGTGCGCGAGGCAGGCGAGGTGAGGGACGCCGAACGCGCGTGTGTCGCCGCCGTCGCCGAGGTGCTCGGGGTCGCCCCCGAGGACGTCGATGCGACCGTCGAACTGCGCGACTACGGGCTCGGCGCGGCGGAATGGCCGCGACTGCGCGCGCTGCTGGGCGAGGCCGTGTCGCTTCCCCCCGCGCCCCCGGCCGGTGCCACCGCGGCCACGCTCGCCGCGCGAGCCGGTGGGGACGGGAAGGCAGGGAAAGCGGGGAAGGCGGAGTCCGCGAGCGCGATCGAGCTCGCCGACCTCGCGCACACCCTGCGAGTCGGGCGATCGCCGATGGACGCGCGTCTCGCGCTGCTCGCGGACGACGTGGAGATGCTCGGCAGGGCGCTGCGAGCCGTCGCCGAGAACCGGGAACCGGACTGCCCGCACTGGTCCGGTGACACCGGCCGCGCCCGCGACACCGGCCGCGCCGCGCCCGCCGACGTCGCGAGGGCTCTCGCCGAGCGTGACCTTCCCGCACTCGGCGCGCTCTGGGCGGCCGGGGCCACAGTGGACTGGTCCCGGCTCACAGGTCCGGGCGAGGGCGCGCGCGCCCCGCGCCGCATCGCGCTGCCCACCTACCCGTTCGCCCGCAAGCGGTACTGGATTCCCGAACCGCCCGCAGGCACCTCGCCGTCCTCGCCGTCCTCGCCGTCCGCGACGGACCACGACACCACCGCGCCGAACCGCCTCGGCCGGTTTGCTCCACGCTGGCGTGCCGCCGGTGCCGTGACAGCGGCGGAGCGCCCCGGCGGGCCGGTGCTCGTGCTGGCCACGGAGTCCTCGCGGGAGCTGGCGGACGCTCTCGCCGACGTCCTCGACGACGTCACCGTCGTGCGCCTGGACGGTCCCGGCGCACTGGACGGCCTGCCGCGCGAGGTGGACACCGTCATCCACCTCGGCGGGGTGCGGGAACACGCCGCCGAGCCCGCTGCGACGGACCTCGACACCGGTGCTGTCGCGCTGTTCGGCGTGCTGCGGCGGCTGCGGCCACGCGTACTGCGGGTGGTGACCTCCGACGCCTGCGCCGTGACCGGTGGCGACGGGGACAACCCCGTCGCGGCGGCACTCCACGGGCTGGCGCAGGTGGCCTCGGCCGAGTTCGGCGCTCTCGCGGTGTCCTGTGTGGACATCAGCAGGCACGACCCGATCACCGGCCGCCGCGCGGCGGTACTCGGTGAACCCGCCCATCCCAGGGGGCGGGTCGTGGCCGTGCGCGGCGGTGTGCGGTTCGTGCGCACACTCGACCCCCTCGCCGATCCGGTTCCCGCCGATCCGGTTCCCGGCGAGCCCGCACTGCCGTTCCGCGAGGGCGGGGTGTACGTCGTCGTCGGCGGCACCGGCGGCATCGGGGTGGAACTCACCAGGCACCTCGCGCGGCAGGTCCGCGCCACCGTCGTCTGGCTCAGCAGGACAGAGCCGACGGCCGAGCACCACGCGGAGATGGACCGTATCCGGCGGCTCGGCGGCACCGTCGAGCACCGGCGTGCCGACGTCGCCGACGCCGGGGCCGTGCGGGCCGCGCTCGACTGGACGGCGCGGCGGTTCGGAGCCGTCCACGGCGTTGTCCACTCCGCGATGACGTTCGACGATCGCACCATCGAGGAGCTGACTCCCGGCGAGTTCCGCGCGGCGCTGGCGGCCAAGGTGGACGGGACGCTCGCGCTCGACGCCGCGCTGCGGGGCGGGGCGGGCGAACACCACGGCCACCGGCCGGACTTCGTGGCCCTGTTCTCGTCGGCGGGATCGTTCGGGTCGAGTTCCGGCAACAGCGCCTACGCGGCGGCGTCCGCCTGCCAGGACGCGCTGGGCCGCCACCTCGACGCCGTCCGGCCCTACCCGGTGCGCGTGGTGAACTGGGGTTACTGGGGCGCGGTCGGCTCGGGCGCCCGCCCCGGCCTTCCCGCGATCTTCCGCGCGCTGGGCTTCGGGGAGCTGGCCCCTGAGGAGGCGCTCGCGCAACTGCCGGGCGTGCTGGCCGGTGCGCACCCTCAGGTGCTGGTGATCCGCGCCGACGACACCGCGTTGTCCGCGCTGGCCGACACCGCCGAAGCCGAACCCGGCGGCACGTCCGGGCAGCGGGAGCGGGATGGCCTGCGCGCGGTGGCCCACCGGCTGGACACCCCGCCGTTCGACCGCGCGGGAACCGAGCGCGTGCAGGCCGCCTATCGCGAGCTGGAGCCGCTGGTCACGCGCGGTCTGGTGGTCGCACTGCACCGCCTCGGCGCGTTCACCGGCGAGGAATGCGCCGACGTCGCCACGCTGGCCCGCGATCTGGGCGTGATGCCCGGCCACGCCAGGCACTTCGACGCGCTGATCGCGCTCCTCGACCAGGCCGGATACCTCCGGTGCGACGGCGCGACGGTGCGGGCGCTGCCCTCGTTCGCCGCCACGGCACGCGACTGGGACGCCGCCAGGATCGACGCCGAGTTCGACCGGCTTCGCGCCGACCACCCCGAGGTCGCGTCCACGATCCTGCCGGTGCAGCGTTTCCTCGCCGCCTATCCCGACGTGCTGCGCGGGCGCACGAACGCCACCGAGATCCTGTTCCCCGGTGCCTCGCTCGATCTGGCGGTCGGCTTCTACCAGGGCAACCCGGTCACCGACCACTACAACGACCTCGTGCGTGGCGCGGTGGTCGAGCATGTGCGCACGCGCACGGCCGAGGGTGATCGGGTGTCCATTGTGGAGCTGGGCGCCGGCACAGGTGCCACCACCGAGCGGGTGCTTCCCGCGCTGGCCGCCGAACTCGCGAAGGCCGGGGACGAGCGGCTGGTCGAGTACGTCTACACCGACGTGTCGCCCCGGTTCCTCGAACACGGGCGGTCGCGGTTCGGCGCGCGCCATCCCTTCGTCCGCTACCGGCTTCTCGACCTGCGCTCCGACGCCGGAGCGCAGGGGTTCCCGCAGGGCGGCCACGACGTGGTGATCGCCACCAACGTCGTCCACGCCACTCCCGACCTCGCCACGACGCTGCGCACCGTGCGCTCGCTGCTGCGGCCGGGCGGCTGGTTCGTGCTCAACGAGCTGACCACCGTGCGTCCCTCGGTGACCGTCGCGGGCGGCGTGCTCGACGGCTGGTGGTCCTTCCGCGACGCCGATCTGCGGATTCCGGACTCCCCGCTCGCCGAGCCGGAGACCTGGACCCGCCTGCTGCGTGAGGCCGGGTTCACCGAGGTGGCGGTGCTCGGCGGCGGTGCCGATCTCGGCCAGACCGTGCTGGTGGCCGAGAACGGCATGGTGGATAACGGCATGGTGGACGCTGCCTCCGGCATGCCTCAGGAGCGCCCCGCCACGCCGAACCCGGCGGTGTCCGAGACGACCTCCGCCCCCGGCGACACGGGCGAGGCGTGGCGGGGACTGCGGGAGCTGGTGGAGCGCGTCCTGAAACTCGACGAACGTATCGAGTTCGACAGGGAGCTCGCCGAGTACGGCTTCGACTCGCTCACGGGAATGCAGGTGGTCACCGGCATCGCCGAAACCTACGGCGCCGAGGTCCGCCTCGCCGACATCCTCGAACAGCCCACGCTGCGCGCGCTGGCGGAGCACCTTACCGCGACCGGGGTGCTCCGGCCGGAACCCGGGACCCCGGAGCTGCCCGGTCCTGCCGAACCCGCGCCGGAGCAGAGCGCCGACGTGGAGCGGCACCCGGTGTCGGAGGGCCAGCGGGCGCTGTGGGTGATCGAACGCACCGCGCCGGGCAACTACGCCTACAACCTGCCCGTGGCGGTGTGGCTCGACCCCGGCACCGACCTCGCCGCCCTGCGTGCGGCGCTGGAGATCCTCGTCGCACGGCATCCTTCCCTGCGCACCACCTTCGCCGAGGAGGACGGCCGCCCCGTGCAGGTCGTGCTGCCCAGGGTGGAGCTGCCGCTGAGCCACGAGCACGTGCCCGCCGCCGAGACCGATGCGCTGGCGCAGCGGTTGCGGGAGCGCGTTCGCCGGCCCTTCGACCTCACCGAGGGGCCGCTCGTGCGGGCGGAGGTCCACACCGTCGCCGATGGGCGGCACGCCCTGCTGATCACCTTGCACCACGCGGTGTTCGACGGCACGTCCATCGCCGTGCTCCTCGACGAACTCGCCGATGTCTACGAGGCCGTGTGCGACGGCCGCCCTGTTCCGCAGGGCGAGACCGCGGCCACCTACGCCGACTTCGCCCACTGGCAGCGCGAGCTGCTGGACTCCCCTCGCGGAGCCCGGCTGCGCGAGTTCTGGGCGCGGCGCCTTCCCGGCGCCGAACCGCTGCGCCTGCCCACCGACCGGCCCCGGCCCGAGGTCCCCTCGCTGGAGGGGGCGAGCACCGAGCACGTCCTCGACGCGAGCCTCGTCGAGGCGGCGAAACGCTACGCGGCCTCGGCCGGGGTCTCGCTGTTCACCGTGCTGCTCACCGCCTACGTCGCCATGCTCGACC
Source organism: Saccharomonospora xinjiangensis XJ-54 (assembly GCF_000258175.1). NCBI lineage: Bacteria > Bacillati > Actinomycetota > Actinomycetes > Pseudonocardiales > Pseudonocardiaceae > Saccharomonospora > Saccharomonospora xinjiangensis. The sequence continues at coordinate 18,732 of NZ_JH636049.1, read as the reverse complement.
GGCACACCGAGCAGCGCCGGATCACCGTCGGCACGCCGGTGTCCGGGCGCCCGGAGAGCCGGTTCGCCCGCACGATCGGCTACTTCGTCAACCTCGTGCCCGTGACCGTCGAGGCGAGGACCGACGACACCTTCTCCAGCCTGCTCGGCAGGATCCGCAGCGAGGTGCTCGACGCCGTCGAGCACGGTGACCACCCGTTCATCCGCATGGCGCAGGAGCGGGGCGGCTCGATGGTGTCCACCGCGTTCTACTTCCAGAACTGGGTCGCGCGCCGGTCAGGGCCGACCCCGGTGCGGGGGCTCGTCGGCGGCGTCCACCAGGAGGGCGAGTTCGAGCTGACGGCCGACGTGGTGGAACTCGCCGAGGTCTGCACGCTGACGCTGAAGTACAACCCCGACCTGTTCGACAAGGCCACAGTGGACGGTTTCGCCGAGAGGTTCCTGCTGCTGCTGGAGCAGGGCATCGCCGAACCCGGCCGCAGGCTGGCGGAGCTGGACGTGCGCACCTCCGCCGAACGCGACCTGGTGAGGGCGCAGCGGGCGGCGGCCTGGCGCGACTACCCCCGCGACCGCACGGTGGTGGACCTCGTGGCCGAGCGGGCCGCACGGCACCCGGAGCGGGTGGCCGTCGTGTTCGAGGGCACCGAGGTGACCTACGGGGAGCTGATCGGCAAGGTCAGGGCGCTCGCGGCGGCTCTTCGCGACCGTGGCGTACGGCGGGGCCGCACCGTGGCCGTGCTGCTGCACCGCTCGCCGGATCTGGTGGTGGCTCTGCTGGGAGTGGTGGCCTCCGGAGCGGCCTACGTGCCGCTCGACCCGTCCTACCCGGCGGAACGGCTGCGGCACATGACCACCGACGCCGATGTGGCCCTCGTCGTCACGCGGCCCGAACTGGCCGACACGGCGAACGACCTCGGCGCGCCCGCGCTCCTGCTGTCCGATGTGGACTGGAGCCGGGGCGGCAGCGGGGCGGCCGTGGAGGACGCCCGGCCGTCCGACGACGCCTACGTCATCTACACCTCCGGCTCGACAGGGCGGCCGAAGGGCGTGCGTGTCGGCAACAGGGCGCTGGTCAACCTGCTGTGCTCGATGGCGACCGAACCCGGCCTCTCCGAGTACGACCGGATTCTGGCGATCACCACCGTGTCCTTCGACATCGCGGCGCTGGAACTCTTCGGCCCGCTGGTCGTCGGCGGCAGTGTCGAACTCGTCTCCTCCGCCACCGCCCGCGACGGCCTCGCGCTGCGCCGCGCCGTCGAGGCGGGGACGGCGACGGTGTTGCAGGCGACCCCGGCGACGTGGCGGATGCTGGTCGCGGCAGGCTGGACCGGCGGGCGCGGCCTGCGCGCGTTCTGCGGCGGTGAGGCGCTCGACCGCGAGACGGCGAGGGCGCTGCTCGCGCGCGCGGGACAGGTGTGGAACCTCTACGGCCCCACCGAGACCACCATCTGGTCGTCGGTCGCGCGGGTCAGGGAGGGCGAGCCGATCACACTCGGCCGTCCTGTCGCCAACACCGTGTTCCACCTCCTCGACGCCGAGGGAAGACCGGCGCCGACGGGGGTTCCCGCCGAGTTGTACATCGGAGGCGACGGGCTGGCCAACGGCTACCGCGGTCTTCCGGAGCTGACCGAGGCGCGTTTCGTGCCCAACCCGGTCGATCCCGAGGTCTCACCCCGCCTGTACCGCACGGGTGATCTCGTGCGCCGCACGGCGAGCGGCGAGCTGGAGTATCTCGGGCGCATCGACGCGCAGCTCAAGATCCGGGGTCACCGGGTGGAGCCCGCCGAGATCGAGCAGACCGCGCGGGAACTGCCCGGTGTCGCCGACGCCGCCGTGGCGCTCTGCCGTCCCACCGGGTCGGGCGCGCCGGTGCTGCGCTGCTTCTACACCGCCGCGCCGCAGGGTCCCCAGCCCCGGCGTGAGGACTTCGGGCTGCGGCTTCCGGAGTATCTGGTTCCCGACGAGCTGGTCGAGCTGCCCGCGCTGCCGAAGACGCCCAACGACAAGATCGACCGTGCCGCGCTGGCGGCCCTGCGCCCCGGCCGCGACGTCGCCGGTCAGCCGACCGGTGCCGGTGCCAGTGCCAGTGCCACTGTCAGGGGCACTGGCGCGGACACTGTCAGGGACGCTGCCCCGGACACTGCAACGGCCGTTGCTGCGGACACTGCCGGGGACACCCCGCACCGCACGGTCCACGGCACTGTCCCCGATGCGGGGGCGGTGGCGAATCCCTCGGTGGTCGAGGCACTGGCTGGCGAACTCGCCTCCGTGGTCGCCGACCTGCTCGATGTCACGCCGGACGAGATCGGAACCGGTGACCGGTTCGGCGCGCTCGGCCTCGACTCGGTGCGGCTGACCGAGCTGAGCGTGCGCATCCGCGAGCGATGGGGTGTGGAGATCGCGCCGCCGTCGTTCTTCACATACCCCACCGCGCTGGCCGTGGCCGGACATCTCGCCGCCACACACCCCGGCGTCGTGGCTGAGCCAACTCCAGAGTCCCCAGAGTCCCCGGAGCCGGATGTGGACGACGACAGCACCTCGCAGGCACCGGGCCGCCGCCCCGCGTCGCCGGGGCGCACGGCCGTGATCGGCATGGCGGGACGGTTGCCCGGCTCGCCGGATCTGGACACGTTCTGGCGGCATCTGGTGGCCGGTGACGACCTCGTCACCGAGACCCCGGCCGCGCGCTGGGACTGGCGGGCGCTCGGCCGCGAGCACGGTGAACGGGTCGGCAAGGTCGCCCGCTGGGGCGGCTACCTCGACAACGTCGAGGCATTCGACGCCGCGTTCTTCGGCATCTCCCCCCGCGAGGCGGAGCTGATGGACCCCCAGCAACGTCTCGTGCTGGAGGCGGTGTGGTCGGCGCTGGAGGACGCCGCGCTCCGGCCCTCTGACCTCGCGGGATCGCGCGTCGGCGTGTTCCTCGGAGTGTCCGGTGTGGAATACGCGCAGCGTCAGCGGGAGGCGGGCCGTCACCACGAGGGACACGCGGGAACCGGGTCGGCGCAGTCGCTGGTGGCGAACCGGGTGTCGTACTTCTTCGACTTCCGGGGGCCCAGTGTCACCGTGGACACGGCCTGCTCCAGCTCGCTCACCGCGATCGCCCAGGCCGTGACCGCGCTGCGCACCGGGGCGTGCGACCTCGCCGTCGCGGGCGGGGTGAACCTGCTGCTGTCACCCGAGGTGTATCTCGCGATGGCCGACGGCCACATCCTCAGCGAGACCGGCCGCTGCCGCACCTTCGACAGCTCCGCCGACGGCTACGTGCGGGGCGAGGGTGTCGGCGTGGTGGTGCTGCGCGACCTCGACGCGGCCGAGCGCGCCGGGGACGTGGTCCACGCCGTGATCCGGGGTGTGACCCTCAACCACGGCGGCCTCAGCTCGTCGCTGACCGCGCCCAACCCCGACGCGCAGGCCGCGCTGCTGGCCGAGGCGTTCACGCAGGCCGGGATCGAGCCCACCGACGTGGACTACCTGGAGGCGCACGGCACCGGAACGGAACTGGGCGACCCCATCGAGGTGTCCGGGATGCGCGAGGCGTTCACCGAACTCGCCCGGCGGCGTGGCACACCGCTGCCGGAGACGCCGTTCTGCGGCATCGGGTCGGTCAAGTCGAACATCGGTCACCTGGAAGCCGCGGCGGGTGTCGCGGGGCTGTTCAAACTCGTGCTGGCGTTGCGCCACGGCGTGCTGCCCGCGAACCTGCACTTCTCCGACCGGAACCCGTACCTGGAACTCGACGGCGGCCCGTTCCGGGTGATCGCCGAGAACACGCCGTGGCCACGCCGGGCCGACCGGCCGAGGGTGGCCGGTCTCAGCTCCTTCGGCGTCGGGGGAGCCAACGCCCACCTGGTGATCGAGGAACCGGCCGAGCGAGCCGAACCCCGGCCCGCTCGCGGCCCGTGGGCGTTCCCGCTGTCCGCGCGGACAGCGACCGCGCTGGCCGAGCGAGCCAGGCAACTCGCCGACCACCTCGACGACAGTGCCGGCACCGACAGCACCGACAGCACCGACAGCACCGACAGCACCGACAGCACCGATGGCGCCGTCGCGCTCGCCGACATCGCGCACACCCTCGTGGCGGGGCGCGACGAGTTCGCCGAGCGCGCCGTCGTGGTCGCCGGGGATCGGGCCGGCCTGGTGGAGACCCTGCGGGTGCTCGCCGAGGGGGGTACGGCGGCCAACCTGGTGCGGGGCCGCGCCCGCAAGCGCGGCAGCTCGGCCGGTGTGCGCTCGGCCACCACCGGCTCCACCACCGGCTCAGCTGCCGCCACTCCCATCGCAGGCGACGACGAGGCGAGGTCGCTGCTGGAGCGAGCCCGCGCGTGGGTCGAGGGCGGCGAGACGGACCTCTCCTGCGAGGGGGGCCGCCGCGTGCCGCTGCCCGCCTACCCGTTCGAGCGCACCCGGTACTGGCTCGACCCCGCATCGGTGAGGGAGAGCCACCGACGGCATCGGCTCCACGCGACGTTGCTCGACGACAACGTGTCCACACTGGACTCCGTCGAGTTCGAGAAGCACCTCACTCCGGACGAGTTCTACCTCGCCGACCACGTGGTCGGGGGCACACCGGTGCTGCCGGGTGTGGTGCACCTCGAACTGGCACGGCTCGCGGGTGAACTCGCCGGGGCGGGAGAGATCCACACCGTCAGGGAGCTGGTGTGGCACCAGCCCGTCCGGCCAGGCCCCGAGGGGCTGCGCCTTCGGGTGCGGCTCACCCGGCGCTCGCAGCACGAGGTGCGGTTCGACATCGTGTCGCTGCCTGGCGGCACCACGGAGGTGACCCACGCGAGCGGCGTGCTCGACCCGCGCGCACCCGAGCCGGTGCCAGCCGTGGACGTCGCCGCCGTGTCGGCGCGCTGCGGCACCGTCCGGACAGCGGAGGAGTGCTACGCGCGAACGGAAGCCCTCGGGTTCGGCTACGGCCCGGCTTTCCGCTCCGTCGCCGAGGTCCGGCACGGTGCCGCCGAGGCACTGGCCACCCTCGATCTGCCCGGGGTGCGGCGCGCCGACGACGCCGCCTACCGTTTCGAACCCGCGCTGCTCGACGGCGCGCTCCAGGTGGTGGGCTGGATCGTCGATACCTCGGCTGCCGGTGACGACGGTCGCCCCGTTCCCTACCTTCCGTTCTCGATCGACGCGGTGCGCCTGCCCGGCGAGTTGCCCGAACGCTGCCTCGTTCACGCCGTGCGCGTGCGGACAGCCCCGGGAGCGCAGGTGTTCGACCTCACCCTGACCGGCCCCGACGGCCACGCGGTCTGCCGCATCGACGGGCTGATGTTGCGTGCCACGGCGGCCCGGCCCCCGGTGGCCGAGGGCGCGGACGACATCCATGCCTTCGTTCCGGGGTGGCGGCAGGACGACGTGGAGCCCGGTACCGAGCCCGCGCCGGCCACCGTGGTCTTCCTCGGCGACGCCGAACCGGAGGTGATCGCGGCAGCGGGTGACGTCCATCGCGTGATCCGCGCGCCGGGCGAGCGGGTCGAAGACCTGGTGGCCCGGCTGTCCGACGCGCCTTCCCCCGTGGTGCTCGTGCAGACCCCGCCCGCCCGGGCCGATCTGGAGGGCGCTCTCGACGACGGGTTCCACCTCGCCAGGGAACTGGCCTCGGCGTGGGTGTCCGCGCGCCGGGGCGCCGCACGCTGGCTGTACCTCTACGACACCACGGCCGACCACCCCGAGCTGCACGGCGCGATGGCGGGTTTCGCCAGGTCGCTGGGCTGGGAGTATCCCGATCTGGCCATGCGGGTCGTCGGGTACACGGGCGTGGCCGCGGCCTCGGTGCTCGCCGGAGAGCTGACCAGCGCCGGCCCGGCCGAGGTCCTGGTGGGTCCCGAGGGGCGCAGGGTGCGCACGTGGGAGCGGATCACGCTGCCGGGCACCGAGGTCACCACCGGACCCGGCGTGCATCTGGTGACCGGCGGAGCCGGAGCGCTCGGCCGGGCCTTCGTCACCTGGCTGCTCGACCGCGACCCGGCCGCCACGGTGGTGCTGGCCGGTCGCCGCGACCCCGAACCCGGAGTGCTGGAGGCCTGGCGTGAGCGCGGGGCCGACGTGCGGTTCGTGCGCGCCGACCTCGCCACGGCCGAGGGCGTGCGGTCGGTGGTCGAGCAGGCCAGGCAGGCGGGTGAGCTGGTGGGCGTGGCCCACCTGGCGGGGACGTTGCGCGACTCGTTCCTGCTGCGCAAGAGTCGCGAGGAGGCCGACGCGGTGTTGCGGCCGAAGGTCCTCGGCGCCGCCCGGCTCGACCACGCCACCCGCCACGACCCGCTGCGCTACTTCCTGGCCTACTCGTCCACGGCCTCGGCGTTCGGCAACGTCGGACAGGCCGACCACGCCACAGCCAGCGGCTACCTCGACCGGCTCATGGCACGCAGGGCCGACGAGGCGGCACGAGGACGGCGCAGCGGTGTCAGCCTCTCGGTGCAGTGGCCTTTGTGGACAGATGGAGGTGTGGTGGCCGACCCGTCCGTCGTGGCGAAGATGGGCGAGCTGTTTGGCCTACGCCCCGTGCGTACGCGGCCCGCGATGGCGGCGCTCGCGACGGCGCTCGCGGGCGACGCGCCGACGGTGCTGCTCGCTCCCGGCGACGCGGCGCGCATCGGGTCGGCACTGACGGGGACGGCGCCCACACCCGCGCCGGTACCGTCCGGGACAGGGCGGAACCAGCCGCGGGCGGACGACGGCGAGCTGCGCGATCAGGCCGAGGAGTTCCTCGCCGGACTGCTGGCGCGGCAGCTCAAAATGCCGGTCGAGCAGCTCGATCCCGAGGAGAATCTCGACGTCTACGGGGTCGATTCGCTCATCGTGATGAGCGCGACCGGCGAACTCGAACGCTACTTCGGGCCGCTGTCGAAGACGTTGTTCTTCGACCATCTCACCCTGCGGGAGCTCGCCGGATACTTCGCGGCCGAGCACACCACAGCGCTGGCCGCCGCCCTGGGTGGTGTGCAGGGGAGTGCCGAGCCGAGCCCCGGTCCTGAGGTGCCGACCGCTGCCGAGCAGCGCGGTGATACCGCTGTTGGGCAGCGCGGTGATACGGCTGCCGAGCGGCGCACGGCCGAGCCGGAGGCAGCACAGAGGCCGTCCACGGCACCGGCGCCGGTGACACCGGTGACACCGGCTGTCGCGGCGAGTGCCATGGGAAGACCCACGGTGACGGCCTCGCTGACGACGTCGCCGACAGACGCGCGGGCGAACTCCGAGACCTCGCTGACGGCTCCGCAACCGACGTCACAGCCGACGCCACAGCCGACCGTGCGGGCGGCCTCCGGGACGGCGGAGGTCACGCAGCGTGGTGTGAGCGGGGCAGGGGAGGACATCGCGATCATCGGTGTGGCAGGCCGCTACCCGCAGGCCGACGACCTCTGGCAGTTCTGGGACAACCTGCGCTCGGGCCGCGACTGCGTCGAGGAGGTGCCCGCCGACCGCTGGGACCACGACCGCTGGTACGACCCTCGCCCCGGAACGCCGGGACGCACCGCCACCCGCACCGGAGGGTTCCTGCGCGACGTCGATGCCTTCGACCCGATGTTCTTCCGCATGTCGCCCGTGGAGGCCCGCCACCTCGACCCGCAGGAACGGATCTTCCTGGAGACCGTGTGGCACCTGCTTGAGGACGCGGGCCGCACGAGAGCCGATCTCGCGGCCGTGCGCACCGGGGTGTTCGTCGGCATGATGTACGGCCACTACCAGCTCTACGGCGTTGACGCGGCACTGCATCGCGAGGGCATCGCCACGTCGTCGTCGTACGCGGCGGTGGCCAACCGGGTGTCCTACTTCTACGGGCTCACCGGCCCGAGCATCGCGCTGGACACCATGTGCTCGTCGTCGCTGGCGGCCATCCACCTCGCCTGCCAGGCCATCCGCACCGGCGACTGCGAGGTCGCCATCGCGGGTGGCGTGAACATCACGAGCCACCCCGTGAAGTACCTCCAGCTCTCCCGAAGCGGTTTCCTCGCCCCGTCGGGGGCGTGCCGCAGCTTCGGCGCGGACGGCGACGGGTTCGTCCCCGCGGAAGGGTCGGGTGCGGTGCTGCTCAAACCGCTGTCCCGCGCGGAGGCGGACGGCGACCGCATCCTGGCCGTCGTGCGCGGATCGGCGGTCAACCACGGTGGCGCGAGCAAGGGCTACAGCGTGCCGAACCCGAGAGCGCAGGGCGTTCTCGTCGCCGACGCGCTGGCCAGAGCGGGAGTCCGCCCGTCTGATGTGGACTACATCGAGGCGCACGGCACGGGCACGTCGCTCGGCGATCCGATCGAGATCAGCGGGCTCTCCCGCGCCTTCGCGGGAGATGCCGCCCTGGCCGGACGCACCATCCCGATCGGGTCGGTGAAGTCCAACATCGGGCACGCCGAGTCGGCGGCGGGCATCGCCGCCGTGACCAAGGTGCTGCTCCAGTTCCGGCACAGGACACTCGTGCCCTCGCTGCACGCCGAGCGGCTCAACCCCGACATCGACTTCGCCTCCACGCCCTTTTCAGTGCAGCGGGAACTCGCGCCGTGGCGCCCCCGCACCGGAGGTGACGGGCGGGAGTTGCCGCTCGTGGCCGGGGTCAGCGCCTTCGGAGCTGGGGGCAGCAACGCGCACGTGATCCTCCAGGAGTACGTGCCCTCACCGTCGTCACCGTCGTCGCCCGCGCCTGCCGTGGAAGGCCCGTACCGCGCCGTGCTGTCGGCCAAGAGCGGGCCGCGGCTGGCCGAGGCCGCCCGCAGGCTGGCGGACTTCCTCGAAGGGCCCGGTCGCGCGACCGATCCCGCCGCGCTCGCCTACACCCTCCAGGTGGGACGCGAACACCTGCCGCACCGGCTGTCGGCCGAGTACACCGACGTCGCCGGGCTCGCGCGCACCCTGCG
>NZ_JH636049.1:6536-9778 GCF_000258175.1 Saccharomonospora xinjiangensis XJ-54 | reverse complement strand
TGGCGGAGCCCGCACTCGGGCGGATCGCGGTGCTGTCCGGCCCCGCCACGGCGGGGATCGCCGAGCACCTCGCCCGCGCACTGCCCGGTGTGACCGTCGTGGACCCGGCCGCGCCGCAGGAGAGCCCTGTCGAGGCAGGCACGGTGGTGGACCTCACCGGCTGCGCTGCGGGAACCGGCCTCGGCGCCTGGCTGCCGTGGGTGCAGCGGGTCTGCGCTCGTGCCACGCGCGTCCTGGGTGTCACCCGCGACCTGGACTCGGCGGCTCCCCACGCGACCCGCGTCGCGGGGCTGTACGCGATGCTCGGCCACGAGTCGGCGAGGGTGCGTTCCACCCACGTCGATCTCGATACCCTCGACGACGCCACCGCCGCGGCGCACCTGCTCACCGAACTGCGGGCCGGGGATGCCGCCGACAGGGTGCGGTACCGGGAAGGGCGGCGGTGGCGGCCGGTGCTGAGGGAGGAAACTCCCGCGAGCGTCGCCCCACCGGTGTTCGGTCCGGGCGAGGTACTGGTGGTCACCGGCGGCACGCGCGGCGTCGGACTCGCGGCGGCCCGCCACGCGGTGACCGCGTGGGGCGTGCGCGACCTGCTGCTGATCGGCAGGGACCGGCTGCCCGGCCGTGCGGAGTGGGAGGCCCGGTCGCGCCACGACGACGCACTCGGGCGCAAACTGCGCGGCCTGCTGGACCTCGCCGCGAGCGGAGCCCGCGTCCGCGTCGAATCCCTGCCGCTGGACGAGACCGCGACCGAGGAGGCCCTCACCGGCCTGCTCCGTGAGGCGGGACCGATCGGCGGTGTGCTGCACGCGGCCGGTGTCGTGGACACCGAGACGCTGTCGTGGACGCGCAAGACCCCGGCGAGCGTGCGCAGAGTGCTCGCGCCCAAAGTGGACGGTGCGGAGGCGTTGCTGCGCGCGGTCGAGAACGTGGCGAGCGACCACCCGGTGCGGTTCGTGGTGCTGTTCTCGTCGGTGGCCTCGGCGCTGCCCGCGCTCGCCGTGGGGCAGAGCGACTACGCGATGGCCAACAGCCACCTCGACCACCTCGCGCGCAGGCCGTCGGCAACGTGGGTGGTCAGCGTGCGGTGGCCGAGCTGGGACGGCATCGGCATGGGAGCGGCCGGAACCGGCCCCGCGTACCAGGCGGCGGGACTGGCGCCGCTGAGCGAGCGTGAGGGCCTGCGGGTGCTCGACCTCGCGGCCTCCGGCGCGGTCGGCCCCGTGGTGCTGCCCGTGGTGCCGGCCGACGACCGGCCCGCCGGCCGGCTGGGCGTGCTCTCGGGACAGGCGGCCACCGCAGCCGCGCCGACGGTGCCGTCATCTCCGCTGGCTCCGTCTTCACAGTCAGGCGCGGCAGGACTCGGCGGCCAGGCCGGCCACGCGCAGGCGGAAGCGATCAAGCACGGCACGGGGCGGGAGGCGTCCGCCGTCGCGGAGTGGCTGCTCGACCTCGTCGCCGAGCGGTTCGAGTTCGACCGCGACCGGCTCGACGCCGACACCCCGATCCAGGACTACGGCACGGACTCGATCACGCTCGTCGAACTGACCCGCACCGCCGCCTCCCGGCTCGGGGTCGAACTTGATCCGTCCATCCTGATCGAGCACCCGACCGCCGCGGGGTTCGGCGACTGGCTGGCGGCGACGTTCCCCGACGTCGTGCGCGCGGAGTTCGGTGAGACCCGTCCCGTGGCCGCGGCGATCGCCCCGGCGCCGACGGTGGTCGCCAAGGTCGGCGACAACGCGGCAACGACCGGGAACACCGGCGAAAACGGGAACTCGATGAGCGACGGGAACCTGGCGGCCAACGGGAACGCCGCGTACGACGGGAACGCCGGATACCCGGAGAGCGCGGAGAACACAGGCGACCCCGCGACGACCGACCCCGTGACCGCACAGGGAACGGCGGTGCCGGACATTCGAGACACCGACCTCGCGATCGTCGGCCTGTCGTGCCGGTTCCCCGGAGCGTCCGACCCCGATGCGTACTGGAACCTGCTCGCGCAGGGCCGGTCGGCTATCGCCCCCGTCGATCCGGGCCGCTGGCCGGGTCAGAGTGACAGCTCCGGCGCGGGTTTCCACGCGGGACTGCTCGCCGACGCCGCCAGGGAATTCGACCCGGCGTACTTCCACATCGGCGACGAGGACGCGGCGGCCATGGACCCGCAGGCGCTGCTGTTGCTGGAGGAGACGCTGTTCGCGTTCTGCGAGGCCGGATACCGCACCGACGAGGTCAAGGGTGCCGAGATCGGCGTCTACATCGGGGGCCGCTCAGCGCGGCTTCCCGCGCGGGAGCGGGTGCTCGCCAGCCGTAATCCCGTCGTGCTCGGGCAGAACTACCTCGCCGCCACCGTGTCCCGGTACTTCGACCTGCGCGGACCGAGCGTGGTGGTGGACACGGCCTGCTCGTCGGCGCTCGTCGCGCTGAACCTCGCGGCGCAGGCCCTGCGCGCGGGGGAGATCGAGGCCGCCGTGGTCGGCGGTGTCACGCTCATCGAGGGGCCAGCGGCGCACCAGGTGTTCGCGCAGCGGGGACTGCTCACTCCCACACCGGAGTTCCACGCCTTCGACCGCCGCGCTGGCGGGTTCGTGCCTGCCGAGGGGGCGGGTGTCGTGGTCGTGCGGCGGTTGTCCGACGCCGCCTCCAACGGCGACCGGATCATCGCGGTGATCAAGGGAATCGCGGTGAACAACGACGGCCGCACCGTGGGTCCTGCCACGCCCAACCTCCTCACCCAGCAGGCGGTGCTGTCGAGGGCGCTGGCCGCGAGCGGTTACCGTCCCGGCGAGGTCGGCTACGTGGAGGCCAACGCCTCCGGGTCACCGGTCACCGACCTCATCGAACTGAAGGCCATCAGAGCTGTGTACCGCGCGGAGTCCACAGCGGACTGTGTGCTTGGCTCGGTGAAACCCAACATCGGCCATCCGCAGTGCGCCGAGGGCGTCGCGGGGCTGATCAAGGTGGCGATGATGCTCCAGAAGGGACGGCGCGTTCCGTACCTGAGCGGGCAGCAACCACCGGAGCACATCGATCTCGACGCCTCGCCGTTCCGGTTCGAGCGCACCGAGGCGCCGTGGCACGGGCCGAGGGTGGCCGCGCTGAACAGCTTCGGCGACGGCGGGACGAACGCGCACGTCGTGCTCGCGGCGTGGACGGAGCAGCAGGGTCAGCAGGGACAGCAGGGCCGCCGCATCCCGCTGCCGAGGCCCGCGCTGGCGCGGCGGCGGATCGAGTCGGCCGGC
>NZ_JH636049.1:3377-6436 GCF_000258175.1 Saccharomonospora xinjiangensis XJ-54 | reverse complement strand
GTCGGCCGGCGTGCCCGTCGGGCCCGCGCCGGAGCGGGGCGAGGAAAGGCTGGAGCCGATCGCGGTGATCGGCATGGCAGGCCGGTATCCCGGCGCCGAGGATCTCGACGAGTTCTGGGCCAACCTCAAGTCCGGTGTGGACAGCGTGACCGAGATCCCGGGCGACCGGTGGGACCACCGTCGCTTCGGCGACGTGCGCAGCGCGTCGGGAAGGCCGCTGTCGTCGTGGGGCGGGTTCCTCGACGACGTGGACGGCTTCGACGCGGCGTTCTTCCGGATCTCCTCGGCCGAGGCGGCCGTGCTCGACCCGCAGGAACGGCTGTTCCTCCAGACGTGCTGGTCGGCGATCGAGGACGCCGGGTACACGCCTCGGTCGCTGTGCCCGCCGTCCGGCCCCGCAGGCCGCCGCAGAGGCGGGGTGTTCGCAGGCGTGATGCACAAGGACTACCCGCTGTCCAGTGTCGAGCACACGACGCTCGGGGGCGCCCCGGTGCCGATCGGTCTCAGCCAGGGACAGATCGCCAACCGGGTGTCGTTCTTCTGCGACTTCCACGGCCCCAGCCTCGCCGTGGACACGCTGTGCTCGTCGTCGCTGACGGCCGTGCACCTCGCCGTGGCGAGCCTGCGGTCGGGGGAGTGCACCGTGGCGATCGCGGGTGGGGTGAACCTGTCGCTGCACCCCGCGAAGTACGTGGGATACGGCCTGGTCAACATGCATTCCAGCGACGGCCGCTGCCGGTCCTTCGGTGACGGCGGCGACGGCTACGTCTCAGCCGAGGGTGTCGGCGCGGTGGTGCTCAAGCCGCTGTCGGCGGCCGAGCGCGACGGCGACCACATCTACGCGGTCATCACGGGCAGCGCGGTGAACCACGGCGGCGCGGCGAGCGGGTTCAGCGTGCCGAACCCGGTGGCGCAGGCCGCGGTGCTCACCGAGGCGTTCGCGGACGCCGGCATCGACCCGGCCACCGTCGGTGTGCTGGAGGCGCACGGCACCGGGACCTCGCTGGGCGATCCGATCGAGTTGCGGGCGCTGGTGACGGCGTTCGGTGACACAGCCGAGCCGGGGAGCTGCTCGCTCGGGTCGGTGAAGTCCAACATCGGCCACGCCGAGGGCGCGGCAGGCATCTCGGGGCTGACGAAGGCGGTGCTGCAACTGCACCACCGCACGCTCGTGCCGACACTGCACGCCGAGGCGGTGAACCCGCTGCTGAACCTGGACGGATCACCGTTCCGGCTCCAGCGCACCACCGAACCGTGGACGTGCGGCGGTGTCCGCAGAGCCGGGGTCAGTTCGTTCGGCGCGACGGGCGCGAACGCCCACGTCGTGGTGGAGGAGTACACCGGAAGGAGCACCGAGCCGGATGCGGCACGCCTCACCGGGCCGGTTGTCATTCCCCTGTCGGCGCGCACGCCCAAGGCGCTGCGGACGCTGGCCGCGCGCCTGCTCGATCGGGTGCGCGGCGGGGTGGACGATCCCGTCGGCGAGGTCACGGCGCGGCTGGCGCGGGTGCTGGGCACCGACCCCACCGCCATCGACCCCATGCGGCCGTGGCACGAGTACGGCGTCACGGCAGCCGAGGTGGCCGAGCTGACCAGGTCGCTTTCGGACCTCCTGCCGCAGGAGGGACACCCGAGGCTGACCACCGCGCACAGCTGCGCCGACGCCGCCGCGCTGCTCCCGCACGGCCAGTCAGCACCCGATCTGGCCGATGTGGCCTTCACCTTGCAGGAAGGGCGCGTCGAACTGGCCGAGCGAGCGGCGTTCGTGGTCTCGGACCTCGCCGCACTCACCGCCGCACTCGCCGGGTTCCTCACCGACGACTCGGTGCGGGTCCACGGGTCGGATCCTGCGCTGTGTGCCCTGGCACAGCGTTGGGTGGCGGGGGAGCCGGTGACGTGGCCGACCCCGGCAGACCAGGCAGGGCAGGTAGGACACCGTCGTCCTCGCAGGGTCAGCCTTCCCACCTACCCGTTCGCCCGTGACCGGTTCTGGTTCACCGACCACGCCGTCACCCCGAAGGGCACCGAGCGGGCGGCCACCAATGGCCACCACGGGACCGAACAGGTCGTGGTGCGCGACGATCACGGCACCGCCCGCGACGGCCACGCCGCACCCGGCCACGACGCAGGCGGCTTGGGTGCGAACGGCCGCGCCACCGGTGTCCAGGACGCGCCCGATCACAGCGGGAACGGCCACGGTGCGGGCGGCCAGGGCGCGGGGCGGGCCTCGCGCGATGTGGTGGCGCTGACCGAACCGGCACGGGCCCGGCTGCGCGTGCCGAGCTGGGTGTCGCGGCCGTCCGCGCAGGGCACCGGCGAGGCCTCGGGACGAGTGCTGGTTCTCGACTCTGGTGCGGGGCCGCTGGCCGGGGCGATCGCCGACCACCACCGCGCGGCCGGAGCGACCGTGATCGAGGCGACCACGAGCACGGCCGCAGCGGGGCGGCGCACCGTCTCGCCCGCCGATCCCGGCGCCGTGCGCACACTGCTCACCGAGATCGGCGCCGTTGACCGCGTTCATCTCGTGGTGGGGGTGGAGGACCCGCACGCGCGCGTCGATGCCGATGTGCAGCTGCTGGCTCTGCGACTGGTGCGGGCGCTGGCCGAGAAGGGGGAGCGCACCGACCTGCACATCACCACGCACGACACCCACGGTCTCGACGGCAACGCCGCCAACGCCAGGGGTGCCGGTCTCACGGGTCTCGCGTACTTCCTCGCTCGCGAGCAGCACCGCTTCGCGGTCCGTAACGTGGACGTCTCCGCCGCCGACACCGACCTTCCCGCGCTGGCGGCGGCGATCGTCGCCGAGCCCGCGAGCCCGCGAGCCGAACTGACTCTCCTGCGCGGCGGTGTGCGCTACCGGCAGCGGTTCGACGAGATCGACCCGCCCGCCGGCGCGCCCGCGCTGCGCACCGGCGGCGCGTACCTGCTGATCGGTGGCGCGGGGGTCGTCGGCCAGGCACTCACCCGGCACCTGCACGAACACTACGGAGCGAAGGTCGCGTGGCTGGGCCGCAGACCGGCCGGCGACCCGGCGGTCAGGACGGCGCTGGCGGCGG
>NZ_JH636049.1:0-3277 GCF_000258175.1 Saccharomonospora xinjiangensis XJ-54 | reverse complement strand
GCCCTCCGCGTCGTGCTCGGCCCCGCGGAGCCCGACGGCACGCGGACCGTGGAGGTGACATCGCGGCCCGCCGACGCCGCGGAGGGCCGCCCCTGGTCGCGCCACGCCACAGGAACCTGCACGCCGCTGAGGACAGAGCCGGACTTCGACCTCTCCGCGTGGCCTCCCGCAGGGGCGCGCCGCCTGCCGTCGGAGGACTACTACGCCGCCATGGACGCCGCGGGATACACCTACGGCCCGGCGTTTTCGAGCCTGAAGGCGGTGTGGGCGCGCGGCGACGAGGTGTTCGCCGAGGTCGAGCTGCCCGAATCGGCGTCGGCCGACGCCACCCGCTACGGCGTCCACCCCGCGCTGCTCGACTCGGCTCTGCATGCCATGGGGTTCGCGCCCTGGATGAACGGCGGGGGGAATCTGCTGCCGTTCGCCTGGACGGGACTGTCCGTGCACGCGCCGGGTGCGGGCGCCAGGGCCAGGGCGCGGCTGACGAAGGCCGGTGCCTCCGGTGTCGCGTTGCAGCTCGCCGACGGCGACGGCAAACCCGTGGCCGAACTCCAGTCGCTGGTGCTGCGGTCGGCCACCGGTGAACGCCCCGACCTGGTGCGGGACTGCCTGTACACAGTGGACTGGGTGCCGATTCCCGAACCCGGCACGCCCAGCGCGGCGACGTGGTCGCTGCTGGGCCCCGACCACGCCGGTTTCGCCTCGGCCGTCACCCCGGCCGAACGCGGCACCTACGCCGTGCTGTCCCTGCGCGGGCCTGACCTTCCGGTGACGACCACCGGCCTTGTTCCCGCCGCCCACGAGGCCACCGGCGCGCTGCTCGACACCGTCCGCGACTGGCTCGCCGACCCCGCCAACCGGGGACGGCGCCTCGTCGTGCTCACCCGGGGCGCCGTGGCGGCCGAACCGGGGGAGCGGCTCACCGACCTGGTGACCGCCCCCGTCTGGGGCCTGCTGCGCACGGCGCAGGCGGAACATCAGCGCAGGCTCGTCCTCGTCGATCTCGACCCGCACACCCCGGTGCGGGACCTGCCCGACCTGATCACCTCCGCCGTGTCGGCCGACGAGTTCCATGTCGCCGTGCGCGGCGGGAAGGTGCTCGTGCCGAGGCTGACCCGCACGGCGGCCACACCGATACTGCCGGTGCCCGCCACCCCGGCGTGGCGGCTCGACACCACGGAACCCGGGACGCTGGACGGCGTCGCGCTGGTACCGGCGCCGGACGCCCTGCGCCCGCTCGCCGAAGGTCAGGTGCGCGTCGCGGTGCGTGCCGCCGCGCTCAACTTCCGCGACGTGCTCGGCGCGCTCGGGCTGTATCCGGGCGAGGTGGTGCTCGGTGCCGAGGGCGCAGGCGTGATCACCGAGGTCGGCCCCGGCGTCGGCGACCTCACCGTGGGCCAGCGGGTGTTCGGTCTCCTTCCCGGCGGCATCGGCCCGGTGTGCGTCACCGACGCGCGGACCGTGCGGCCCATACCGGAGAACTGGTCCTACACCGAGGCGGCCTCGGCGGCCGTGGCCTACCTGACCGCCTACCACGGGCTCGTGGACATCGCCGGGCTCAGGGCGGGCGAGTCGGTGCTCGTGCACGCTGCGGCAGGCGGGGTCGGCAGTGCCGCGGTGCGGCTCGCGCGGCATCTCGGGGCCACCGTGTTCGCCACGGCGAGCCCCGCCAAACACGCGGAGCTGCGGGCGATGGGGCTGCCGCCCTCCTCGATCGCCTCGTCCCGCGACACCGGCTACGCCGAGTCGTTCGGCGGTGGAATCGACGTGGTGCTGAACTCGCTGACCGGCGACCACATCGACACGTCGCTGCGCCTGCTTCGGCAGGGCGGGCGCTTCGCCGAACTGGGCAAGACCGATCTCAGGACCGCCGCCGACGTCGCGCGCGTCCGTGGCGACGTCTCCTACCGGGCGTTCGACCTCGTCGAGGCGGGACCGCAGCGCATCGGCGCGATGCTCGACGTGCTCCTTCCGCTGTTCCGTGACGGGACGCTGCCCCCGCTCGCCCGCACCGTGCTCGACGTGCGCAGGGCCAAGGACGCGATGCGGGCGATGAGCAGGGGCGAGCACGTCGGCCGGATCGTGCTCACCATGCCGAGGACGTTCACCCCCGGCGGCACCGTGCTCGTCGCCGGTGGCACCGGCACGATCGGGTCGGCCGTCGCCCGCACACTGGTGACCACGCACGGCGTGCGGCACCTGCTGCTGGCGTCGCGCCGGGGTGAGGACGCGCCGACAGCGGCGGCGCTCACCGCCGAGCTGACCGCGCTCGGAGCGAGTGTGCGGATCGCCCGCTGCGACATGACCGACCGCGACCAGGTCGCCGCGCTGCTGGCCGGTATCCCCGCCGAGCACCCGCTCACCGGCGTGGTGCAACTCGTCGGCGCACTCGACGACGGCATGCTCGGCGGTCAGACCCGTGCGCGGCTCGCGCCGGTCCTGCGGGCCAAGCTCGACGCCGCCGTGGTGCTCCACGAGCTGACCAGGGACGCCGATCCCGACGTGTTCGTGCTGTTCTCCGGGGCAGCCGGGGTGCTCGGCAATCCGGGCCAGGCCAACTACGCCGCGGCCAACGCGTTCCTCGACGCGTTCGCCCGCCGCCGCCGGTGGGAGGGCCTTTCCGGGCTGTCCGTCGCGTTCGGACTGTGGGCGAGCGTCAGCGACCTCACCCGCGACCTCGACGAACAGGCCGCGGCCAGGATGGCGAGGGCAGGCTTCCGCATGCTCTCCGACGAGGAGGGCATGGCCCTGTTCGACGCCGCCGTGACCGGGCCCGACGACCTCGCGGTGCCGATGAAACTCGACATCCCGGCCATGCGGACCGGCCCGGTGCATCCGCTGATGCGCGGGCTCACCGGCGAGGACCCCGTGCCCGCGCGGGCACCGGAGCCCGCGCCAGCCACGGCCCCGGCCGACGCACCGGCGGATTCCACTCCGGAGTCGCTCATCGACCGGCTGGCCGCCGTCGAACCGCCACGGCGCATCGGCGTGCTGCTCGCCGAGATCGCCTCGCACGTCGCGGCGATCCTGCCCGGATTCGAGGCCGGGGACGTGGACGCCGACACCGGATTCGCCGAACTCGGGTTCGATTCGCTGGCCGCCGTGGAGCTGCGCAACCGGCTCGACAATGCCACCGGGCTGCGCCTTCCCGTCACACTGGTCTTCGACCAGGCGACGGCAGGGGCGCTCGCGCACCACCTGCTGGGCCTGCTCACCGACCGACTTCCGGCCACCGCGACGACGTCGGCTGCCGGTGCCACGGACGCCGGGGCGGATT
>NZ_JH636048.1 GCF_000258175.1 Saccharomonospora xinjiangensis XJ-54 | reverse complement strand
TGCCGCTGCCGTCGCTGCCGCTGTCGTCGCCGCTGCGGTCGCGGGTGCGCCGGTCGCGGTGCCGGCTGGCGGGGGCAGCATCGGCGCGGCACCGTTCTTCGGCCGTTCGATGGGGGTGCCGTCGGCCCACGCGTGCGGGTACCGATGCCGTTCGAACGGGTAGCCGGGCAGCCCGATCCGGCGCGGGGCCGTTCCCAGGTGCAGGCGCGCCCACGCCACCGGCTCGCCCGACGCCCACTGCCGCGCGGGACCGGCCAGCTCGGCGGGCACGGAGTCGCCGAGTGCGATCTCCTCGCCTCCCGCGACGCGGTCGAGTTGCCCGACCAGCTCCGCCACGGACCCGGCGACCAGGACGGTTCGCTCGGCCATCGGTTCCCTGCCCACCTGGAGCGTGTAGGCCACGTCGGCGAGGTCGGCGCCCGAGAGCGGGCCTCGCAGGGCCGCCGCCAGGTCGGCGGCCCTGACCCGCAGCCGGTCGCGCGTGCGCGCCGACAGCGGGATGAGCTGCGGACGGGACGGGGCGGGCTGCCGCGTCGGCAGGGGGAGATCGGAGAGCACGAGGTGGGCGTTGGTGCCGCTGTAGCCGAACGAACTCACCGCGGCGTGCCTGCGCCCGTCGGGACCGGCAGGCCACGGCTGTTCCTCGGTGGGCACGCGCACCGGCGCGGAGTCGAAGTCGATGTGCGGGTTCGGTTTCGTGAAGTTTGTCGCGGGGGGCACGACGCCGTCGCGCATCCCGAGCAGCACCTTGATCACGCCAAGCACGCCTGCGGCACCCATCGTGTGCCCGACGTTGGCCTTCACCGAGCCGATCGGGCAGTAGCCGGTGCGGTCGGTGAGACCCGCGTACGCCGAGGTGATGCCCGCGATCTCGATGGGGTCGCCGAGTGTGGTGCCGGTGCCGTGCGCCTCGAAGTAGCCGAGCGCGTCGGCCGCGACCCCGCTGCGGCCGAGCACCTCACGCAGCAACGCCGACTGGGCCGACACGCTGGGCGCCGTGATGCCGGAGGTGCGCCCGTCCTGGTTGGTTCCGCTGGCCCTGATGACGCCGTGGACGCGGTCGTTGTCGCGGAGGGCGTCGGACAGCCGCTTGAGCACCAGCATCCCGACGCCCTCGCCCACGAGCATCCCGTCGGCGTCGGCGTCGAACGGTGTGCAGCGGCGGGTGGCGGACACGGTGCCGAGGTTCTGCATGGTCAGGAACACGCCGGGGTGGTTGATCACGTACACCCCGCCTGCCAGCACCAGGTCGGCCTGGTCGGACAGCAGCAGCCGCACCGCGACGTCGATGGCGACCAGCGACGACGAGCACGCGGTGTCCACGGCGAGCGCGGGCCCCGCGAGGTCGAGGTGGTACGCGAGCCGGGACACCATCACGCTGGTGTCCGACCCGAGCAGCGAGTGCGCGGTGTACTCGGCCTGCGGGGCGAGGCCCGTGGTACCGACGACCGTGCCGACCCTGCGGCCCCGCAGGGACGCGGCGTCGATGGCCGCGTCCTCCAGTGCGTGGTAGCTGGACTCCAGCAGCACCCGCTGCGCGGCGTCCATCGCGGCGGCCTCGGTCGGCGAGATGCGGAAGAACGCCGGGTCGAAGGCGTCGGTGTCCGGCATGGCGCCGTAGCGGGGCAGCTCAGCGTCGGGGAACGCCTGGCGGAACATGGTCAGCGCGACGGGGTCGCCGATCTCCCTGGTGACGTCGCGGCCGGTGCGCACGATGTCCCAGAACTCGTCGGAATCGGGCGCGTCGCCGGTGCGGCAGTGCAGGCCGACGATCGCGATCTCCTCCCGTGCCGTCGCCGCGTCGAGAACCGACTCGACGTGCGCGGCGAGGCTCGCTGTGTCGGGATGGTCGGCGACGACCCCGCTGGAGAGGGTGGTTCCCAGAGCCGCGTTGATCGCCTCGACCAGCGACACCGCCCTCGCCGGGTCGAGTCCGGCGAGCGTGGTGAGGTTCAGCTTGGCCGCGGCTTCCTCGACCACCCGCATGACCTCGGACATGTGGTTTCCTCTCACTCCTCAGGCGCCGGTCCAGTCGGTCAGCGCGCGGTGGTTGACCCGGTTGCGCTGGTCGGCCGCCATCGCCACGTCCTTGCGCAGGCGCAGCAGCACCGGCCGTGCCCACCCGCGCCGCTGGGCCTCGGCGAGCGCGGCGTGATCGAGCCTCGTCCGCAGGAGCCGAGGCGGGTCGGTGACCTCGTCCACGACGAGGCGCGCGGAGCCGAGCAGCTCGACCCAGGAGTCCACACTGGACACCAGTACTCCCCCGGCCCTGTCGTCGAGATCGCCGCGCAGGGTCGCGACGTGGTCGGCGACCACACCCCGCCCGCCGTCGATTAGCGCCGCGTCGATCCTGGCGAGCAGCTCCCGCTTGCGGCGCACACCGGCAAGACGGCCGAGCGCCACCACGAGGTCGTACGTGCCGGGCAGCGCGGCGGCCGGGTCGGCGGGCACGGTGTGCAGCAC